>DATFSI010000097.1:0-10411 GCA_035262705.1 Candidatus Acidiferrum sp. | reverse complement strand
CACGCAGACGGCAACCCGCAAATAATAGCCAGAAATCAGAAGGAAGTAAGCAAATGACTGCGATGTTGTAGCGGAAAGGACTTCGGGAGAGAACCGAAGTGGTTGCGTACATTGGTAAGGACCTGGGCATAAGAGATTAGTTCCCACCACTTGGCTGAATTGCCGCTATTCGTCGAAGTGACTTCGCAACAGCTTCCCCACTCTACCCATGCGTTGTGGAATTGAGCCCGAGTGACGGGCGAATAATTCGCTGAATACCGCGACTTCTCCAGCAATCTGACTCCAATCAAGAGTTCTGAAATCGTCCTCTAGGGCGAGCCAAATCTTCTTTCTTCCTCAATCATTTGTTCACTCCGCGAAAGCGGCCGTCCTTCTCTGAGAAAACTGTGTGGCGGGCATGCGACGTTGCTACGAACGCGCAAACTCGACCAGGGACTTCACATCGTTTTCATTTGCGTCGAAGGCGCGGAGTGCGACGAGATACCTAGTGCGCGCATCGCCTTCGGCGACCAGGTCTTTTCCAGCTCCCCAAGTAAATTCCGGCAGGCCGAGCTTGACGGCGACCACGTCGGTGATCAGGCGGGCATGGCGCCCGTTTCCGTTGGGAAACGGATGGATTTTCGAAACAAGCTGATGATGAAAGCGAATCAAACATTCGTCGACCGGAAATGTCTTGTGGTCCAGCCAATACCGGACGTTGCCAATGAGCTGTGGAATACGCTGCGGAATTTCGCGCGGATCACAGCCTATGTTTAGCTCATGCTTGCGGTACGTGCCCGCCCATTTCCAGACGTTCTCGAACATGCGGCGATGCAGTTCTCGGATGTAGGACTCTTCGAGCGGGTCCATGGATTTCATGGTTCGATTGTCAAACGCCCACTCGCGGGTCTGCAGAATGTTCAACGCTTCGTATTCATTCAGCTCGCCCATGGTGCTGATGCGGGGAATCAGTTGGTCGGCTTCTTCCGCACGAATGGGCGTATTCCCGTCCGAGTATTTGTGATTGAGGACGAAGTTCATTTTGATTTCCCGTTCAAGCGCCGCTGGACCTCATCCTCGATCAGTTGGGTTGCGTTTTCCGGTTTCTGGTCTTCGAGCGCCATGCTATGCACGACACTCTTCACGTCCCGAGCGGCACGTTCGCGCGTGGGGTGTTCTGCGAGCTCTGCAAAGGAGCCGGACTTCGGCACGAGCGCGTAAACAAGGTCGCATCCGATGGCATCGGCGACCCGACGAAGAGTGGCCAGCGTGATGCGATCGGTCGCCTCGGCTCGCTCGAATTTTTGAACAGTTTGTCTCGGCGCTCGGAGGTTCCGGCCGATGTCCGCCAAACTGAGCCCGAGCGCCTCACGAACAGAGGCAATCCATCCAGCGGAAGGGCGTGGAGGTAGGTTCCTCGCATCGCCAAGACTGCGGTCGAGTTGAGATAGGCGTAACTGCCTAAATTGGCGGTTCATAGAGCATCTCTGTCAGCGTATAGTATGACATACCGGTCCTTAATGTCAACTTATAATATGACGTTTTATAAAGCAATGACATACTATAAGATGACATAACCTAGCTGCATGTCACTATATAGGATGACGTATTAGGCTGCTTCTCCAGCCATCCATCACTCAGGGAAAAGGCCTACTCAAACCACCCCGCGTAAGACCACCCTCACGCAGGTCACGGAACACAGGACCCGGGACACGAGACGGAACAGTTATTGAATCAGAACAGCCCTTCGCGCTGCGCTCAGGGTAAACGCACGGTGGTGCGACGGGCTAGGAGGGCTAGGCGTTCGGGGTGGGTCATGGGCTGCCAGGGGACGAGCTTGGCGGCGAGCACGTCCATCCGGCCGAGGAGCGTGAGTTCGGTGAAGAGGCCGAGAAAGTCGAGGTCGCGAAAGACGAGCGAGCCGGAGGTGCTCATGCGGTCGCGGAGGCGGTCGAAGTGCGCGGGCATTTCGGTCCAGTGCAGGCTGGAACGGTGATGATGGCAGAGGTGATAGCCCTCGTTGAGGAAATTGACCTCGTCCATGACGGTGACGGTGTTGGCGAAGTAGTCGTCGGGATGCTCGGGATCGCAGAAGGCGTGCTGGACCCAAGCGGTGATGGCGTTGATCAGGTTCATGGAGAGCATGGGGATGAGGACGAAGAAGATACCGATTTGCCAGTTGTAGACGAAGACGGCGGCGAAGTAAGCATAGTAGCAGAGCATGCCGGTAAGCATTCGGCGGCCATTCTTGGCGTCGCCCTTGGACTTGAAGTAGAAGTAGGGCGCGAGGCCGAGGACCGTCCAGAGATTGCCGGCCATGTACCAGAGGAAGTCGAGGCGGCTGGTGCGGTCGAAAGACATGGTGTGGCGCGTGTCGTCGAAGCCGGCGTTTTCGCGGTGGTGGAGGCAGACGTGTGCGGTGCGGCCGAGCTCGGGAATGTTGCCGTAGAAGAAGCCGAGGAAGAATTCGAGGTAGCGGCCCAAGAACCTGTCGAAGGCGGGAGAGAAAAAGCCGCGGGGGCGGTGCGCTTCCAGGTGGCTGGCGCTGAACATGCGGATGAAGCGCTGGAACTTGACGCCGTAGAGGGCGAGGTAGAAGGCCGCGACGAGGAGGAGCCGGGGTTTGCCGAGGATGAGTTGCGCGACGAAGATAGGCACGACGGTGAGGGTGAGGGAGACCATGAGGCGTAGGGCCGGAGTGTCGCGGGTGTCACGCAGGACCCTGGGGGCGACCCGGGCGAGGAGGCGGTCGTAAGAGCGGGAGAGGAAGTTGTAGGTCGCGCGCGGAGGAGGGATTTTTACGAGGAGCAGCGCGATACCGTACGCGCCGAAGGAGACGACGGCGACAGGCAAGGCGGCCAGGAGGCTGGCCGTGGCCACAAGCACCGCCCAGCAGCGCGAAAGGAAAAGAGGCCTGGTGCGCGCGCCAAAGTTCAGCGTCCAGGAAGCGAGTGCGGAAGCGGGGTTTCCAGTTGCCATTAGAGCGCGGTCCGTGAGGGTCGGGACACAACTCCGCGGCCATGTTAGGCCAGAAATTAGAAAATGGAAATTAGAAAATGGGGGAGAAGAAGACAAACCCACACCCTGAAATGCGCAGGGTGGGTCGCCGGAGGCTTTTAGGGTTTCTCGTTCCACCACCAGAGCGGAGGAAGAGGCTTCTGCTCGGGATAGACTTCGTCTAGCGTGTTACCGTCGAAGAGCTCCCCGTTTTTCATGACGTAGCTGATGCTGGTGGTGTTGTGGATATCGTCGAGCGGATTTTTGTCGAGCACGACGAGATCGGCGAGCTTGCCCGGCTCGATGGAGCCGAGGTCCTTCTGGAAGCCCATGGCTTCGGCGCCTCGCAGGGTGGCGGAGCGCAGCACATCCATGTTGGAAGCGCCGCCGGATGCGAGCGCCCACATCTCCCAGTGATAGCCGAGTCCCTGGAACTGACCGTGGCTGCCAATGCAGACCTTGCCGCCGGCCCTGATGAGCTTGGCGTCCTGCGCAGCGAGGCGCGGAAAGGCGAGTTCGTCCTTGCGCGTCCAGATGCGGCGGCGGCGCGTGCGGTCGTCAACGATATTGTGCGGAAGGAAGCGGCGGACCTTGGGGTTGTCGTGGACTTCGGTGGATTCGTAGAAATAATCTTCGGCCCAGGGACCGCCATAGGCGACGATGAGCGTGGGGGTGTAGAAGATGCCAGAGCGCGACCAGAACTGTACGGTGTCGTCGAACAGCGGCGTTATGGGGATGCTGTGCTCGTTGCCGCTGAAGCCGTCGATGGCGTGGGTGAGGTCGAGCTTCATGTCGAGGGCGCCTTCGGTGGTGGGCATGACGCCTTCTTTTTTGCAAGCCATGACCATCCACTGGCGCTGCTTGCGGTTGCCGACGAGATACGACTTGAGATAGGTGGTGCGATAGAACTGGCGGTAGCGGCGGACGACATCGTCGGCGTCGTCGAGCGACTGGAAGTCGGTGTCCGGGAAAACGCCGGGGCCGGTGGAGTAAGGACGCGGGCCGATGATTTCGCCGGTGTCGATCATGTCCTGGTAGGCGAACATGTCGTTGGTGGCGGTTTGCGGGTCGCGGCCTGCAGTAACGCCATAGGCGAGATTGGCGAGGAAGGACCAGTTCTGGAGATCGAGAACGCCGCGGCGGATCTCGAACCAGTGCGGGTGAATGTCAATGAAACCGGGGACGATGGTCTTGCCGGAGACGTCGATGACTTTCGCCGCCGAGGGAACGGTGACGCTGCCGGATTTGCCGACGGCGATGATGCGATTGTCTTTCACTACGACGTCGGCGTTTTCGAGCACGTCGTCACCGTGCATGGTGATGACGCGCGCGCCGCGCAGCACGGCCTCACCGGACGGCGTGTGACGCGGGAAGGTGAGATTCACGGCGATGACTTCGGGCTTCAGTTTGGGGAGTTTCTTCTTGTCCTCGGCTTTAGCTTCGTCGGACTTCCCGTCTTTGCCCTTTGCGGTGGACTTTGCTTTCTCGGCCGGCTTTTCGGCGGGCTTGGCTTCTTCTTCCGTGGGAGGAGCGAATTCGATCTGGTCGAGGGGCAGGCGGAAGTACGTGGAGCCTTCGGCCCAGGTCAGGGTTTTGCCGCCGTCGGCGAAGTTGCTGTAGTCGGCGCCGACTTCGCTGATTTTGCGGAGCGGCACGGGGGATTTGGAGACGTCTACGATCAGCGTTTCGGTGCCCGTGCGCGGGATGGCGAGAAGGTAAGCCTGATTGCTGATCTGCGCGAGTGCCCACTTGCCGTCGGGGCTGATGCGCACATCGTCGGCGGGATTGCCTTCGGGATGCTCGGGAGCGGGGAACCAGGTTTTGCCGACGACCTTGAGGACCGTGCGGCGATCCGTGCCGTCATAGCGCAACGAGATCAAACCGTTTTCGGTATAGACGTAAATGCGGTCGGACTCCGGACCGAAGTGGGGATGGCCGGCGCCGCGCGCGGGCAGGATGAGATTGACGTCGCCGCCATCGGCCGGTAGCCAGATGAGATCGAGATTGACAGGTTGGGCGTCCCACTCATTGAACTGTTCGACGTGGCCCTGGCGAGGGCCGCGCAGCGCGACGATGCGCTGGCCATCGGGCGAGAAATTGACTTCGCGATAGTACGCGGCAACGCGGGTGAGTTGCTGCGGTGCGCCGCTGCCGTCGGCGCGCGTCTTCCAGATTTGCCCGCCATTCTGTGTCCAGGTGACGTAGACGATCCACTGGCCGTCCGGAGACCATGCGGGCATGAACTCGCGGGCGTTGCCGCTGGTGAGGCGCGCGGGCTTTCCGTTTGGCAGATCCGTTACGTAGAGGTGTGTGAGCGCGGAGAAAACCAGGCGCTTGCCATCGGGAGATTGCCCGGGCTGCTGGATGAGGCGCAGCTGAACGGGGCCCTCTTCGATGCGTAGGGAGAGATTCAGGTCGGGGCCGAGTTCGCGTGAGACTTTTGCGGAGAAGGGCACTTCGGCTTCGGAACCGTTGGCGACGGAGATGCGATGGATTTTTCCACCGTATGCGGCGACAACTTCCTTGCCGTCGGGCGTGAAAGCGTAGTTGGGAAGGAAGTCACGGGTGAAGAGGGATTCCTGGTCGTCGCGCTGTACGGGATATTTCAGCCAGTGTTCTTCGCCGTTCTTGAGATCGCGGATGCGCAGGCCGGTTTCGGTCTCGACGCGGGTGGCATAGACGAGGAGATTGCCGTCGGGAGAGATTTCCGGGCGCATGGCGCTGCCGGGCGAGTCGGTGACGGTGTCTTCGTCACCGGTGATGAGATTGCGGCGAGTGATTTGCGAAAGGGGGAAAGTTACGTTGTAAAAGCCGTTGGGCTGCACGCGCGCGGCGTAATAGAGGAAGTGGCCGTCTTTTGAGAGAGAGGCGCCGAGGGCGTTGATCTGGCGGCGCGGAGGAGTGTCCGGGCGGACCTTGGATTTGGTGACTTGCACGCCGGCACCGCCCTTGATGTGGTACATCCAAAGCTCCGCCGCGCCGATCGGGAATTGCGTGTAGCGCGAGGCGATGACGTAGTTGCCGTCAGGCGTCCAGACAGGCGAGGCGAATTCGCTCTGCTGATCCTGGCTGAGCTGCTTGGGGTTGGAGCCGTCGGCGTCGGCGATCCAGACATTTTCGGCGCCGCCGCGGTCGCTGAGGAAGGCGATCTTTTTGCCGTCGGGCGAATAGCGAGGCTGTGAGTTGAAGCCCATGCCGGAGGTGAGTTTGCGGGCTTCGCCGCCGGAAAAGGGAAGGGTGTACAGGTCGCCGACCAATTCAAAGACGATGGTTTTGCCGTCGGGAGAGACGTCGAGCGAAAGCCAGGTGCCCTCGGTGGTGATGAAGTCGACGTTGCGGGAAGCCTTGAGAGGAAGGGGTTGATCTTTTTTCGCTTCGTCGGCTGCTGTCGCGATTGCCGGTACCCCCAGGATTCCCGCCAGGCCCAAAATCATCATCGCAAGCGGCGATTTCATCACGTTCCTCCCCTAAACCGGGACGCTACGCTAGCCTTCCCGGACAATGAGTGTCAACGAAGATTCTTGCGCGCGAGGCGAAGCGCGAACGTGCCGCGGTAGCGGATATTTTGAGAAGCGACCGGGCACACCCCAATACGTGATTGGTTGGACGCGCTAGATGAGAAAAGGCAAGCATGTCCACTCTCTCCGGAGAAAAACTTTCTTGAGGGGCTCAAGCCCACTGCTTGCCATCGCCTTAGGTCGGGGCTAAGGACCAGCTCTTGCGGCTTTAATGTCTGATGTCGATGACAGTTGGTGTGGGCGGACGCCGGCTGATTTTGGATGTTGAGGCGTAAGTCGCATAATTACATCAAAAATACACGGAATTTTGCGTGCTGCTTCAGGCCGCGAGAGGGTGGGCTCGAAGGGGGCACAATGCGATTGGGAATGGGCGGGATGTTACGGGTGTGTTTGCTGATGGTGTGCGCGGCGGAAACAGTCAGAGCGCAAATTGTTATTCAATACTCCGGATTGCCGCGGTATGAGGCGGGTTTCCAGTTCAACGCCCTGGCCCTCAATGGGCCTGTGAACGCTGGGGACCTTGGCGGAGGTTTTCATTTTGGCTACAACTACAACCCATTTTTTTCAGTGGAGGCCGAAGTAAGCGCCCACAACTTATCATCGAACCGAGCAACGCTCCTGGGACTCGTGGGCCCGCGAGTTGGCCATACTTCGCGCGATGTGGGCCTTTACGTAAAGCTGCTACCAGGGTTCATCCGTTTCCCCTCGCACGACCCGGATTTGATTCCCCCAGTGGCCCAGCATCCTGCGCACTTTGCCTTCGCGACCGGGATGGTGCTAATGCGGTATTACGAACGTCATTTGTACGTGCGTTTTGATATAGGACGCACGTTTGTGGATTACGGGGGCGGTTCTTACGTGGACCCGATCACGAAAAAGGTAACCCATTTAGGGGTGCCGGGAGGCTTTTCTGGTTCGTTTGGCGTCGGCGCGCATTGGTGAAGAACGAGGAGTTCGAGAGTAAGAGAAGACCCCCTCAGAACCCGAGGGTGGGGCACCCGCTAAGATCCATAACATTATCCTCAAATACGGTTGAGCCGCGCTGTCAGTGGGTGGTCTTGACGCCTTGCTTGGTCATGATTTTTTCGGCTTCGGCGACGGCTTTTTCGGCTGAGATTTCAGCGCCGGATTTGTCGACGTAGTGAATATCAAAGGGACCATCCACGAGGACGATGGCGGCGCAAGGTCTGGAGCCGGAACACTTGTCCTGGTGAATGTGCTTGGCCGGAAGATAGTTGTAGTCCCCATTGGTGATGAGCGTTGGCTTTTCGTTTTTCATGGAAATTTCCAGCAAGCCGCTGAGAGGGATGGCGTGCTCGTTGATGCTGTGCCAGTGCCAGGGCACGAGGCAGCCGGGAGTGAATTTGATTTCGAAGACAGATGGGCCGGTGGCGGGATCGCCGCGGAGGTTCGCGACGGTCACGCAATCTGGAACATCCTTGCCGGGAGCATATTTTTGTGTGCTGGCCTTGCTGATGACGGGCTTGTCCGCTTCTTGAGCCGAAAGACCAATTCCAACCAGAGTGAGAGCGAAGAGTAGTTTTTTCACGGATGCCTCCAAGCGCTGGAGCGGTACGTTAATCGTCTAGGACGGCGGGTGTCAACCGGTTCGCGATTCGTAGAGTTCGAGGGCGGTGGAGGGTGCTCTGGTATTCTGAGGAAAGACGAAGATCGAAATTCGTAAGAGAATACTTGTCGGCCAGGAGCGTGGGAAGAGTGGCGGCCATTATCAGCGCGCAAAAGATCGGGAAACGGTTTGCGGCGATACCCTTGTTCCGAGGGATTTCGTTTACCGTGTCGGAGAGCGACCGCATCGGGATAGTCGGGCCGAACGGGTCGGGGAAATCGACGCTGCTGGCGATGCTCGAGGGGCGGGTGGCGCCGGACAGCGGCGAAATTGCCGTGCGCAAGGGCGTGCGCGTTAGTGGCGTGCTGCAGATTTCGGAATTTGCGGAAGGCGATACGGTCCGCTCCGTGATCGACGCGGCGCTGGATCAAGCGAAGGTGGCCGAAGCGGAGCGTGCCGCGCGCAAAGCGGAGATTCTGGGGCGCGCGGGCTTCACGGATTTGGACGAAAAGGCGGCCTCGCTATCGGGCGGATGGCGGAAACGGCTGGCGATTGTGGAAGCGCTGGTGGAGCGGCCAGACGTGTTGCTGCTGGACGAGCCGACGAACCATCTGGATTTGGCGGGAATCGAGTGGCTGGAAGGCGTGCTGCAAAATGCGGCATTCGCGTGCGTGGTGGTGAGCCACGACCGGTATTTCCTGGAAAACGTGGCCACGGCGGTGGTGGAAGTGAATCCCGCGTACGAGGACGGGGCGTTTCGCGTGGAGGGGAACTACAGCACTTTCCTCGAGAAGAAAGAAGAGTACCTGCACGCGCAGCGCAACCGGCAGGAGGCGCTGGAAAACCACGTACACACGGAGATTGAGTGGCTGCGGCGCGGACCGAAGGCGCGGACGACGAAGTCCAAGGCGCGAATCGATAAGGCGCACCAGATGATCGGCGAACTGGCGGAGATGAACGCGCGGACGCGGACTGCGAGCGCGAAGATTGACTTCACATCGAGCGACCGGAAGACGAAGCAGTGGATGACGCTGGACGGGGTGACGCACGGGATTGGCGCGCGGACTTTGTTTCGCGATCTCCATTTTGTGATTACGTCGGGAATGCGCGTCGGACTGGTGGGGCCGAACGGCAGTGGAAAGACGACACTGCTGCGGCTCCTGAACGGCGAGAGTAAGCCGGAGCAAGGAATCATCAAGTGCGCGGAGCATCTGAAGATTGTGTATTTCGACCAGAACCGGGAACTGGATCCCGATGTGACGCTGCGGCGGGCGCTGGCTCCGGACAGTGACTCGGTGATTTACCAGGACCGCATGATTCACGTGGCGTCGTGGGCGGCGCGGTTTTTGTTTGCGGGCGAGGTGCTGAATCAGAAAGTGGGCAGGCTTTCGGGAGGCGAGAGGGCACGCGTGCTGATCGCACAATTGATGCTCGAACCGGCAGACGTGTTGCTGCTGGACGAACCGACGAACGATCTGGACATTCCGACGCTGGAGATATTGGAGGAAAGTTTGCTGGAGTATCGCGGAGCGCTGGTGCTCGTGACGCATGATCGGTACATGCTGGACCGTGTGTCGACGGTGGTGCTGGGACTGGACGGATTGGGGGGCGCGGAGCGTTTTGCGGACTACGCGCAGTGGGAGATTTGGCAGCGAGGGCGGGTGACGGCGGCGAACAGTGAGGCACGGCCTGCGACGGTGGCGGCGAGCATGGCGACGGCAGCGACGGGTGGAAATGCAAAAAAGAAGTTGAATTACAAAGAAGCGCGGGAATTGGAAGGGATGGAACAGCAGATCGCGGAGTCGGAGAAAGAGTTACAGGCAAAACACGAGATGCTGCTGGATCCCAAGGTGATGAACGACGCGGTGAAGCTGCGGGAGTTGTCACTGGAACTGGAAGCGGCGCAGATGAGGATTGACGAGTTGTACGCGAGGTGGGGAGAGCTGGAGGAGAGAAGTAAAGAAGTAATGAAGTAAAGAAAGACCTTCTTCACAAACCCAGGGTGGGGCACCCGCTGCGTTAGATTGTCAGAGCCAGGTTCAGTTGAGGGTTGGCCGAAGATCGAAAGCACAGGCCCTGTCGCTTTGCTCAGGGTAAACAAGAGTGCCTGTGCCATGGAAGAGGGAGCGGTGGCGTTCACCGGGCGGGGGTGCCATAATTTGTTTTTCCAAGCCGGATTTGTCGCGTGTTTGTGACTTGGGTGGGTTCGAGTCACGCGTTGCCAATTACCGGCAAATACGTGGGGGATGCCATGGCAATGCGAGACAGTTGGATCGAGAAACGGGAAGCGGCGCAAGCTAGCCTGAATGGCGGGCGGAACATGTCGCAGATGCACTTGGCGCGGCTGGGC
>DATFSI010000096.1:0-3878 GCA_035262705.1 Candidatus Acidiferrum sp. | reverse complement strand
GAGAGGGAGATGGTGCCGTAGCAGGCTTTGAGGAGAAGGAGGCCGCCGAGCATGCCGATGGTCATGCTGAGAAGCGTGCCGATGAGGAAATATTCGGCGAAGCGGACGGACTTCATCTCCGGGTAGCGAGCGATGGATTTGGCGGTGAGGATAAGGCCGACGGTGGCCGGCGACTGAAGAAGGAGAGCGGTCAGGACCACGAAGCGTTCCAACCAGCCGATATACAGGCCGGCGTTTTGCATCTCGCCGGGGGTTTCACCGAGGTCAGGCAGGTCTCTTTTGAGGAGCGGGCGGGTGAGGAAGCGGACAAGGTGGCCTCCGCCGAAAATCACGGCGAGATAGACGACGAGCACGAGCAATGGCTTTTCGATGGCGAGTTGCAGCCAGCGCAGGTTGGAAGCGACGGTCAGCAGCGAAGGGCGTGCAATCGGCCAGGCCGCCAGGCCAACGATCAGGAGGTGGAAAAACTGGTCCCACAAAAAGGCTGCGGTGCCGTCTTCGATGCGGCCGGATTGCAGCAGGTGGATCTTGGCCCAGTCCATTGCCAGACGGACCAGGGTCAATGCCAAAGTAGAGAGGTAAAAGGCTAGGCTTTTCCAAAGCCCGGGAACAGCGAAGCCTAGAAATGCGAGAGCCGAAAGGAGATGAATGCCGCCATGCTCCGCGTAGGCTCGCGGCGAGCCGCGCCTTTTTGCGGTGACCAGGCGTTCGGGCTCGAGCATAAAGTCGGTGACTAGATGCGCGAGATACAAGGCCAGAAAGCAGGTGGAGAAAGCATGCATGATTTCGTGCAATCCTTTCGTATTTGACGGAATCGTGCAATTACTGGAACGAGGCGGCGATAAGTTTTTTCATGCCCTCGATCGTTTCGAGCGACTCCCAGAGATGGCCGCGGCTGAGGTTGCGGGACGCCGTGGAGGCATCGATTTTTAGGGCCCGGGCCGCGAGATCGACGCGCCCCTTCTCCAAATAGGCGTCCACGGTGCGCCATTGCTTTTCGGAGAGACGGCCCACCAGAGCATCATGCAGGGAATAGATCAAATTTGCCAGCAGATCAAATTGTTGGTTTGCGGAATGAAAGCGAGTGGTTTTTACAGCATGAGCGCGGGCGTCTTTGGCTTCATCGATGGCGGTGCGCGCGTGTTCGAAGGCCGCGCCGGTGAGTTGATTGACGGGTGCCCGCAAGGGGCCGGGAATCGCATCGATGCCGACGCCGATGCGGAGCTGCAAGGGGTGGAGGCGCCGACGAAGATCGAAGAGAAGCTCGGGAATTTGAAGAAGATCGCCGGCCACGGTTTGGAATTCGTCGCCGGCGGTGACTGCGTAAGGCAGGCGGATGCGGCCGGGCTTCAAATGGGCGGAGGTTGCGGCGCGGAGCCGGGCGGCGAGCAGGGAACGGACGCCGCGGGTGCGGCCGGAGCCGACGACGTCGGCCAGGATGACGGCCCAGGGGCCTTTGGTATTAGCATGCATAAATATGTACACTTATAAGATAATGCATAAATATGTGCAATAGAAATATTCATGCCAAAAGAGCTGGATGAGGGCCGGAATTGCGGGCCCCGGCCCGCCGGCCGTGAACGCCCGCGCAGGGGAGTTTTCACAGCAGGGAATGCAACCAAGAGTCCCTCAGATGAATCTAGGAGGGTATCCCAGCGAAAACACGAGACTAAGGAGATCTGGTATGGACGAGCATCGCGATATTTTTGCCAACGACCGTCAGGAATCGTCCCCGCCCGGCACGCGCAGCAATCTCTGGCTGGTGAGTATTGCCATTGCCGCTCTGGCCGCTGCCGGGGTGGCGTTCGGTTATGGCTATCAGCAGCAGAATAAGGTGGGACAGTTGGCGGCGCAGGAGTCCGCGGCCAATGCCACCATCAGCGACCTGCAGCGCCAACTTGGGAGCATGACCGACAGGCTGAACGCTATGACTGCTCAGCAGCAAGCGCAGGAGCAGGCCCAACAGCAAGCCGCCACCGAAGTCGAAGCGCAGAACGCGAACAAACCGGCAGCGAAGAGCAACGGCGTGCACTCAGCCAGCAAGCAGGGCGCGGAAAGCAAACGCTACAAACAGTTGCAAGCACAGCTTGCGGAACAGCAAAAGCAATTGAAGGAAACGCAGGATCTTGTGGCGAAGAACCGCGCGGACCTCGAGGGCAACTTGAACTCGACGCGCGACGAACTGAATGGATCGATCGCCAAAACGCATGAGGAGCTGGTGGCGCTGGCGAAGCGAGGCGAACGCAGCTATTTCGAGTTTGACCTGTCCAAGTCGAAGAATTTTCAACGCGTGGGGCCGCTGGCACTATCGTTGCGCAAGGCGGACACCAAGCACAAGAGCTTCGACATGCAACTGATCGTGGACGACAACCAGCTAACCAAGAAGAAAGTTAATCTCTACGAGCCGGTGTGGATCCATACGGAAAACGAATCGCAACCCGTGCAGGTGGTTGCTAACCGGATTGATAAGGACCACATCCACGGTTACGTGAGCGCGCCAAAGTATAAGCCGTCGGAGCTGGCAACCGTTTCGAGCAACAGCGTGTCGCCGGTGGCTGGTCACGAAAATACGCCGCCGCTGAATACGCAGAACGCCACGCAGCCGCCGCAGCGGTAATTTTACGAGGGGCGGAAGCCTGACGCGGGCTGACGGGCCGGGAGCTCCACCGGCTTAACCTGAGGCCGCTATACGTGTGTCCGCCCAGCGTAGAAAAAGCGGCTAACGCGGAGGGCCGGCGCAATGCGTCAAAGACAACTCCATTGCCTTTTCGGGATGATGGTCTTGGCGGCGATTTCTGCCGGGGGCGCGGGATGCGGCGTGCGCTCTGAGGGAGGTGCGGCCATGGCGTTGACGATAAACAGTGCGGATTTTTCTTCCGGAGGCACGATCCCGAAGCAATTCACGTGCGACGGCGCGGACATCTCGCCGGCGCTCGAATGGAATGACCCGCCCGCGGGCACGCAAAGTTTGTCGTTGATTGCCGACGACCCCGACGCTCCAGCGGGAACCTGGGTGCATTGGGTGGTGTTTGATCTGCCGGGAAATGCGCGTTTTCTGGCGCAGAATATCGAAAAGAAAGAGCAGCTGGAAAACGGGGCGCGGCAAGGGCGTAACGATTTCGGAAAAATCGGTTATGGCGGGCCATGTCCGCCGCGCGGTACACCGCACCGTTATTTTTTCAAGTTGTATGCGCTCGATACAAAGCTGAACCTGAAAGCCGGGGCAACGAAGCAGGACGTCGAGCGCGCGCAGCGGGGCCATGTGCTGGCGCAGGGCGAGTACATGGGCCGCTATGGGCGATGATGCCCGCCAGATAGGCCCCGGTCGATCTGCAAAAAACATGATTCCAAATTGGTCCTACGAATTCTGATTTGTCCGGGAGCCGAACTAGGTGCACCGCCGGGTTCCTGCATACCATGTTTCTGCGCCTATTTAAGGAGAGAATCGCGGCAGATAAAGAAACGATACAAGTGCCGGGCTTGAAGTCAATTGAGCCCTATTCTAAGGCGGTGCGCGGCAGGCATTCAAGGTCCTTGAGACGGTTCTGTGTGCGGGAGGCAGCCGGAGCGACCTGGTGGCGAACACCAGCATCCTGGTGACGGGTATCACCAACTTGGGCGAGCTCAACTGTCTATTCGCGAAGTTCTTTCCTGCAAATCCACCCCCCGCATGGTGATGCAGGTTCCTCTGCCGTGGAGTGTTGCCGCGTCGCTGCGCTGGGGTGAATTGGCCTCTGCCCTGTCCGGAGGGGCAGGTGGCGTTTGCAACCTGCCCGTCCCTCAATCCTGTAGCGCGGGCGCACCCAACCGTTAAGATGTTCTCATCTTCGGCCTCACAATTTTTCTGACGAGGTGCAACATGGAGCGACGCCTTGCGA
>DATFSI010000095.1:0-17706 GCA_035262705.1 Candidatus Acidiferrum sp. | reverse complement strand
TTTTAAGCTGCAGGACAAACCGCGCACTCCGCCGGAGACGCTGCATCGCGCGAGGGAGATCGCGCTGAAGGTGGGGCTGCACTACGTTTATGAGGGGAATATTTTCAGTAATGCGGCAAACACGTATTGCCCGAACTGCGGTGCGCTGTTGATCGAGCGCTCGTGGCACGATGTGCTGGATGACCGGATGAAGGAAGGGGCGTGCGCGAGGTGCGGGACCCGGATTCCTGGGATTTGGGGAGCGCGTGGGCCGCAGAAAGCGTTGTTCGAGGGGACGGGGGTTTCCTAAAGCGCGGCGCGTCGGGCGAAGAGAAGAACGAAGAGCTAACGCAGAGGTCGCTGAGAAAAAAGCGCAGACAGCGCAGAAAACAGAAGGGCGCGGCTTCCGAGCGGAGGCCCTCAAGTTCGGTTGAGTTGCGGCTTTCGATCGGCTGCAGAGGTTGAAGCCTGTGCCATAGGTTCACAGGCGCGTTAGCGTGGCGGCGAAGTGTAATCCGCGGCCAAAGATGAGTGAAAAAGGAAACGGGTAGAGCGGCATATCGCGAATAAACTGCGCAGGCTGCAATCCACACTCGGCAAAATGGTGTTCCCACTGGCGGCGGCTTTGGTAGTTGTAGGGCAGGATGACGCCGTGGGGACGGTTTCCGACCCAATCCATCAGTCTCAAAACGGCATGGTCGAGAGAGGTTTCGCTCAGGTGGTCTTTGAGGACGACCGCCGAGCGCGCTACGCGCGCGGCCTCGCGCAAAAGCACGGTTACGTCCGGCGTGTGGTGCAGCACATCTACGAAAAGGCAGGCGTCGAATGCCCCGTTAGGGTACGGCAGATGCTCGCCATCAAATGCGCGGCAGGGAATCCGGCAGGCGGGGCGGGGAGCGTATTCGACGCCTTCAAAGGTGAGGCCGGGGCGGCGTTCAGTGAGGAGCGCGCCGATGGTGCCGTCGCCGCAGCCGATGTCGAGCACACGGCCTTTTTGAGGCAGAAGCGGCGCTAACGCGTCAGCCAGAACGCGTGTGCGGCGCCTAAATACGAATAAGCGATGGCTGCGAGCGATCCAGGAAAGCGGCCAGGGTTGTGGGGAAGCGGGCATGAAGCAAATCTAACATGTAGAGGCCGGCGGTTTTGGAAGAAGTGGAGAGAAAGAAAAGAGGGAAGAACTTACGTAGAGTTCGCGGAGGAGCGCAAACGGCGCACAGGAGAACAGAGAAGCGTAGAGTTCGCACTTTCAAGTTCGATTGAGTTGAGATCGTCTCAAAGGCTGAAGCCTGCGCACCTACATGCCGGAGCCGCCGCCGAAGGTGATGTGGGGGAACAAAGTGTCTGGAGAAACGGGGCTGAGGGGCAAACCATCGATGTCTGGTTCCTGACCGTGGTCGTGGTGGAAGCGGAAGGCGTGGAGGCAAATGCGCCCGACATAATAGCCGCTGTAGATAAGATTGCCGCGGATCACGTCGCCCTTGTAGATGAGAACCTGGGTGCGCAGAAAGCGGGCGATGCGAGAACGCGGGTGAATGGGAATGAGCGGACGGGCGTGGGAGAGGTCCGTCGCCGGGGGCTGGCAATCGGCGAGCTGCACGACGGTGAGGTCGCCGCCGGTGCGCATTTGATCTCCGGTGGCATTCACAAAAGTGTCGTTCATCTCCGGGCGGGGCAAAAGCTGCACGGATTTTACGCAACCGGCGAGCGAGAGATCGCGCACGAGCATGTTGACGCCGTCGTCGAGATTGCGGTCGAGATGATGAACGAAACGAAAGCGGGGGACAGAGAGAGCGGCGCTGGTTTCCTTGGAGTAGGCGCCCAGCCAGGCGTCCTGGCCGTGGACGGTTCCAGGCTCTTCCCAAAGGCGCAGATGGTCCCGGCGGCTGTAGCTGTTGAAGCTCTTTTGCCAGGTGACTTCCTGGCGGCGTCCTGTCAGATATTGTGTGGTGATTGGCTGTTCGGGGTAGCTTGCGAGATCCAGGAAAGCGCGGAATTCCCGGAGCACGCTGCGCGAGGAAATGCGGTCACTGTTGTTCCAGCCGGCGGCGCGAAACGCGGAGTTCATCTGGTCGCGCGAGCCGACGAAGAGGACGTTGACCACGTCAGCTTCTTTGCCTTTGCCCGTGTAAGTGCGCGAGGTGTTGTGCTGCAGGAGCATTTCGACGTCGCCGCGCTCGACTTCGTCCATTTCGAAAGACACGCGGGGGAGTTCCGGCTGGTCGGCCACATAAAGAGGAACATTCAGGCGCAAGCGGAGATCGGTGCCAGGTGGGAAATAAATTTCCGGTTCGGGAAGCACGGTGAACATACGATAGACGAGGAGGCTGGGCGCGCTGTAGGGATTGTAGGAAGGAAGGTGGCCCAGACCGTCGGTGATGCGTCCTTGCGGAGTATAGGTAGCGAGGATGCCCTGAATTCTGCCCCTGCGGACGGACTCGCGCGCGTTGTCGACTTCCACGACCTGGGAGGCGATGGGAAGGACCATGCCCTCGGCAGTGACGATGCGGTCGAAGATAATTTCCAACCAGGCGGTTTCGTACTTGAAGCCCAGGCCCACCCGGCGGACAGCAGTCACCTGGCCATCAACTTCCAGGCCGGCGGGAAAGACGGGGGCACCGTCGCAGTCGGGCGATTGAATCAGAGTGGCGCGGACGGCGGTGCCGGTTTTTGAGCTATAGGAAGAAACGGGATCGAGGAGACGGACCCAGAAGGATTTGCCGGCGGGAATTTCCTCGCAATTGGCGTGCACCGCGCGCGGCACGGCGGCCATCGATGGGGCCAGGAAAAGTGCAAAGAAGAGCGCACGCCGCCGCGCGCGGTTGCGGAGCTGCGAGAGAGCCTTCTGGTGTTTTGCCACGTCCGACAAGACGAAATCCCCCCCACCTGGACGACCAGCCCTACCTCGCTTTGCTTAGTGTGCCGCTTTCGGCAAGGAAGTTGGCTGCGCACTTCAATTGTATTTTCGAATCACTCAACTGGCTGGAAGTACAGTCGAGCGGCTGGTAATACGCACAAGGGCGATGTTTCACCGCGCAGTGTGGCCGATGCTGGTACAACGCCTATTAGATTGCGCCGGACGTTTGCCCGGTTGCCAAGCCTGGGCGTCATTGCCGCCCGCGTCGGAAGGCGGACTCGGCAGAGTAAGAGACAGGCTGAAGCCTGTGCTATTTTTGCGGCTCCTTGATTTCGGTGGCCTGGCCGATTTTTACGGTGCTGCCGTAACGCTTGTAATTCGAATAGCGGACGGTCATGCGGATGTGAATATCGCCGGTTGAGAAGTGGAGATAGTCGTCAGCACGTGTGTACACGGGAAACCAGTAACCCTTTTCGATGTTCTGCCGATAGGTGCGAAAGCGCGGAAAGACGTTTTCTCCGTGCTTGTTGACGATATCCGGGACGGCTTTCCCATCGGACATGACGATTTGCAGATCCTTGTCGTCCACCCAGACACGGCCCTGAAAATAGCGCTGTTTTTTCTCGATAGTCTTGGGCGCGACGTCGAACACGTAGCAGGAAAGCTCGTCGATCTGCTGGCGGCCGACATAGGTAACGTTGTACTTCGGGAGGTCCTCTTTGTTCAACACGAACGGCTGAACGTTGCGGACGTCGTCGAGGTCCTGCTCGGTCAACTGAATGCGTTGCAGCGTGTCGGGCGGGGCGTAAGTGACTTTTTCAAAGCGCTTGCCGTCCGGGGTGAAGACGATGTCGCTGCTCATGCGATATTCGCCGTCGGGGCGGTTGTCGTCGTCGATCGTCTGGATGGAGAAGGTCTGTGAATAGGTGTAATTGCCACGCTCGAGCTTGAATTCAGATTCTTTTTCGGAGAACTTTCGGATAATCTCCTCGACCGGTTCAAACGGCGGCTCATTCGTAATGGGATTATCGCCCGGCGAATGGAGCGCCGCGGGTGGGACTGTAGAGGTATCATTGCGCTGCTGTTGCGTGGTTGACGGTGCGGTCTGCGTCCGGCGCGGCGGGGGTGGAGGATTCTGCAGCGGCCCCGGGTCCTGGGCCACGGCGACTCCGGCCAAGAGGAAGGCAGCGGCAAGGATGAGAACCGCTCGGAACGCCAGATAATTGGAAACACTCTTCAATTCCAAGGGAACCTCGCTTCGACCTGATAAATTTCCCATGCAAATATGATTTTACCGCAAGACAGAGGGTTGCACGAGGCCTGAGCGTACGCGCTCAAGTGGAGCTCCATTTCAGGAAGACTGCGGCGAGCGGGGGCAGGGTGAGAGCGAGAGAGTAGCGGCGGCCGGACCACGCATGCTCCCCGGCGTTCATGCCCCCCAGGTTGCCCACATTCGAGCCGCCGTAGGGAGCCGCGTCGGTGTTCAGGACCTCTTCGTAATGGCCGGTTCGGGGAACGCCGATATGGTACCCGTAGCGGACCACGGGCGTGGCGTTCAGAACGGCGATGAGGATGTCGTCGGGATTTTTGCCCTGCCTGATGAACGAGTACACGCTGTTGTCAGAATCGTTGGCGTCAATCCAATCGAACCCCTGCCAGTCGAAATCTACTTGATGCAAAGCCGGCTCGCTGGTGAGTAGTCGATTTAAGTCGCCCACCAGGCGCTGAATACCCCGATGAGATTCGTGTTGAAGGAGGTGCCAGTCGAGGCTGCGCGCTTCGCTCCATTCCTGGCGTTGCGCGAACTCCTGGCCCATGAACAGCAGTTTCTTGCCGGGATGCGCGTACTGATAGGCGAGCAGGAGACGGAGGTTGGCGAATTGTTGCCACATGTCGCCGGGCATTTTGTGGAGCAGGGAGTTTTTCCCGTGGACGACCTCGTCGTGGGAAAAGGGAAGCATGAAGTTTTCGCTGAAGGCGTAGAGAAGAGAAAAGGTCAGCTTGTTGTGCTCGTAGCGGCGGTAGATCGAGTCTTTTGAAAAATAGGAGAGCGTATCGTTCATCCAGCCCATGTTCCATTTCAGGCTGAAGCCGAGGCCGCCGAGGTAGGTGGGCCGGGAAACGCCGGGCCAGGCAGTGGATTCCTCGGCGATGGTGAGGACGCCGGGAAAGCGCAGGTGAACGACTTCGTTGAGGCGCTTGAAGAAATCGATGGCATCGAGATTTTCGCGGCCGCCGAAGCGGTTGGGCACCCAATCGCCCTGCTTGCGGGAGTAATCGAGGTAGAGCATGGAGGCGACGGCGTCCACGCGGAGCCCGTCGATGTGGAATTTGTCGAGCCAGAAGAGGGCATTCGAAATAAGGAAGTTTTGCACTTCGTTGCGGGTGTAGTTGTAAACAAGCGTGCCCCAGTCGGGATGTGCGCCCTGGCGGGGATCGGAGTGCTCGTAGAGATGCGTGCCATCGAAATAGGCGAGGCCGTGCGCATCGCGGGGAAAGTGCGCCGGGGTCCAGTCAAGGAAGACGCCGATGCCAGCCTGATGACAACGGTCGACGAATTCCATGAACTCGGTCGGCGAGCCGTAGCGGCTGGTGACGGCGAAATAACCGAGGGTCTGATAGCCCCAGGAGCCGTCGTAGGGATGCTCCATGATTGGCAACAGCTCGATGTGCGTGTAGGCGAGATCCTGTACGTAGGGGATCAGTTGATCGCCGAGTTCGCGGTACGTCAGCCAGCGGTGATTTTCTTCCGGCTTCCGGCGCCAGGAGCCGAGATGGACTTCGTAGACGGAGACCGGCCGCTCGAGCCAGTTTTTCGCGCCGCGCTGTTGCATCCACTCGGCGTCGTTCCAGGCGTGCTTGTCAAGGCGCGCCACGACAGAACCCGTGTTGGGGCGAAGTTCGGAGGCGAAGCCGTACGGATCGGCCTTGAGCGGAGTGAGATTGCCGTCCGGGCCGAGAATTTCGTATTTGTAGACTGCAGCCTCGCCTTGCTCGGGGAGGAAAAATTCCCAGACCCCGGAATTGCCGCGCGAGCGCATCGGATGAATGCGACCGTCCCACCCGTTAAAATTACCTACGACGCTGACGCGGCTGGCGTTAGGCGCCCAGACGGCGAAGTGGACGCCCTGGACGCCTTCGAGAGTTTTCACGTGGGCGCCCATTTTTTCGTAGGTGTCGTAGTGGCGGCCTTCGCCCATTAAGTAGAGATCGAATTCGGTCAGCAGGTAAGGGAAGGCGTACGGATCGTAGATTTCCCAAATGTCGCCGTATTCGTTGCGGAAGCGGATGCGGTAGCTGGAGGCAGCGGGCGGGGTCTCGCTGGGTGCGGGCAGGGTGGCTTCAAAGAAGCCTTCGTCGCGTAGACAGCGCATGGGGAGAGAATTCGCCTGCCCTTCGAGGAGGATATGTGCTTCCACTGCGCGGGGATGAAACGCACGGATGGACCAAAGGCGGCCGTAGGGAGAGCTCACGGGATGTGGGCCGAGGATGCCGAAGGGGTCGGCGTTGCGTGCGGCGAGGAGCGCGTCCATGCGTTTATTGAAGTCGTCGCGGACCACGCGCTTCGGAGCGGAAGGGGTCAATTCAGGCACGCAAGCAGTTTAGCGGATGTGCGGCGCGGAAGTAATCCGTAATCGGTGTCAGGCGGTGGACCGGAAACGTTCTTGCGGGTTAGCTCGTCAGCGGTATTACAGTTCAGGCCCCGGAAGTTGCACGAGGAGCTCAAGACATAATACTCCTCGCCTGTATTTCGATGCTTTTTGCGGACTGCTGCCCTGGCGCTGCAGTTGTCGCGATCAAAGAAATATTCGGGATTCTTTTCTTCGATTCCTTTCCGCACCCTTAAACCATTTTCGCCTTCGCCCCCTGACTGTGGCACAGTGTATGTTCTGAATCCTCCCCACGGAGGGGCTCCGCGTGAAACCTATATTCCGCTTTTCAGTTTTCGTGGTAGCAGTCGCAGGAGGCATCTTGTCACCCCACACGCAAGCGCAAGACCGGTCCCAGGCGCGCTCGATGGTGATTTCGCGGCAGGGGATTGTGGCAGCGGAATCTCCGCTGGCGGCGCAAGCCGGTGCGCGAATTCTGGAACGCGGCGGGAACGCTGTGGATGCGGCTATCGCGACGAACGCGATGATGGGTGTGGTCTCGCCGATGATGAACGGGATCGGGGGGGACCTCTTCGCCATTGTTTACGACGCGAAAGCGAACAAGCTCTATGGGCTGAACGCTAGCGGCTGGGCGCCAAAGGGGCTGACGCCCGAACTGCTGCGCAAGAAAGGTCTGCGCGACATGCCGGAGGCCGGAGTGAATACCATCACGGTGCCCGGCGCTGTGGACGGCTGGCAAAAACTGGCCGACAAGTTCGGCCGCAAGAAATTGGCTGACGATCTGGCGGCGGCGATCCAGACCGCGCGGGAGGGCTTCCCGGTGACGGAATGGGTGGCCGGGTATTGGGGTTCTAGTGTCGATCACCTGCGGGGGGACGACGCCGCGGCAAAGCTGTATTTGCCGCAAGACCGGGCGCCGCGGGTGGGCGAGGTATTTCAAAATCCCGGCCTTGCCTGGTCGCTCGAGCAGATTGCAACGCACGGGCCAGAAGCCTTTTATAAAGGCGAAATCGCAAAAAAGATTCTGGAGACGCTGGAGCGCCACGGCAGTGTGATGACCGCGCAGGACCTGGCCGAGTTTTCCGCAGAGTGGGTGGAACCGATTTCCACCACGTATCGTGACTGGACGGTATCCGAAATGCCGCCGAATGGGCAGGGCATGGCTGCGCTCGAAATGCTCAATATCATGGAGACGTTTCCCCTGGGACAGGACAAGGAGTACGGCTACGCCTCGACCAAAGCGCTGCACACGATGATTGAAGCGAAGAAGCTGGCCTATGCCGACCTGCGCAAACACGTTGGCGATCCGCGCGGGCAGAAGCTGCCTGTTGCGGTTCTGCTTTCCAAGGAACACGCCGCCGAGCGCGCGAAATTAATCGATCCTTACCACGCCAACTGCGATGTAGCCGGCAGCGAACTCCGCGGCGGCAAGGACACGACGTATCTGACCGTGGTCGATCGCGAAGGCAACATGGTTTCGCTCATTCAGAGCAACTACGATCTGTTCGGTTCCGGCATCGTGGCGCCGGGAACGGGTTTCGCGTTGCACAACCGCGGGGCGCTCTTCACGCTGGATCCGGATTCACCGAACCTACTGGCGGGGCACAAGCGCCCGCTGCACACCATTATTCCCGCGTTTGCGCAGAAGGGCGACACGCGCGTGGCGTTCGGGATCATGGGCGGGTGGAACCAGTCGCAGGCGCACGCGCAGTTCATCGCCAATTTGGCGGACTACAAAATGAACATCCAGGCGGCGCTGGAGGCGGCGCGCTTCACCAAACACACTTTTGCCGGATGCGACGTGGAAATGGAGAATCGCTTCCCGAAGAAGGTGCGCGACGAACTGGAGGCCAAGGGCCACAAGATCCAGGTGCTGGGTACGTTCTCCGGCGAGGTGGGCGGTGGGCAGGTGGTGATGCGGGATTTCGCAAAGGGCGTCAACTTCGGCGCGTCCGACCCGCGCAAGGACGGGGCGGCGATCCCGGAATTGCCCGTAGAGTAAGCTATTTGTTGGGTATATAGGAGGTACTCCCCGCGGAGGGTACGCTCGGGGGAGTACTGCAAAAACCTTCTCTAACTGCGTGCGGATGTGAAAGCGTCTTCCTATATCTTCCTCATGCGGGCGGGTTATCTTAGACTAAGTCCTTAGTTTGCAGTATGGCGAGCATCCAAAAAACTGGTGCATGGCATGCAATCTATGTTGCTTCCGCGGTCGGGGTTTGTTCATCCCAAGGTGCGAGTGGAGGTTTTTTTGTCATGTCCCAGCCCACCAGTCCAGCCAGGGACTTCCTGGCCATAAGCGCCGGCGCTCTGTTGCTTGCCTGCGCGCCTATCGGCCGCGCCCAAACTGAGATCAAGGAAGATGTCGCCGGGCAGTATGTCTGCACCGAAGCGCATGTGGCCGGAAAGACGGTGACCTGCACGGCGGCGCCGCTCTGGTTGAAAAGCGACGGCAAATTTGAATTGCAGGGACGCGAGGGCGAGTATTTCGTCAACGGGCATTGGGTGGAATTGAACGGCGCGGTGCTGAAGTCACGGGCCAAGATCGAGGCCGGACACAAGATCGTTTTCCGATTTCACAACAAGAAGGGCGCCTGCGAGATGATTTTTGAGCGCCGCGTCGCGGAACTTGGCAAGACCAACCTCAGCTGACCGATAAAGTAATCGCGATTTTTAGCTGCTCTTCTTCTACCGCCCGGATGACGGCGCTACCACATATGCTGTAAGCGCCGGATGCGCGAAAGAACCTAGCTTAGTACTCGGATCAAAAGGCAAGGCAGCTTGCTTTCTCCTATTTCCTATTTTCTATTTTTCATTTTCTATTTTTGACTTTAGGGCAGGATGGCGTCGTAGGCCGCGGCGGCAATTTCGCCCAGGGCTTGACCAGCAATCTGTTGGGAGCTCTCACGCTCGTCAGGGAGGGCCGTGTGGTTCACGTAGACCGCGAACACCAGCGTTTTTCCCGATTTCGTTTGTACATAGCCGGCGAGTCCTTTGCCATTCAGCATCAGGCGGCCGTTGAGCTTGTCTTCTGTGGTGAAAGTTCCGGTTTTTGCGAACACATGCCCCGCGGCGGGACTGTCCCGTTGAATTTTCGCCAACGTGCCATCCTTGCCGAGAACCGGCAGGCCCGCAAAAAACGCGGCAAAGTCGGAGCGGCTCTTCCAATAGGCGAGATAGCGGCACATAAATTCCGGACTGAACAAGTCGGCCCAATCGGCGCCGGCGCCGTCTCCCTGGGATGCGCCACTGAGGTCGAGTTTCGCATCTGTTAAGAAGGTGCGTTCTAGCTTGAATCCGGCACGCAGGGGATCCTGGGTTTCTTTGGCGGACAGCAGACCGAGGAAATAGGGGCCCATGCCAGCATGAAGGTTCTGGCTGACCTTCAGTGTAATGCGAACATCTTCGCTGAGCGGCGGGGAGACGTGTTCGGCGACGCGATATTCCCCTGTATAAAACCTCTGGAATGGTTGGAGGTTATCGGTGGCCGCCTTCTTGGGTTTGATCTCGATTTGCTTGGCGCGCAGCGCGTCGCGCAGGGCCGCGGTGGCAAACTGCGTGGGTGAGGGGACGGGGTAGGCGACCGTTTGCACGCCGCCCGCGAGCGGCACGCTGCCGGCAAGCGTGATTTCCCACGAGTCCCCGCGCGGAGCGGGATCGTTGGCGTCGTACACGGGAGGCGAATCGGCGAGACCGGTGGTCATTCTGTTGGTGAAATGGATGTAAGAGGTCTGCGGGGAAACGACGAGTTCCGCGGGCTCGCCCGCCTTTGCGCCCGGCCGCGCCGTCAGGTCAATTACGTTGTCGTTCACGATGATGGAGGAAAGGGTGACGCCGGTGCCGCCTTCGTGCTCGGTGTCCCGGAGGAGGCTCGCATCGACGTAGACGTTGCCTTCGATCTTGCGGATACCTTTGGCAGAAACCTGCGACGCAAAATCCTTGATTACAACAAGAGGATCACCCGGTAGCGCGGGACCGTTGTAGGAATGATCCTCGTCGACAAATGCCAGCGTGCCATCGGGCTGGATGCGGTTGGAGAGATTGGGGTCGCCGCTGGCGACCAGGATGAGGTCGCCTTTGAGGGTGCCATGCTTGTCGATGGGTCCGGTGCGGTAGACCGAGGTATGGAACCGGAAGTCGGAACCGAGTTTCGCCAAAACGACGCCCTCGGTGAGGAGCTTTGTTGTGGAGGCGGGGACGAAGAGCTTGTCGGCGTTGAGAGCGTAAATTACTTTGCCGGTTTCGAGATCAAGGAACTCGATGCCGAAATTCGAGTGTGCAAATTCAGGGCGGGCCAAGACCTTTTGGATGCGGGCCTCAAGCGTCTCCGGCCCCTGCGCACGCACACAAACCGCGCCACCGAAAACGAATAGTGTGAAGATGCTCGCCAAGCACACTCCGACGATACGCAACGTAGTTCCTCCGCACTAACGGGTTTGTCATTCCCAGGGCGTTGTTCACCCTGTTCCGGCGATGAGGCTTTACGCGCGAAATCATATCCGAACCTCAGCCCGTGGCAAAGCCTCGGCGTTTCGGCCTGTGCGGCATAGGCACTCTGGCAGGTGACTTAGAATGGGGCGCAGCGTGCTGCGCCTCTACAATTCGAACAGCGCCTGCTTGCCCGGCTAGATCGGGGCAGGCGGAAGGCGGCCGCCACAATTACTTCTTGGCCGTCGAAGCGGATTCGAGACCGGGGGCAACGACCGGCTGCAAGAAGGGCATCATGGCACGGAGTTTGAGGCCGATCTGTTCGATTTGCTGCTGTTGTTCGGCTTTGCGGCGAGCCAGGAAGTTGGGGCAGCCCTTTTCGTTCTCTGCGATCCAGGCTTTGGCGAAGCTACCGTCGCGAATGCCGGCGAGGAGTTGCTTCATCGCGTCACGGGTCTGCTCGGTGACGACGCGTTTGCCGGCGTGGTAGTCGCCTTGCTCGGCCGTGTCGCTGACGGAATAGCGCATGTAGCTGAGGCCGCCGCGGTAGATGAGGTCTACGATGAGTTTCAGTTCATGCAGGCACTCGAAATAGGCAACCTCGGGCTGATAGCCGGCCGCGACGAGCGTTTCAAAGCCAGCCTTGATGAGTTCGCTAACTCCGCCGCAGAGCACAGCCTGTTCGCCGAATAGGTCGGTTTCCGTTTCCTCCGTGAAGGTGGTTTCGAGCACGCCGGCGCGCGTGGTTCCTAATCCCTTCGCGTAGGCAAGTGCCTGGGCTTTCGCGTGGCCCGTGGCGTCTTGCTCTACGGCCAATAGCGCGGGCGTGCCGCCACCTTCCGTGAATACCTCGCGCACACGGTGGCCCGGTGCCTTCGGTGCAATCATGCTCACGTCCACGGTCTTCGGCGGCTTGATCGCGCCAAAGCGGATGTTGAAGCCGTGCGCGAACATGAGCGTCTTGCCCGGGGTGAGATGCGGCTCAATGGCTTCCCGGTAGAGCTTTGGCTGTCTCGTATCGGGGGCGAGAATCATGATCACGTTGGCCCACGCCGCGGCTTCCGCAGGTGTTTTCACGGTGAGGCCGTCTTTCTCGGCCTTGGCGCGGGAGGCGCTGTCTTCCGGCAGGCCCACCACCACCTGCACGCCGGAATCGCGCAGATTCAGAGCGTGCGCGTGGCCCTGCGATCCATAGCCGATGATGGCTACTTTCTTGTTCTGGATGAGCGAGAGATCTGCGTCTTTGTCGTAGTACAGGTTTGCCATTTTCGTTCTCTGTTCCTTTCCTGGGCTCTTGAGGCCGGAAAATGCCGAGAAATCTGTAGTTGGTTGTTCGCCAGGATCCAGCAGGCTGGACCCTTACTGAGGTTGCCGGGTTACTTGCCGGCGGGAGTTTTGTTCTCCGTTGCCTTTTGGCGCGCGTCCTCGGGAGGACGAAGCAAATCGTTGCCGCGGGTCATGGCGATGCGTCCGGTGCGGGCCATTTCGAGAACACCGAAGGGGCGCAGGACTTCGAGCAGGCCGTCAATCTTGTCCACGGTGCCGGAAACCTCGACGATCAGGGAGTCCGGCGCGACGTCCACCACGCGGCCGCGAAAAACCTTGATGAGTTCCATCAGGTGCGGACGGTTCTGCTGGTCGGCCGCCACTTTGATCAAGGCCAGATCGCGCTCGAGCATTGGCCGGTCGGTAATATTTTCGGCGAGCAGGACGTCGACGAGTTTTTCGAGGCTCGCTTCCAGGCGGTGCGCGCCGCGTTCATCGGTGTGCGCGCAAATGGTCATCCGGGCAACCTCGACGTTCTCCGTCGGTCCTACTGTCAGCGAATCGATGTTGATGGCCAGGCGGCGCGTCAGCGAAGCGACGCGATTCAACACCCCGGGTTTGTTCTCGACATAAGCAACGATCGTTTGCATTGAGCTCCTCGATTTCAAGTAGCACAGGCTTCAGCCTGTGTTCTTGTCTGTGCCCTCTGTGTTCAATTCGTTTGTTACGGCTCCGATGCCGTCTCCACTAGCGGGCTGTCGGGCCGTCGGATCATATCGTGCAGAGCCGCGCCGGCCGGAACCATCGGGTAGACAGAATCCTCCTGCTCCACGCGAAAATCGATGAGCACACTTTGGTCGGTCGCTCTCGCCGACTCGATCGTCGGCACAACATCCTTGCGCGCCGTCACCGTTTCGCTGCGAATCCCAAACGAGTTTGCCAGCGCGGCAAAGTCAGGCGCCACCAGAGGCGTAGCGACGTAGCGCTTGTCGTAGAAAAATTCCTGCCATTGGCGCACCATGCCGAGGTAGCCGTTGTTGATGATGGCGATCTTCACGTTGAGCTTTTCCTGGACGATGGTCGCCAGCTCGCACATGGTCATCTGGAAGCCGCCGTCGCCGACGACCACCCAGACTTCGGAATCTGGTTGCGCCATTTTCGCGCCGATCGCGGCAGGCAAGGCAAAGCCCATAGTGCCGAGGCCGCCCGAAGTGATCAACGTGCGGGGCGCGTTGTGGTGATAATACTGCGCCTCCCACATCTGGTGCTGCCCGACGTCGGTGACGACAATGGCGTTGCCCTTGGTGACTTTCCAGAGGTCGTTGATGACGTGGGCGGCGTAGAGATGTCCACTGTCCGGGAGCGACTGGATGTCGCGCACTGCGGAGTCGCCCTTGAGTTCGGCGATGTGAGCCAGCCACGCGCCGTGGTCACGCTGATGCACGTGCGGAACCAGGAAGCGCAGCGTTTCGCCGGCATCGCCGATAATGGCAGCATCCACCTGAACGTTTTTGTTGATCTCTGCGCGGTCCACTTCAATGTGAATCTTACGCGCGTTGCGCGCGTAGTTGCGCAAATCGCCGGTCACACGGTCGTCAAAGCGCATGCCCACGGCAATCAGCAGGTCAGCTTCCTGGATGGCGGTGTTGACCCAGGCCTCTCCGTGCATGCCCATCATGCCCAGGTTCAGAGGGTCGGAAGCAGGGAAGCAACCAATGCCGAGGAGGGTCATGGCCACGGGGATATTGCCAGTGTTGACAAATTCCGCAAAGGGCCGCATGGCTCCGGAAAGCACGATGCCGCGTCCCGCCAGGATCAGCGGACGCTTGGCGGAATTCAGCATCTCGACGGCGCGGTCGAACTCTTCCTGGTCGTGATTATCGCGGATGCGCTTCGGCGGCAACTGCGGCGCACTGGCGTCCCAGTCGAATTCCATGGAAGCTTGCTGGGCGTCTTTCGTAATGTCGACGAGCACGGGTCCGGGGCGTCCAGAATTGGCGATGAGGAAAGCTTCGCGAACGGTGCGAGCGATGTCTTCTACCTTGGAAACCACTACGTTGTGCTTGGTGATCGGCATGGTGATGCCGGTGATGTCTACTTCCTGAAACGCATCGGACCCAAGCAGCTTGCTGCTCACCTGGCCGGTGATACAGACGACAGGCGAAGAGTCGAGCATGGCCGTAGCGATGCCGGTGACCATGTTGGTGGCGCCGGGGCCGGAAGTGGCCATGGCCACGCCGACGCCGCCGGTGGCACGCGCGTAGCCGTCGGCCATGTGCGTGGCGCCCTGCTCGTGACGGACGAGGATGTGATGTAGCTTGGATTTACCCAGGGCATCGTAGACCGGAAGAATCGCGCCGCCCGGGTAGCCAAAGATGTGCCGCACGCCCAGGCGCGTGAGCGTTTCACAGAGTATTTCCGCACCTGTCAGCTTCATAGCGTTCTCCCAGAGGAAACCGGCGCAGCTTCCGCCGCAAGATTCGCAGGTGCCACGGTAATGGCACCCAGCGAAGACGAAGAAACGAGCGCCGCATATTTCGCAAAGACGCCGTGGGTGTAGCGCGGCTTGGGTGCTTTCCAGCCCGCGAGGCGCTTCCGGATTTCGGCGTCAGAAATCTCCACGGTCAAGGCGCGCTTTGGCAAATCAAAGGTGATAGTGTCACCGTCAAGCACTGCGGCAATCGGACCGCCGTTGGCGGCTTCAGGTGCCACATGCCCGGCCATCAGGCCGTGCGTTGCGCCGGAAAAACGGCCGTCGGTCAACAGGGCAACGGAATCGCCCAATCCCGCGCCAACCAGCGCGGCGGTGACCGCGAGCATCTCGCGCATTCCCGGCCCGCCCTTGGGCCCTTCGTAGCGAATCACGACGACATCGTCGGCTTTGATCTTGCCTTGCTCGACGGCGGCGAAGGCGGCTTCCTCGCTATCGAAGACGCGCGCCGGCCCTCGAAAATTCGTCATCTTGTGCCCGGCAACCTTGATCACGCAGCCTTCCGGCGCCAGGTTGCCCTTCAAAATCACCAGGCCTCCGGTTTCTTTCAGGGCGTTGTCTTTGGTGCGCACGACTTCCTGTCCCGGGGTTTCCTTTGCTCCCGCGGCTTCTTCGGCGAGCGTTTTTCCGGTAACCGTGATGCAACTTCCCTGGAGCAATCCAGCTACAAGCATGCGCTTTGCGACCAGCGGAGTGCCGCCTGCTGCGTAAAGGTCGGTTGCGACAAAACGTCCTCCCGGTTTGAGATCCGCGAGAATCGGAGTGCGCGAGCTGATGCGGTCGAAATCGTCAATGGAAAGCGGCACCGCCGCTTCGCGCGCAATCGCAAGCAGGTGCAGCACCGCGTTGGTCGAACCGCCGGTGGCGGCGACGCCGGCAATGGCGTTTTCAATTGCGGCTTTGGTGATGATTTGCAAAGGCGTGCGGTTCTTTTTCAGCAAATCGAGAGCGAGCTTCCCTGCGAGTTCTCCGGCGTGCGCCTTTCCGGCATCCGTGGCCGGGACGCTCGAAATTCCCATGGGTGCAATGCCCAGGAATTCGCACACCAGGGCCATTGTGTTCGCAGTGAACTGGCCGCCGCACGCGCCTGCTCCGGGGCACGCGGCGCATTCGAGTTCTTTGAGCTGCGCGTCGGTCATCTTGCCGCGTGCGTGTGCGCCCACGGCTTCGAAAACGTCCTGAATGGTAACGGAGTGTCCCTCGAATTGGCCGGGCGCAATCGAGCCGCCGTAGAGAAGCAAACCGGGGATATTCAACCGCGCCAGCGCCATTACGCCGCCGGGAATGGTTTTGTCGCAACCGACGAGCACGACAAGGCCGTCAAGGAGGTTGCCCCGGGCGACGAGCTCGATGGAATCGGCAATTACTTCGCGGCTAATGAGCGAGGCACGCATGCCTTCGGTGCCCATGGTGATGCCGTCGGAGATTGAGACGGTGTTGAACTCGAGTGGCGTGCCGCCGGCCGCGCGAATGCCGTCTCGCACGTGAGCCGCGAGTTCGCGCAGGTGATAGTTGCACGGGCCGATTTCGATCCAGGTGTTGGCGATGCCGATGAGGGGCCGGGAGAAGTCTTCATCATTAAGGCCCGCGGCGCGCAACATGGCGCGCGCCGGCGCGCGATGCGCCCCGTCGGTTAACCCGGTACTTCGTGGCTTCAATACATTGTCAGACACTTCCGCAATCCCCCCAGACTCCCACAACCAAAAAACGAAAGGCCATCATCTTTTGGATGATGGCCCCGAAAATCGTTTCGGTTCAGTGGTGCTCTGCCATCACCCGCTTGCGATGACCTCTCGAATAATCGAGCGGCTCCGCACGACCACGCGAAGGATGCCGGCACCCGTAAGGACCAGGTGGGCATGCCGTGAATTCAGGTGGGCGGTGTGCAGCAGCATAAGAACCGTCGCCCAGTAAATTAACAGAATGAGAGAAATCATGCAATGAGTCAAATTAATAGAAATGCTCCGTAACTTAAGAGATGCTTATGTATCGGGCTGTCCCGTTCCCGCGCCGGGGCGGTCGGCCAGCCAAGTAACTACAGGTGACGAAATCTTGACAATTTCTTTATCCGCGTCGGGCAACAAAAAGCGCAAACTACCTATCGAATCAAATACATCGACACGGTCGCACAGTCATACTCTTCGCGGGGTCACCTCGGGGCCAGGTTGGAACATCTCTTCGGAAGGGGGAGAGAGATTGAGTTCCTTCAGGCTGAAGACGGACGTATTCATTGTAGGTGGCGGGCCGGCGGGGTTGGCCACGGCGATCGCGGCACGACAGCGGGGGATGTCGGTGACGATTGCCGACGGTGGCGCACCTCCGATAGACAAGGCTTGCGGCGAAGGTCTCTTGCCGGAAACGCTGAGCGTGCTCGCCGAATTGGGCGTGGAGATTCCTCCTGTTACGGGTTTTCCCATCCGCGGTGTTCGCTTCCTGCAAAGAAACGTAGAGGTTTCCGCAGAGTTTCCTGGCGGTACGGGGCTGGGGATCCGGCGCACCGTGCTGCATGCGCGGATGATTGTGCGCGCCGAGCAGTGTGGTGTGCAGTTGTTGTGGCGTACGCCGGTGGCGGGGATTTCCACCGGCGGTGTCCACGTGCCGGGGGCGTTCCTTCCGGCGCGCTGGATTATCGGCGCAGACGGCAGCGGATCGCGGGTGCGACGCTGGAGCGGGCTGGACTTTGCCATTCGCGAAAAGCGGAGATTTGCGGCGCGAAGGCACTACCGGATCGCGCCGTGGAGTGAGTACGCGGAGATCTATTGGGGCCGAAGTGCGCAGACGTATGTAACGCCAGTAAGCGAGAATGAAGTGTGTGTAGTGGTTCTGGCCGAGCACGCGGAGGGCACGGAATTCGCCCCCTTTTTGAAGGAATGTCCCGAACTGGCCAGACGCCTGGCGGGGGCCGAAGTTTGCAACCGCGAACGAGGTGCCGTGACGCTGATGCATTCGCTCGCGGCCGTGCATTCCGGGAATGTGGGACTGGTTGGCGATGCATCCGGTGGCGTGGATGCGATTACTGGGGAAGGAATGCGGCTTGCGTTCCGGCAAGCCCAGATCCTGGCGTCGGCGATGGATCA
>DATFSI010000094.1:0-22896 GCA_035262705.1 Candidatus Acidiferrum sp. | reverse complement strand
AGATGTCATCCGTCTTGCCGATGCGGCGCAGAGAGGCCTGCGACTCGACCCACCTGCGGAAATCGCTTTCGAGAAAGCCGCCGGATTCCACGCCTTCGGTTTCAATCATGCCGGGATTGATGGAATTAACTCGGATCTGGCGGGGGCCCAATTCCTTGGCCAGGCTGCCGGTAATGGCGTCGACTGCGGCTTTGGTGGCTGAATACACCGAAGTGTTGGGAGCCAGGAGGGTGCTGGCGGCGGAGCCGATATTGATGATGCTGCCGCCTTCGGGGCCGAACAACTTCACGGCCTCCTGCGTTGCGAGCAGCAGGCCAAGAACGTTGAGATTGAAATGCTTGTGGAAGTGCTCCTCGGTGACGCCTTCCAGCGGAGAGAATTCGTAAATGCCGGCGTTGTTTACCAGGATATTGAGCTTACCGTAGGTCTTTTTGACTTCGGCAAAGAGGCGGACGACGTCAGCGTGTTTTGAAACATCGGCCTGCACGGCGATGGCTTTGCCACCCTTTGCGTTGATTTCCTGGCCGACTTTGTCCGCACCGGCCTTGCTCGAGGAGTAGTTGACCACCACCGAAGCGCCTTCGGCGGCGAGCGCTTTGGCAATGCCCGCGCCGATGCCCTTGGAAGCCCCAGTGACGACAGCGACCTGATTGTTCAACTTGCCCATTGGAATCTCCCATTCATGAGAGCGATACGTAACGACCCTTAGCTGATGTGCGGCAGGCCAGAAAAGGTGCATAACGGCCCTGCCCGTTCAAGCACGCAGGGTACTCCAATGGCCCTTTTTCCCGGCCCCACCCGCTGGGTTCACACACGCGCCAGCGCGGCACTAGTATTCCTTCGCCAGAGTGCTATACTCCGCCGTGAAAAGCGGCGCCTGCTCAGGGGTGGGTGCTGCCGAGGGGTTTCAGCGGAGGTTGCCATGGAAGCCATGGAGGCGTTTCAGGGGCCGCTGTTGTATCTGCTCATCGTCTGGGGAGTCGTTACCGCCATATTCCTGGTTTTGATTGCGTGGCGGAGCGTGCTCTCCAGCCATGAGGACGACCAAATCTTCATTGATTCGGCGCAGGATCACATGGCCAGGGAACAGCGCGAGCTGATTCAGAAAATTGAATCGCTGGGAAAACCGTTGATGATGAGCGGGATCACTTCAGGCGTGTTGCTGCTGGTGATTGCCGGGATGTTTGTTTACCACGGATTGAAGAATTTCTGACCGCGAGCGGCGGCAAGGAAGAGGCCCCTCTGGTTTAGGGCTTTGTGGGTGTTGCCGCAGGCGGCTGAGCGGCAGGTGTGCCCGTCTGGGAAGCTTGCACCAGGGAAGTGTGGTTGTGCACGATCAACCAGGCGCCGTTGCGTTTTTCGAAAATCAGCGAAGTATGGCCAAAGGCTGAAACCGGAGTTCCATCGACCACAGCCGTAAATTCCCACTGATAACTGGCCCAGCCGGTATTGCCGTCTGGCGTAATGCGGATGAGCGTGTTGCTGCGGTCGAGGCGCACCTGCTGCGAACGGGCGCGTTGCGATTGGTAGCTGGTGAGATAGCTGGGCCAGCCGACCACGGGCGGCGCCCACATGCCGTTGACGACGTCGACATCGTCGGCGTAATGCGCATGGAGCTTTTCGATGTCGCCTAACTGCCAGGCACCGAGCATCTCGCCGATGGCGACGTCGATTTTTTGTTCATCGGGAGGTTGCGCAGCGGCAGGGGGCGGAATGGAGTTATCGTCTTTTTTCTTTTTCTTTTGCGCGCAGGCGGTGGAAGCGAGAGCCAGGCTGAGCAAGAAGAATAGAGAAAAGCAAAATGCGTGATGAAAAAAAGCCGTGCGCGGCGCGTGATTCGAAAGTTTCATGCTGGATCCGCTCCCCCAAGATTTAGGCGCGCTTCGACTCGCGGCGAGAGGGAAGCGCGAAATATTCGTGCAACAGGACAAAGAGAGCATAACGCAGAGCGAGGCGCGTGCGGGCGCGTGTGCTTAGTTGGTTTACTTGGTTGCCTGAGCTGACGTTGAGATCCTTCAGGCCGCAAACGGCGCGGCCCTTCAGCATGACAACTTTGTCCGGATCGTCAGGGAGCAGGTTGCGAGGCGGAGAGGAGGTTGACGAAGAGGCGGTAGGCGCCGGGGACGCCTTCGGGAAGTTCGCGGAAAAAGGCCAGTCCGGTGTAGATGTAGGTGCCTTTGCCGTAAAGCGTGTAGACCAGGCCACCGGTGAGGTCCTGTTCACCTGGGTCATGCATGGAAAGGAGCGGCGTGTATTTCGAGTCGAAATCGCTCCAGTAGTAGAGGCCGCGCTCTTGGACCCAGTTTTTGAAATCGTCTTGGGTAATTTTGTTGGGACAGTTAAGCAAGTGGTCATCGGGCTTGAGGAATTTCACGTCGGCGGTTTCGTCGGTGATGCGGGGCGTGGGATTTCCGATGGTGGCGGGATAAGGCGCGGGGAGGAATTTGTTCCAGATGAAGTCGCGGTTGTATTGGACGATGAGCGTGCCACCGTTTGAAACGTAATCGAGCAGGCGCTGGTTGGCACTGGCGAGTTCGGGGCGGAGTTCATAGGCACGTACGCCGACCACGATGGCGGAGTAGTGCGAGAGACCGCCGAAGGTGAGCGCGTTGGCGTCGAGCATTTCCACGTTGATGCCGAGGCGCTTGAGGGCGTCGGGAATCATTTCGCCTTCGGCGGAGATGTAGCCGACGCGGAGATTCGGGGGCACATTGATGTCAAAGGCGTGGACGATGGTATGTGCGGGCTCGCTCCAGAGAATCGTAGGCATGGTGGGAAGCGGCTCGACGGAGGTGGAGAATCTTTCGTCGCCACGCTTGGCGTAGGCGGTGATGATGTAGTTGCCGGCAGCTAGTTGCGCGGGCGGTGTGACCGTGAGTTTGGCGTAGAGATCGCCGATGCCGTCGAAGGAGAGTTCCACGGGTGCGCTGGCCATGAAGCCGTCGGGAGTTTCGAGACCGACGGAAGTCTTGGCGGCCTTTGTGTAGTAGGAATGGATCCGCAGGAAAACTTCAAACGGCTTGTTCGTTGCGCTAAGAATTTCCACCGTTTGTTGCGGTTCCACGGCGAGCGTGTACGCAGGAACAAGCCGAACAGGAACGCGCGACACGCTCGTCGAAGTCGCAGTGGTGTTAGAAACGCTTGTCGAGCAAAGCAGAGGGTAACCTGCAATCTCGATCTGGCGGCTGGTGCTGACCAAAGAAAATGGCTCTGGATGGAGACCTGGATCGAACCCCGGATTTGCCCACTGAACGTCAGGCCGCCTTGGATGAAGCACTACGGTGAAGCGACCCTCCGGGGCGTCGCCTCCTTCATCGGAAGTTGAAACAGACATCCAGCGCGAATCGAATTCCACGTTGCCGAATTTGCAAGGGATTTCGGGGCGGCAACGCGATCGGACATTGACTACGAGCGGATCACCAGTCACAACGTCAGCGCGCTCCGATTCGGCGGTAAATTCGATACCTGCGGCTAATTGGAGAGCCCGATCAATTCGCTTTTGCGTGTCGATGAGATCGTAGGTTGCAGGACCCTGCGAAGGAGCCCCAAAATCCGGCGTTGCAGCGAGTACAGCTGCAACATCTTTTGCCGCTCGCGCCAAATTTTCGGTCGCCGACCTCCAATCCAAGACAAGTACCGCATTCCGTGCTTTTTCGATCTGCTGTTCAGCGTCAGATAGACTCGGGCATGCCTGTTGGTCCGCGGGGCAAGGTTTGTCAGCGATCGAGGCATTAATCGTAAGAATGGAGCGGCTCAGGCTTGCGGGATCGAGTTTGCTGCCGTCTTCGGGAAGCAGGGCAATTCGCCGGAGCAGGAAAGGCGAATTGAGAAAGCCGGCGATGCCTTGTGTGCGGTGGTTGACGAAGGCGTCCAGGCCGATTTCGCGCCAGGACTTCCCGTAGAGTGGCGAGATTTCGTTGAGAGGCAGAACGTAGCCTTTGGACGAATCACTGCGGTCGATATCCAGAATCTGCACGCCCTGCCCGTTATTGTCCCAAGCTGGGACGTTCCGTGGTTTTAACACGACAAGATATTTTGGATCGGCGGCAAGTTTCACAGCCTTGGGCGTCCAGATGCCGGAGAGTTGATGATGGCCGTGACCGCCGTGAACGCCGCCCCAATTGTTGATGACGATGTTTGGGCGGAATTCACGGATAACGCGGACCATATCCTCGAGGACCGCATCGCCCCAAATTTTTTCGGTTTCCTTGGGAGTTTTGGAGAAGCCGAAATCCTTGGCGCGAGTGAAATAAAGCTTCACCCCGTAGCCGCGGGTGGCGGCGAGGAGTTCCTGCGTACGGATCAGGCCGAGTTGCGGGGTCTGTTCGGGGCCGATGGCGTTCTGGCCGCCTTCACCTCGCGTGATGGAAAGCAGGGCGACATCGGCGTGGAGACCGCGGGCGAGATAGGTGAGGACATCGGCGCGTTCGTCGTCGGGGTGCGCCGTGACGTAGAGGATGCGCGTGGTGACACGGGCGGCGTCGATCGCTTCGATGGTTTCAGGTAGGCCGCGGCCCGTACCGGGAGGGGGAGGAAATTGCGCGCGGGAAGGGAAAGGCAGGAAGGCGGCCAGAAGAAGGATTGTTGTCAGGCGGATGCAGGTCAAAAGGCCTCCAGTACAAATGAATGATGCGCGTTAGAGGGCGCGTGTTATACGAACAACGGCGGCGCGATTTCGAGAGTTACTGTGTCGATCCTCCCGGGCTTGTTGATTCTTGCCGATTAGTACCCTGGGCTTGCTACGACCTGACCTAAATTCTGCCGCGCCTCCGGCGCTTGGTCATAGCTAAGAAATGGTTGCTCAAAAATCAACCGAACCAACTGGCGCACCTCAGATTCTTCGGCAAGCCAGGCGAGCGGCGGCCGCTACATAAAGGCGCCGGAGACTGGCTCGCTTTCGGGGGCCGCGGCGAAGGGCCATTCTCTCATTTCACGGGCGCGAATCAGAAATGCCAACGCACCGAGGGCGATCTCGAGCAGGCCCCATTTGCGCGCAGGGCCGGTCTGCCAGAAAAGCCAAGCCCAGCCAATCATAGTGAGCACCGCAGGCACGGGATAAAACCACATCCTGAAGGGGAGTTTTTCCGAGCCCAGCCGGCGGCGAAGCAAAATGACACCGACGGCCTGCCCGATGAACTGCACGATCAGGCGCATGGCGAGGATACCGGCGATGGCGGTTTCGAGCTTGAGAACAATGCTGAAGAGAAACGCGAGCCCTCCCAGGAATAAAAGAGAAATATGAGGGAAATGTTTGGTCGGATGTACACGCCCGAAAATGGGGAAGAAGTTGCCGTCGAGAGCTGCGGAATAGGGCACACGCGAATAGCCGAGAAGGACAGAAAAGACCGAGGCCAGCGCGATCCACAGTACCATCCAGGTGACGAGGTGCGCGGCGCCCGCGCCATAGAGACGCTCGACGAAAACGCTGGCGATGAACGGGGTGTTTTGCGCTTCGCGCCAAGGCACCACACCGAGCAGGCTGGTTTGCATGGCGAGATATAGAAGAGTGATGCCAAGAACCGAAAGAAAAATGCCGCGCGGGATGTTTTTTTCGGGCTCGCGGATTTCGCCGCCCAGCTGGCAGATGTTGTAGTAGCCCCAGTAGCTGTAAATGGTGTTGATCATCGCGGCGCCGAGACCCGCGAACCACAGTGAATTCAGATGAAACCCCCCGGGGGGAAAATCGAAGGCGAGTTTCGGATCAAAGTGGCGGATGCCGCCCCAGATGAGCCAGAGCATGGTGCCGACGACGCCGATCCAGAGGAGCACGGAGATTTTCCCAATAGTGGTGATTTTCCGGTAAAGGAGAATGACGAGGAAAATCACCAAGCTGCCGGAGACGACCTTGGCTTGCCACCAATTCAAGGGATGAAGATAACCCGCGTAACGCGCGAAGCCGATGGAGGCGGAAGCAACGGAAAGCGGCGCCTGCACAAAGGTCTGCCAGACAAAGAGGAAGGACATGAGGCGTCCCCAGCGGCCGGGGCCGTAGGCTTCGCGGAGAAAGACATAAGTGCCGCCGGCCTTGGGCATGGCGGCGCCGAGTTCGGACCAGACGAAGCCGTCGAGCGTGGCGAGCAGCGCACCGGCCAGCCAGGCGATGAGCGCCTGCGGGCCGCCCATGGCTTTAATGACCAGCGAACTGACCACGAAAGGGCCGATGCCCACGATTTCAATCATGTTGAGGGCAACGGCTTCCTTCAGGCCGAGGCCGCGCTCGAGGGCGGGCTGTGATCCAGTGGGAGGCTGGTTTTTCAGCGAGAGGAGCATGCGCTGCGAGGATAACAAAAGGACGAAATTCCTCCTATCGAGCGGGCGCAGAGGTGAACTTCCTTTGATGCGTGAGACGTACATTAGCGGCAAATGGCTTTGCCGCGAGACAGAGGCGGCTTACACTCGTAGAGTGCAAGGTCCAGGCCACTTCCAGCTTTTCGGTTGACCGATGAAACCAATAGTTATTCTGCTGGTGCTGCTGGTGTGCGCCTTCGCGTTCCCGCTAATGGCCGCTGCCGCCGGGAGCCTTTCCCTGCCGCCCGCGACAATGGGCATCCTGCAGGAGATTTATTCCGGGCGATTTGACGTGGCTATTCCGCAGGCGCAAGCGTTACAGCGCGAGCAGCCGCAGCATCCGTTGGGCTATCTGCTGGAGACCGAGGCGCGGTGGTGGCAGGTCTGGTGTTTCGCGGCGGAATACAAATACGGCATGACGCTGCCGCGGCACAAGGACAGACAGCCATCGGATCAAGCGTACCTGGAGCTTGCGGCGAAGGCCGAGTCGCTGGCGACGACGAGCCTGGCGCAGCAGGAAACCGCGGAGATGCACTTCTATGCGGGCATGGCCGAGGCGCAGATGGCAAGAATGTTCAGCTTGCGGGGAGAAAACCGCGCAACCGCCCGCGTGGGAGTGCGGGCAAGGGAGCATTTCCTGAAAGCGCTGGCATTAGATCCGTCACTGGTGGACGCAGATCTCGGCCTGGGGCTTTACAACTATTATGTGGACACGCTTTCAACCGTGGCGCGCGTTTTGCGGTTCTTCATGGGCATTCCCGGCGGGAGCAAAGAAGAGGGTATCCGGCAACTGAGGCGGGCGATGGAGCACGGACAACTGACGGCCACGCCGGCGCGTTTCTACCTGGCGATGGATCTGCACAACTACGATCAGAAATACGAGCAAGCCCTGCAACTGATTACACCGCTGGTCGAGGAGTATCCGGACAACGCGATTTTTCTTCTGGCGCGCGGCGACCTCTATCGAAAACTAGGGAGAAAGACGCAAGCCATCGCGGATTATCGCGTAGCAATGGAAAAGACGTTCGGGGACGCGGAGTGCCGCAAGAAGATCGCAAAACTGGCGAGGGAGTCACTGGCCGCGCAGGGGGCAGGGCAAGCGGCGGCAGGCCAGTGAGCAGGCTATTCGAAGCTTTGTGCGCGGCGGGCGGTGGGCCATAATAGGAACGCTGGGTTTGTGAGGAGAAGTGGGCTCGCCGGGTCCCCGGGGGACAGCGGCTTCGGTCAACGCGGCCGCACGTTTTCGCATCTCAACCCAAACAGCAGGCGAAGTTGCTTTCTCTCCAGTGCGGGAGAAAACGTTGCATACACGCGAGTTTCAGATGAAGGAGCATTTCATGAAGGGGTTTCGGGCAGCGGTGGCTGTCGCCAGTCTGGCATTCGGCCTGTTGGCAGGATGCAACGACTACAACAATTCGATCCAGTACAACACCGGCCCGCAAGTCGGCAGCATTTCGCCGACGGGAGTAGCTGCTGGGAGCGGCGACTTTCTTCTAACGGTGAGCGGAGACGGAATTGGGGGAGTGTTTCAGAGCAGCTCGGCGATTCAGTGGAACGGCAAGAAATTGAGTCCATGTGTCCCCCCGAATACGGTGATGTGCACGAATTTCCTGAATAGCATAACGCTGTCGGCAACCATCCCCGGGAGCTTTGTCGCCACGCCAAACCTGGCCTTGATTAATGTCCTGACGCCGCAGTCTGGGACCGGCAACAACGGCCTATCAAACACGAAATCATTTTTCGCTTTTGGGAGTCCGAATCCGGTGCCGACGCTAATGAGCATCACGCCAAATTCAACCGCTGCTTGCGGAACCAGTTGCAGCAACGCTTCGGTGACCATCACGGTGATGGGAAGCGATTTCTTGCCAGCTTCGAACAACGGTGGAACGCAGGTCACCTTTGCGAACAACTTGACCCCAATGCAGCTGCCGTCGGCGCTGACGATCACGAGTTTTTCAACGACTTCCATCAAGGCGGTTATACCCGGAAGCTATCTGGCGAATAACGATACCGCGGTCGTTCAAGTAATCAATCCGCCTAATATCCCGGGAGGCGGGGGACAGCAGTGTCCGGATGCCAACTGCGTGAAACTGGCCGGGGGTGGGGCTAACCCCATGAATGAAAACCAGAGCTTCACGGTTGGAAGCGGAGCGGCACCCGCGGCGGCGGCGATTGCCGAGGAAACACCGGCCATCAGCCAGGACGGTCGATACGTGGCGTACGCGTCGCAGCAAAATCAATTGTTCCAAATTTTGTTGAAGGATACGTGCGTGGGCGCGGCAAAAGGGTGCACCACGAGCACGAGCACGGTTTCCGTGTCAACAGAGGGCACGGCGGGAAACGCGGACAGCCACAATGCGGTGATTACTCCCGACGGGCGGTACGTGGCGTTCAGCTCCGCGGCGACGAACCTGGTGGAAAATGCGCCGAAGGGGCGGCAGGTCTATGTGCATGACACGTGCATCGGCGCAACGGGTTCGTGCAAGCCATCCACAAGCTTGATTTCGGCGGATGCGGACGGCGCGTTGAATGGGACGGAGAGCATCTTGCCTTCCATCAGCACTTCGGGGCGTTTTGTAGCTTTTGTAGCGATTACGCCGAGCGCAACGGAGAAGACCACCGGGGCCGGAGCAACGGCAAGAACGAATAGGCCAAGTTCGCCGAACAGCGGGTTGCGGCAGGTTTTTGTGCGCGACACCTGCCTGGGAGCCGCGAATTGCACGCCCAAGACGACGCGAATTTCCCTGGCGCCGGGAGATGGTTCCGAGGACGGGACAAAGCCCGCGGGGCCGGCCATCAGCGGACAAGCCAAACAGATTGCACTCGCGGATGGAAAAAGCGCCACGGTGTTTACGCCGACCGTGGCAGTGGACGACCGGGTGGTTCTGGCGCTTCCCAAGGAACAGTAAGAAAAGAACTTGGCCTGTGGCCCGTGTTTCGTGGCCCGAAGAATAACCTCACGGTTGAACTGTACCTTGTAAGCGGGCGGCCTCAGCAGGCCGTCCCTACATCGTATTCGCGAGTTCTATGGGGCTCGCCTTCTTAGATGGACCGTGGGAACTCAGCGCCCGGCTGACCTCAGGGGCTAAGCCCCAGTCATTTCAAACCCTTTTTTACGGCCCGGCTGATGGAGCCGTGCCCCGCGGAGATCATTTATGGGATACCCGGATGCGTTCTAGGCGAAACGGACGCGGAGATCGGGGCGCTTTTCGAGGCGCACAGAATCCACAAAACGCACCTGGCGTTCATCGAGAGTGAGAATCATCGAAGAAGTGCGGATGCCTTCGCCGAAGAAGCGCACGCCCTTGAGCAGGTTGCCGTCGGTGACGCCGGTGCAGGCAAAGATCATTTTCTTGCCGGGAGCGAGATCCTCGGTGTCGTAAATTTTCTTGGTGTCGGTGACGCCCATCTTGGCAAGGCGCTCGGCGTCCTGCGGCTTGCTGACGACCAGGCGCGCGAGAATCTGGCCGTTGAGGCAGCGCAGCGCGGCGGCCGTGAGCACGCCTTCTGGAGCGCCGCCGGTCCCCATGACCATGTGAACGCCGGTGCCGATGACGGCGGCGGAAATGCCGGCGGACAAATCGCCGTCGCCGATGAGGCGAATACGCGCGCCCACCGCGCGAATCTCCGCAATGATCTTTTCATGGCGTGGACGATCGAGAACGATCACTACGAGGTCTTCGACGTCGCGGTCCAGGCGCTTGGCCACTGATTTGAGATTGTCAGCGACCGGCGCATCAAGGTCCACCGCGCCTTTACAGGAAGGGCCAACGATAATTTTTTCCATGTATAAATCAGGGGCATTGAGCAGGCCGCCCTTCTCGCTCGCGGCGAGAACGGCGATGGAATTGGGAGCGCCGGTGGCGCAAAGATTGGTGCCTTCAAGCGGGTCGACAGCGATATCGACGACGGGGAAAAGTGCCTTAGGCGCGTGCGTGGCCAGTCCGACTTTCTCGCCGATATAGAGCATAGGCGCTTCGTCGCGCTCGCCCTCGCCGATAACGATGGTGCCGTCCATCTCCACCTGATCCATGGTGTGGCGCATGGCTTCGACGGCGACCTCGTCGGCTTTGTGGCGGTCGCCGAAACCCATGGTGCGGGCCGCGGCGATAGCGGCATTTTCGACGACGCGCAGAAATTCAAGACTCATTTGTTCTTCCATAATGGACGCCCTCCGCGGACGCTAATCTTAGGCAAAGTACGGCTAAGAGTCGATAGGGGTGAGGGTGGGATGGAGCGAACTCGCCATCCGCAAGGCACAGATGCACCGACAGTGCGGCTATTGTACTTGTTCTTTAGACGGAAGTGGACGAATTAACGCGTTGATCAAAAAAGGGTCTGTGAACTCGGTGCGGTCACCGGCCAACTTTCCGGCGACGGGAAGCAGGCGGGCGGAGAGCGGCTTGTTCCATTTGACGGAAAGCGTGGCCACGTCGCCGATGATGCGGGCAAGGTCTTCAACGGAGGTGTCGCCGGGAAGGGGAATGGTGTCGAGGCCGGTGGCGCAAACGGCGGAATAGCTAAGCAGCGAGTCGAGCGAGAGGCGTCCTTGATTCCAGCGTTCGGCGAGGATTGGATCTTCGAGAACAGGCAGCATCACGCCGGAGTAGCCAGTGCGGCGGGCACCGATTTCCTTGAGGGCGGAGGTGATGACGCCGACGGCAGTGAGCGTGCCGCTCCCGCCGAGGGGCTGCCTGGAAATGGCTTCAATGGCGGCGCCAATCGAGGCGTCACGGGAAGAGGCGGGGGAGAGATCGAGCCCCATGTAGGTCCAGCCCTGTTCGCGATCGACGCGGAGCGCGGTGTCTTCCACTTCGAAGGCCGCGGTGTAAAAGGCATCGGTGATCTGGCGGCGGACTGTGGGGAGATCAGGAGCGTTTTGCACGGCGGTGGTCAGAAGACCCGCGGAGGCGAGGCCAATCGCGAATTGGTGGCCGAAGCCGGTATGATACGCGCCGGGGAAGAATGCGGCATAGGGTGGAACGTTGGCGTTTACCGCGAAGTGGAAATTGCCTTCGCTGTGCTCGGTGGTTTCCGAAAGCTTTTTCATGACGCGGGCGGCGGATTTGACGGCGGGCCAGTTGATGCCGTTGTCGTTGGTGACCACCAGACTGCCAAAGATGGATTTTGTGTTTTGCAGGATGGCGGCGAGGAGATCGGCCTGCGCGTCGCCGTCTTTTCCGGCTAGATAAGCGGGGCCGATGGCCAGGCTGAATTTGTACTGGGCAGCGAGGCCGTCGAGGTTTTTAAAGAAGCGGATGGCGTCCTCGGTGGAAAGGCCCTGGGTGTATTCGGGAAACGGCTGGGTGACGATGCGGAGGGTCTCGACGGTGTAGCCGCGGGATTCGAAGACGGTTTTGGCGTAGCCGAGCAGCTTCGAGGTTTCCGCAATCTGCAGCTGGTATTGCGAGCGATCCAGGTTAATGAACGCAGTGATAGTTCGCACGTGAGGCTTGGCGTTTGCGGCCGCTTTTGGCGGCGCGGGCGTTTGCCCGGCTAGAGGGACGACGAAGCCACAAAGAGAGAGAAAAAGCGAAACGAAAATGCGGTTAGGGAGTTTCATGGGCCTCACACAAATGCGGAAATGCCGGTGATTTTTTCGCCGATGACCAGCTTGTGGATGTCGTTAGTGCCTTCGTAGGTGTAGACGCTTTCGAGATTGTTCATGTGGCGCATGATGCAGTAATCGTCGACGATGCCGTTGGCGCCGAGGATGTCGCGGGCCTTGCGCGCGGTTTCGAGAGCCATGCCGACGTTATTCATTTTCAGCATGGAGATGTGCGAGGGGTCGGCTTTGCCCTGATCTTTCAAGCGGCCGATGTGCAGGGCCAGAAGCTGTGCCTTGACGATTTCGGTGATCATCCAGGCGAGTTTTTCCTGGACGAGTTGGTGGGAGGCGATGGGTTTGTTGGCGAACTGCTTGCGCCCCTTGGCGTATTGCAGCGCGGTGTCGTAGCAGGCCATGGCGGCGCCGATGGCTCCCCAGCCGATGCCGAAGCGCGCCTGGTTGAGGCAGCTCAAAGGGCCGCGCAGGCCGCTGACGCCGGGGAGCATGTTCTCTTCGGGAACCTCGCAATCGCTGAACGAAAGGCCGGAAGTAACGGAGGCGCGCAGGGACCATTTGCCGTGGATGTCCCAGGCCTTGAAACCAGGAGTCCCCCTCTCGACCAGAAAGCCGCGGACCTTGTCATCTTCGCATTTGGCCCAGACGACCGCGACATCGGCGAGCGAGCCGCTGGTGATCCACATCTTTTCGCCGTTGAGAACGTATTGATTCCCTTTTTTGACCGTGCGGGTGAGCATGCCGCCGGGATTGGAGCCGAATTGCGGTTCGGTGAGGCCGAAGCAGCCGATGGCTTTGCCGGATTGCAGACGGGGCAGCCACTTCACTTTTTGCGCGTCGCTGCCAAAGGCATGGATCGGGTACATCACCAGCGAGCCTTGCACGGAAACAAAGCTGCGGATCCCGGAATCGCCGCGCTCGAGTTCCTGGGTCATAAGGCCGTAAGCGACGTGGGACATTCCGGCACAGCCGTAGCCGTGCAGATTCGCGCCGAGGAAGCCGAGTTCGCCGAGTTGCGGGATGAGGTGTTTCGGGAAGGCGCCTTCGCGGGCGTGCTTTTCGATGATGGGAATGACTTCGTTGTCCACAAACTGGCGGGCGGTCTGGCGGACGAGTTTTTCTTCGTCGTTTAATTGCGAATCAAAATCGATGAAATCGACGCCGGGAAAGGGAGGCATGAGAAATCCTTCGTCGTACCGAAGCTGCGACGAAGGAAGTGTAGCAAGGCGCTTGCAAGGGCAGCAAGAAACCTAGCGGTGCGCGCGCGAGCCTCGCGGGGCCGCGAGATGCACGATGTTCGGGAAAATCGTCATCGCCAGGACGGTGAGAAAATATGGAAAAGCCAAGAGAAAAGTCATCGCGGGCCTCCTTTACTGGAACTTTCGTCCTGGAAATTGCGCACCGAAACGGGTGCGCAAGCGAAATGTAAGCGGTTGCGCGGGGGGGAGGCAAACGCAAAAAGTAATGGGATGCATCCGGAAAGCTGCGAGATTCCACTACGTAGTGGAGGAGCGGGGTTTGGCCGGGAGCGGGTACACTAAAGAAAGGGACGGAAAGGACGGAGTTCGTGGCGAAACGCGGTGCAGCGAAGGTGAATCCGGAGATTCTGGTTTTCGATGTGGATGGCGTGCTGATTGATGTGCGTGAGACGTTCTGGCGCTCCGCGCTGCAGACGGTGGAAAAGCTGACGGGGAGAAAGGCAACGTTGGCGGAATTGCACCAGTGGAAGCGCCTGCCCGGGAACAACGACGACTGGATGATGGTCTCGCGGTGGGCGACGGCGCGGGGCGTGCGCACAACGTATGAACAGGCGCGGGAGGCGTTTCAGCCGTTTTATTGGGGGAGCAACGGAAAGCCGGGCAACGTGGCCAAAGAAAAATGGCTGGTAACGCCGAAGCTGGTGGAAAAGTGGGCGGGGAAACATGAATTGAATTTATTTACCGGGCGGACGCGGCCCGAGTTCGCGTATTCCTTCGAGCGCTGGCCGGCGGCGAAGTATTTCCGCATGGTGGTGACCATGGATGACGCGCGGAAAAAGCCGTTTCCCGACGGCTTGCTGGCGATTCTGGCGAATCGCGATGCGAAGAGCGCGTTGTATCTCGGGGACAATGTGGATGACGCGTTGTCGGCACAAGCGGCGGGTGTGCCGTTCATGGGCATTTTGCCAAAACACGCATCGGATTATCGAGAGCGGGCAAAAAAATTTCGTGACTTGGGAGCGCTGGCGTTGCTGGAACGCGCGCGAGAGTTAGATCGCTGGCTCGTCTAACTAAGGAAGTGGATTTTCGAGTTTGCGCTGGGTGTCGGCTCGAATGTGTTTCGCCGTCTGATCGTCAGCACTGTCGGGATCGAGGCGAATGTAGGCATCCAGGTCCTCGAGCGCAGCCTGATAAATTTTTCTGCGAAGATGGATTACAAGATTCGCAAGGGGATTCCCGGGAACTCCGGCAACGCCAGCAAAGGCAAGAGACATCTGAACCAACAGGGCAAGACAGGTGCGGAGCGCGGTTCCCGCGACCGCCGAAAAAGATAAATCCAACACCGCGGGAGGTAAAATAGCTTTCGGAAACGCGGCGAGAGGGACGGGGACTCGGGAACTCAGGCGGGCGCCGGCAGGAATGAATTTTGAAGGATTCCACAGGCCTGTGCCTCAGGAAAGAAGAACATGAAGCAATTGTGCAAATTCTGGAAATTGCCGGCAGTGGGATTGTTGTTCGCGGGAGGCGCGTTCGCGCAGGCGCCTGCGGGGCCGATTACCCCGCCGCCGTCGTCGATTCCCGCGGCCCCCCCCACGCGGACGGTGCAGATTCCGCCACGCAAAAATATTCTGGGTGCGTGGCGATTGAACCGCGACGAAAGCGACGACCCCAAGACGCGTTCCAACCAGCGCAAGGTAAACGACAACGGCGGAAATCGCAGCGGATCCGGCCCGCGCATCGGCTTTCCCGGCGGGGGGATCGGCGGACCCGGAATGGGGGGACCGCGCAACACCGGCGGCTCGCAAAAAGATACCGACGCGGACCGCGAGCGTTATCTCGAGTTGATTGATCCATCGGTTCGCCTGCGGATGGAACGCAAGAACGACGCGGATCCCATCGTGACGATGTCTGGCGACCAGGGACGGAAGACCATTTTTTATACCGACGGCAAAAAACCCGATGCGCCCGCGGGCGTGGGCACCGACGTTGTGGAAGCGAAGTGGGACCACGGAAGACTGGTAAGCGAATCGCCGCTGCCTAAGAAGGGCTCGCTGAAACGAAGCTATGAGGTCTCGCCGGACGGTTTGCAGTTGTGGGAAGAAGTGGAGATGGTTGTCGGGAAGGACAAGAATCCGTCGCGATTCCGGTTTGTATACGACGCCGTAGCAAACGAAGATTACTGAAAATCGAACGCGCGCTGCCAGCAGCCAGGCAACGCCGGGAGGGAACGTTAGGTCTTTGACGGGGCCGACGTCCAGCCAGATGGCGTTTTTGAACTTGCCGCGAGGCGGCGGTTTCCGCACCGCATGTGCATGACTATGACGAATACATGGTCGTTGTGCAAGGCAGCTACACGCTGATCATTGATGGTAAGAGAATCCCGTCGGGGCGGGCGGCGAACACTTCATCCCCAAGGGACAGTGGCACAGTGGCGCGCCCGCGCGGAACGACAACAATCTATGCGTTTGGTGGCCGGAGGGCCGAACGGCGCTGAGTTTTGACCAAGAAGCCACACGGAAGAATTGCGTGTGAGGCGTCCGTCGTGACGCTCGACTTGAAGAACACCGCCAGGAATGACTGTGCCACATTTCACCCTCGCAAATTGGGAAGGGATTGTTTGAGGTCGGCGATGAGGTCGTGTGGGGATTCGAGGCCGATGTTGAGGCGCACGATGCGGTGATCGTAGGGCGGGCGGCCGGGAATGCGGCCGATGTCGTAGGCCACGGCAAGGCTGGTCACGCCGGCCCAACTGTAGCCAATCTTGAAAAGTTTTAGGCCGTCCACAAAGGCGTAGACCTGCTCCTGCGTTGGGCCTTCCTTGAAGACAATCGAAAACACTCCGGAGGAACCGAGAAAATCGCGCTTCCAGAATTCGTGACCCGGGCAAGGAGAAAGCGCCGGGTGGAGGACTAGTTCGACCTCCGGGCAGTCGGCAAGCCACTTGGCGATTTGCAAGGCGGAGTGCTCCATGGCGGAGAGGCGTACAGCGAGGGTTTGCAGGCCGCGCAGGGCGAGGCTGCAATCGTCGGGGGAAACCGCGAGGCCCAGCATCTGCTGCGAGACGCCGAGACGCTGGTAAATGGCGTCGTCGCGCACGGTGACCGAGCCAAGCAGCAAATCGCTGTGGCCGCCGATATATTTGGTCACGGCCTGCATGGTGATGTCTATGCCATGGTCGAAGGCGTCAAAGAGCACGCCGGCGGACCAGGTATTGTCGAGCGCGACATTGACGTTACGCGCGTGCGCGGCGGCCACGATGGCGGGAAGGTCCTGGACTTCCATGGTGATGGAGCCGGGGGACTCGGTCCAGATGAGGCGTGTGTTGTCCTGGATAAGCGAAGAAATGCCTTCCCCGATGAGTGGATCGTAAAACGTGGAGGTGACGCCGAAGTGCGAGAGAAGCTGCGTGGTAAGTTTGCGGTTTGGATAGTAGACGCTTGCGGGCACCAGGATGTGGTCGCCGGCCTGGAGCACGGCGAGATCGATCAAGGAAATCGCGGCCTGGCCGCCGGGAGTGAGGATAGTGTGCGAGCCGCGTTCGAGTTCGCAGATACGGGCGGCGAGTTCAAGAACCGTGGGAGTGCCGTAGAGGCCGTACGTGTAGCCGACCTTGTGCTGGTCCCAGGTGTCGCGGACCGCCGAGGCAGAGCGGAAAACGGTCGTGGAGCCGCGATAAACCGGGGTGGCCAGGGATTTATAGCCTGCCGGGACTTTGGCGTCGGAATGGATGAGTTTGGTTTGCCAGCTTTTGGTCATGGGCGGCTCCCGAATGGAAAGAGCGAGGGCGGCGAATGAAATGGAAACGACCCAGAATTATAGCGAGGAAAGGCGCTTTAGGCTGGAGCCAATATGGCGGGTTCGTTGACGGAAAAGCGCGCGGGATGATATAAATTTATATTCTGTGAGGCGGCACAAGGCCCACCGTATGCTCCTACCGGGTCAGGGAGTCGGCGAGGCTGCCTTCCCGAAATTTTAGGCGACACAATTGCATGTCAGATTTGGTTCACCAAATAGGCGAACTGTTCCTGCGGGCTGTGCCCGTAGTCATCATCGTCCTCATTTTTTACTTCCTGATGCGCTCGCTTTTCTTTCAGCCGCTGCTGAAAGTGATGGCAGAGCGCGACGCGCGCACGCTTGGCGCACAAAAGGCGGCGGAAGCGGCGCAGGCGGCCGCGGCCGCGAAAGAGCGCGAATACGAAGAGGCACTGAAGCACGCACGCGCAATGGTATACGCCGAACAGGAAGCCGACCGCAAGAAGCTGATGGATGATCGCGCGGCGATTCTGAAGGACGCGCGAGGCAAAGCAAACGCGGAAGTGAACGCGGCGAAAGAGCGCGTGGCCGGGGAATTTGCCGGCGCGAAAAAAGAGATCGAGGCCGTTTCGGCGCAATTGGCGGCAGAGATCGCACGCCGCGTCCTGCAGGCGCCGGGCGCTCCCACAAGAGAGGCGCGATGAAATTGGCGCGAAGCTTCCACCACAGCCTGATGGTGTTCGCGGGCACATTGCTTTCCGCAGCGGCGGTTTGCGGCGCGGAAGAAGGCGGCAGCCCGGCGGAACAGTCTATCAGAATGATTTTCAAGTGGGTCCACTTCGTGATCCTGGCGGTGTTGGCTTACTGGGTCTTCGGGAAGCTGCTTCCTCCCTTTTTCCGCCACAAGGCCGATCACATCAGCGAGGCCATCAGCAAGGCCACGGCGGCCAAGGCCGATGCGGAACGAAGATTACAGGAAGCGGTGACCAGGATGGGCAGCCTGGAGCGCGAAGTGGCGGAGTTCCGTGCGCAGGCGCAGCGCGACGCGGCAGCAGAACTGGAACGGCTGCGTGGTGTAACGCAACTCGACGTGGAGAAGGTTCGGGCGGCGGCCAAGGCAGAAATCGAAGCGGCGGAGCGCGCGGCACGCGTGGAATTGAAGGAATTGGCGGCGCGCATGGCCGTGGACGGCGCGGAGTCGCTCGTGGCCAAGCAGATGACGCCGGCGGTGCAGGAAGCGATGATTAACAGCTTTATGCAAAACCTGCAGGGGAGGCCAAATTGAAGTCCGCCAGCCTGCAATACGCGACAGCGCTGGCGGACATCGCGCTGGAACAGGCCGCCGCTGAGCCCGTGAAAAAGCAGCTGGCGGATTTTGGCGCGGCGTACGCGGAGTCCGGGGACTTGCGCAAGGTGCTCGCGAACCCCGCCGTGGAGCGCACAGCGAAACACGCGGTGATCGAGAAGCTGGCGACGCGGCTGGGTGCAAGCCGCATCGTACGGAATTTTCTTTTTGTCGTCGCAGACCATCAGCGAACGCATCTTTTGCCGGAGATTCAACAAACTTTCGATGCGGTAATCCGGCATCGGCAAGGGATGGCCGAAGCGGAAGTAACCTCGGCGGCGGAATTAAGTGCTTCGCAGAAGACAACGTTGCAACAAACGCTGGAGCGCTTGACGGGGAAAAAGATTCAAGCGAAATATTCGCTGGATCCGGGATTGCTGGGTGGGGCGGTGGTGCGTATCGGCGACACCATCTATGACGGGTCGGTGCGCAACCGGCTGAACCAGATGCGTGCGCGGCTATCCGCGGAATAAGCATTCGGGAACGGAGCAGGTATGGCAAATATCAGGGCAGACGAAATCAGCAAGATTCTTCGTGAGCAGATCGCGAACTACGAGCAGACGGTGGCCGTCGACGAGGTCGGCGCGGTCATCAGCGTGGGCGACGGCATCGCGCGCATTCACGGGCTGGAAAAGGTCATGGCCGGCGAGATGCTTGCCTTTCCGCACGACGTGTTTGGCCTGGCGCTGAACCTGGAAGAAGAAGAGGTCGGCGCGGTGCTGCTGGGCGAATCCGCCGAACTGAAGGAAGGCGACGTGGTGCGCCGTACGAACACGATTATGTCCGTGCCGGTGGGCAAGGAATTGATCGGACGCGTGGTGAATCCCCTGGGAACGGTGCTCGACGATAAGGGACCCATCACCGCGAAGCTGCGGAACCCGCTGGAACGCATCGCCCCCGGCGTGCTGGACCGGCAACCGGTGCGCGAGCCGCTGCAGACCGGCATCAAGGCCATCGACTCGATGATTCCCATCGGCCGCGGGCAGCGCGAGTTGATCATCGGGGACCGCCAGACCGGGAAAACCGCCGTCATTCTGGACACCATCATCAACCAGAAGGGCAACGACATGATCTGCATCTACTGCGCGATCGGGCAGAAGCGCTCGACGATCGCACAGGTGGTGAAGGTGCTCACCGACGCCGGTGCGATGGACTACACCATCGTGGTGGCTTCGTCGGCCGCGGAACCTGCTTCGCTGCAATACATCGCGCCATACGCCGCGTGCGCCATGGGCGAATATTTCCGCGACAACAAGATGCACGCGGTGACCTTCTATGACGACCTTTCGAAACACGCGCAAGCGTACCGCGAAATTTCGCTGCTGCTGCGGCGGCCGCCGGGACGTGAGGCGTTCCCCGGCGATGTGTTCTATCTGCACTCGCGCTTGCTGGAACGCGCCGCGAAGCTCAACGACAAAATGGGCGGTGGTTCGCTGACATCGCTGCCTGTGATCGAGACGCAGGCGGGCGACGTTTCCGCGTACATCCCGACGAACGTAATTTCCATTACCGACGGGCAGATTTATCTGGAGTCGGATTTGTTCAACGCCGGCATCCGCCCCGCGATCAACGTTGGTATTTCGGTGAGCCGCGTCGGCGGAAACGCGCAGATCAAGGCCATGCGCCAAGTGGCGGGCAGCTTGCGCCTGGACATGGCGCAATACCGCGAACTGGCGGCGTTCGCGCAATTCGGCGCGGACCAGTTGGACAAAGTGACACAGGCGCAATTGGCGCGCGGCCAGCGGCTGACGGATGTGTTGAAGCAGGACCAGTATGTGCCGCTCTCGGTGGAGAAGCAGGTGCTGGTGCTCTATGTGGCGACCAGCGGCGCGCTGGACAATATTCCGGTCAGCGAAGTGCGGCGTTTTGAACGGGAGTTCCTGCAGTTCGCGGAGACTAACTACTCCGCCGTGCTGAAGGAGATTTCCGCGAAGAAAGCGCTCGACGACGGCATCAAGGCCACCATCAAGACGGCCATCGACGGATTCAAGGATCGCTTCACGGCCACGCTGGCGGCGACAGCAAGATAGGACTTCATCTAAGCCATGCCCACACTACTCGATTTCCGGCGACGCATCCGCTCGGTGAAAAACACCCAGCAGATTACGCGCGCCATGAAGTTCGTGGCCGCGGCGCGGCTGCGCCGGGCGCAGGAAGCGGCGCTGGCGGCGCGTCCCTACACACGGGAACTGGTGCGCGTGCTGCGCTCGACAATGGCGCGCATCGAGTCGCCGCAGCATCCCCTGCTGGCGCGGCGCGAGGAAAACCGCATTCTGGTGCTTTTCCTTTCCGGAGAACGCGGGCTGGCAGGCGCCTTCAACACCAACATTTTGAAAAGGGCCGCGGAATTCTACCGGAGCAAATCCGGCAAGCAGTTTACCGTGATCCCCATCGGCAAGAAGGGCCGCGACGCGCTGCGGCGGGCGGGGTTCACGTTCGCGGGGGAATACGTGAACGTGCTTTCGCGCGTGGACTTCGGAATTGCGCGCGAGATTGCGAACCTGGTAAGCAACCTTTACGCGGAAGAGAAAATCGACGCCGTGTATATGGTGTTCAGCGAGTTCAAGAGTGTGATTTCGGCGGAGCTAGTGGTAGAGAAACTGCTGCCGATTGAGCAAATCACCGCGCATGAGGAGACCGAAGTGGAGGCTGCGGCGTCGCAGATCGATTACATCTATGAGCAGCCGGAAAACGTCCTAATGGCCCGACTGCTGCCTCGGTACGTGGAGACGCAGGTGCTGCGCAGCATGCTGGAATCCTGCGCTGCAGAGCACGCAGCGCGGATGACAGCCATGGAAGCGGCCACGAAAAATGCCGGCGAAGTAATCGAAGGCCTCACTCTACACATGAATAAAGTGCGGCAGGCAGCGATTACGAAGGAAATCATTGAGATTGTGAGCGGCGCTTCGTCGACCGCGTAGGAGCAGAAATGGCAGCGCAAGAACAACATAGGGGACGAGTCATCCAGGTCATCGGACCGGTGCTCGACATTCAGTTTGAAGAAGGGCATTTGCCGGAGATTTATAACGCCGTGCAAGTTACCAGCGACGGCTTCAGCCTGCCGGAACCGCTGGACGTGACCGCTGAAGTGCAGCAGCACCTGGGCGAAGGGCGCGTGCGCGCGGTGGCCATGGAGCCGACCGAAGGCATGGTGCGTGGCATGCAGGCCGTGGACCTGGGCATGCCGATCTCCGTGCCCGTGGGGCGCCCGACGCTCGGACGGGTGATGAACGTGCTTGGGAAACCTGTCGACCAGATGGGCGCGATCAAAACGGACACGAAATATTCGATTCACCGGCCGTCACCGGCGCTGGACCAGCAGTCCACGACACTGGAAATGTTCGAAACAGGGATCAAGGTGGTTGACCTGATCCAACCGTTCTTGAAGGGCGGAAAAATCGGGCTGTTTGGTGGGGCGGGCGTCGGCAAAACGGTTTTGATTCAGGAATTGATTCACAATGTGGCCATGCAGCACGGCGGCGTGTCTGTGTTCGCGGGCGTGGGCGAACGCACCCGCGAAGGCAACGACCTGTGGCTGGAGTTCCAGGAGTCGGGCGTTGTGGTCCCTGGCAACTCGGAAAAATCGCGCGCAGCGCTGATTTACGGCCAGATGACGGAACCGCCCGGAGCGCGCCTGCGCGTGGGCCTTACGGGCCTGACGGTTGCGGAATATTTCCGCGACCAGGAACATCTGGACGTGCTGCTGTTCATCGACAACATCTTCCGCTTTGTGCAGGCAGGCTCTGAAGTATCCGCGTTGCTCGGCCGCATGCCGTCCGCCGTGGGTTACCAGCCGAACTTGAACACGGAAATCGGCGAATTGCAGGAACGCATTACCTCCACCAAGAGCGGCTCAATCACCTCGGTGCAGGCGATTTACGTGCCTGCGGACGACTACACGGACCCCGCGCCGGCCGCAACGTTTACGCATTTGGATGCGACGACCAACCTCAGCCGCCAGATCGTGGAGCGCGGCATTTATCCCGCAGTCGACCCTCTGGCCAGCTTCTCACGCATTCTGGATCCGCGCGTGGTGGGCCAGGAACACTACACCGTGGCGCGTGCGGTAAAGTCCGTGTTGCAACGCTACAAGGACCTGCAGGACATCATCGCCATCCTGGGTATCGAAGAACTTTCCGACGAAGACAAACGCACTGTGGCGCGCGCGCGGCGCATCGAGAAGTTCCTCTCGCAGCCGATGTACGTGGCCGCGCAGTTCACCGGCCTCGAAGGCAAGTACGTGAAGATCGAAGACACCGTACGCAGCTTCAAGGAAATCGTGGAAGGCAAGTACGACGAGATTCCGGAGCAGGCGTTTTACATGGTGGGCACGATTGAGGAAGTGCTGGAAAAGGCACAAAAGATGAAAGCGGGCGTTTAGGGTTGGCCATGCTTCCCGAAGCGATCCAATTGGTGGTGGTCACGCCGGAACGGCAACTGCTGCGGGAAACCGTGACGGAAGTGGACGTTCCCGGCAGCGAAGGCCAACTGGGAATTCTGCCGGGGCACGCGCCGCTGATGACGGAAGTCGGCATCGGCGAGCTTTCCTATCGCGCCAGCGCGTCCAGCCAGCCGGTTACGCTGGCGGTGATTCAGGGCTTCGCGGAGGTGCTGGCGGATCGTGTAACAGTGCTGGCGGAAACCGCGGAGCGCGCCGAGGAAATTGATGTGGCGCGCGCGGAAGCGGCCAAAGCGCGCGCGGAAAAGCGCCTGGCATCGAACGACACGAATATCGACTGGGACCGCGC
>DATFSI010000093.1:0-13344 GCA_035262705.1 Candidatus Acidiferrum sp. | reverse complement strand
ATGCGGCAAACGGCTTGGCGCTGGCCCGCTTGACGGTCGGCGCGATGTTTGTATGGGTTTTTTTTGAGAATCTGGGGAAGGGGCTTTACTCGCCTGGAGGCTACGCCGGCCTGATCAACTACTACATCAAATCGAGCCATTCGCCGGCGATTTGGAAAGGGGTCATGGGGCTGGCGGCGAGCCATGCGTCGATAGCGGCTCCGATGCAGGGGTTGACGGAGATTTCGGTGGGGTTACTGCTGATCCTTGGATTGTTCACGCGGCCGGTGGCATTTGTGGCGTTTTTGTTCCTGGGGAGCCTCTGGGTGTCGGAGTTAGGTACGGCATGGATTTGGGAACTTCTGGTTCCGTTGCTGGTGTCGCTGGCATTGTGCGTGGGACGGGCGGGGCGGGCCTGGGGCATCGATGCGATTCTGACGAAGCGCAACGCCGCGTCTCCCTGGTGGTGAGCAGCGAATTTGCATTGCTGTGCTGGTGATTGTTCCTACGCGTAATGAGGCGCGGGCCATTGGCCGACTGCTTTCCGGAGTTCGTGCTGAGCCGCTTCCTGCGCTATTATTTTTGCGTTGAAAGGCGAACCACCGCGACCGACACAGGTCCCAATAGGCCAATTTTCGATGGACTCCCATAGCCAAGCACGTGCGCGGACTGCTCCCGGCAACCGCATCCTGGTGATTATGGCGAAGGCACCAAAGCCTGGGATGGTGAAGACGCGCTTGACAGAAAGCCTTCCCTCGGCGGCGGTGACGGCGTTGTACCGGTGCCTTTTGGAAGACACCGTTGCGCTGGCGAAATCGCTGACTGGCGTGGAAGTGGCGATGATGTGCCCGGAGGCGGATCGGCGCGAATTGGCGGATTTGTACGGCAATCGCGTGCCGGTGGTAGCACAAAAAGGGGCGGGGCTGGCGGCAGGACTGGTTTCCGTGTTTCGGTACTTTACCGCGGGCGGCAGGCAGCAGGTGATCGCGTTCAACAGCGACAGCCCGCACCTGGAGCCGCGGGTGCTCGAGAGCGCGTTCGAAATCCTGGCTACGCATGATGTGGTTGTGGGCCCCACACACGATGGAGGCTACTATCTGGTCGGCGCCAAGGCCGCGCATCCGACACTGTTTGAAAACGACGGCATGGGAACGAAGAGCGCGCTAGAGCGATTGCTGGCGCGCACGAAAGCGCTGAACCTTTCGACGGGGTTCACGGCGCCTTTCTACGACATTGACGTGGCAAGCGATCTGGTTCTGCTGGCAAAGGAGCTGCGGGCCGCGCCCGGGAAGGCGCCCAGGACGGTAGCGTGGTTGGGCGAATGGCGAGAAGAAGTAACGCAGCTTGGCAGCTTCACCGATTCTGCAGAGTCTAACTGCTAAAAGAGACCCTCAGCGGCTGGGACCGCATTGCTTTTGTAGCCGTTACGGCACGACTACTGTCGGGCCTACGAAAGCAAGAAGGCGGCGTAACCCTTCGCTACGCTCGGCGCAAGAAGCCACCCCTACGTGCTCTGCGGACAGATTGTGCTTGAAGTGGACAGTGCACAGGCCTTTCGCTCCGCTCAAAGTAGACAAGAGTACCTGTACCAGTCGCATCCCGTGCAAATTTTTGTATCCGAGAGGGTTGGTGGGTCATCCAAACCGTCGTTTTACACATTTACGAAGGAATAAGGAGGGCTCTTCATGAGAGAGTTGTTGCGTGCCAGCACGATCCTCTTCCTGGTTTTTGGAGTGATGTTCCTTGCGGCGGCTGCACAGGCGCAGACCCGGCCACCCATCGTCGAGGAGTTGGCCAAGACCTATGGCTTGGATTCGTACGGCCAGATCGATGCGGTGCGGTATACGTTCAACCTGGAGCTTCCCGCTTTGAATTTGAAGCTTGCGCGCACGTGGACCTGGGAGCCGAAGACAGGGCAAGTGACGTATGAAACGAAGGACAAGGACGGAAAGCCGGTGAAAGTAAACTATAACCGGAATCAGCTCAACAGCGCTCCGGCCAATGTGAAAGACGAAGTGGATCCAGCTTTCACCAACGACAATTACTGGTTTATTTTCCCGTTCCACGTGTACTGGGACACGAGCGCCAACGTGACTGTCAAGGAAACGCAAAAATTGCCAATCGGGGCGGGCACGGCGACGCTGGTCTCGGTGAAGTATCCCGCGGAGGTTGGCGGCTACACGCCGGGAGACACGTGGGATCTTTACGTCGGGAAGGATGGCCGAGTTGTCCAGTTCATTTATCGCCGCGGCGGGCCGAAGAAGCCGAGCAACGTGACAACCACCTGGACGGGCTATAAGAAGGCGGGCCCGCTGCTTGTTTCTAACGACCATCGCGGGACCGCGGACGGAAAGCCGGCGCGCATCTTCTTTACGGATGTGGCGGTGAAGGTGGCGGGTTCGGACAAGTGGGTGGACGCGCAGTAGACGCTCCGTCGATCCTTCACGACTCCGAGTCGCGGGCAATCACGACGGTGGTGCAGGAGCTGCCGAGTTTCGGCAGATCGCGATTTGCGGCCATGCGGATGACGAGGCGCGGGCGTTCGCCGCGAATGACCGGACAATAAAAGTCCGGCTGCGAGAGAGCCGCTTGCAGACGGCGTCGGCCGGCGCAGCCCGCATGGCAGGTATCGCAAAATTCGCAGGAGCGGCACGCTTCGGGAAGCGTGCGGGCCTGTTCAAACGGCGCGGAGTTGAGAATCGCGGGCCCCGCGGAAATCAGGTCAGGAAGCGGCTCACCAGGGCCGGGCCAATAGACGCAGGGTTGTGTTGTGGCGCGGGGCGTAACGCGAACAGTGCTGACGCCGCATCCCCCTGGCAGCGGCGGCAGGCCAGCCATCGCGCGCACCAGCGGCTCGCCGATGGCGATCACGTCGGTTTTCTCGAAAAGGTGCCGGAAGCCTTGCCAGTATTCTTCGTAGGTGAGCGCGTAGAGATCGGAACGGACGGACTGATAGACATTGACGCGCAGGGGCGCTTCAAACTGTTTGGCAACGCGCGCGACATCTGCCAGTCGCAGGTAGTTTGACTTCATCATCACCGCGATAATCGTGACGGGCACGCCCACGCGCAGGCAGCGCGCGGCTTGCTGATGAATCAGTTCCCAGTTCCCTGCCCCGCGCTGGGCATCTTGTTCCGCCTGGGTGGAGTAATCGAGAGAAAACTCAATGTCATGGAAGGCGCGCAAATCGTCGTCTTCGAGAATGGCAATGCTATGGCCGTTGGAGGTGATGGTGAGCTTCACGGGCCGTGTTCTGAGGTAGGCCAAAATATTTTTGTAGTCCGGGTGCATGCCGTTTTCGCCGGTGCCCAAATTCACGGAAAGGACCGGAAGGCATTCCATTACCGATTTAACCTGTTCCAACGAGAGGCGATCCGCGCGGGTGGGATCGCGGTAGCAGAACGCGCAGGTGAGGTTGCACTCGTTGGTGAGCCCAAGGCCGAGAGAAATGCCGGCATCGGGGTTGGGAGCGCACAGAGGAGCCGACGAAGGCGCTGATTTTAGGTTGCTCATGCGCCTTCCTTCGATGCCGGCGTTGAGAGACTTGCCAAGCAATGCAGGTAACGGGCCACGCCTAAGAATTCACGCCGTTGGCCGAGCTTGTGCTCGAAAGCAAAGACTCGGTCATAGTCCACCGATGGGGAAATTTTGACCGGCAGGTAGTCCGCGACAACACGCACGCCTCTTTGGGCTTTGCTCGTGAGGGATGCCTCGTGGAGAAGCGATTCGAGAGCCAGCGGTGTGAACAAGCGTACTTTGCCGCCATAGAGGGATTCTTCTCCCCAGTCTGCGGTCATGGCCTGTTCGGCAGCGCCCAAATCACCCGTCTGGAGGGCGGCTTTCAAGATTTCCCCTGCCTGGTTGCGGACAAAGACCGAGAGCAGGGATGAAGAATCGCGCATGAGGCGCGCAGCCGCGCGCAGCACGGCGGCGGGCTCGTCGGCAAATTCCAAAAGATTGTGGCAAACAATCAGGTCGAACGATGCTGGCGGAAAAATCCCGTCCAGGCGTGCGGCGTCGCCAAGCTTTAGGGTGACGTTATCACTGAGGCCGGCTTCGTCGACGGTCCGTTGCGCACGAGCCAGCATCGCCGTGGATGAATCGAGCAGGGTGACCTGGATACCGAGACGCGCCAGACGAGCAGCGGTGGCTCCTGTTCCGCAGCCGAGGTCGAGGGCGCGCAGCGAGCTGAGATCGCGCCATGAGGGAAGGAGTTCCTGTAGATTGGCGAAAACCAGATCGGCGCGAAGGCGGCCCATGGGGGTTTCCAGATATGCCGCGTATCGGCTGGCATCGGTGTCGAAGCAATTCTCACTTTTGGCGGTTGCCTTCATGCGCCCTCAACGAAACTGCCCAAACCTCAAGGAGTGGCCATTCAAGAATACACTTAAGAGCGAATGTACCGAAGGACGGAAGAGAAAGTGGGCGTACCTGTGGGTGTGGCTTTGCGCTGCGGGAGAAGGCGGCATGAAGCTGTCCCTACATAGGAGAGCAGAGGCCGAAGGAGCAGAAAGCTTGAAGTTGGCGCAGGCAGGAGTGCCTGTGCCACAGAAAAGGAATACCAGCGGGTTATTCTTTTAGCTTCGCCGTGGGGGCATGCTCCAGACATCGGACTCAGTGGTTTTGGAAAGAAAGTCCAGGCCCATGGCAAACCCTATGCCATCGACAGGCTGGCAGTAGACGACGCGGGCGCGGGCCTTGGGCACGACCGGCCGGAGGAATTCGCCGGAGGTTGATTTCACTTCCACTTGGCACCCCGGTTCCCAATAACGCATAGAGTTAACACGAGCGCCGTACAAACTGACGTTTTCGACCGTGGTCAGCTCGACCACGCGAGGGTCATGCATACCGCAGAGGTGCACCAGGGCTCGCCCCGCAATGCGGCGATGTTTCCGTCCTTCAAGCATTCGACACCTTCGGAGCGGGCGCTATTAGGAAATCAAGGAGGGCGGCCGCGGTCAATCCGGTAAGAACCCGAAAGAGAATAACTGAGACCCGGGAGTCGTCGGTAAACTGTGCGGAAGATTTAAGTTAGCGGACCGAAGCGAGGAGCACGGCAAAGGGAGCGAGGGTGAGGTTGGCAGGGGAAACGGACTGCGAAGATGGCTGGGGAGAAGAGAGGAGGACGGTTGCGGTTCTTTGCGTGATTCCGTAAGGAGCGAGATGAAGGGCGAGTTGCCGCGGCTGTGGGCTCATGTTGAGAACGACGAGAATCGACTCGCCGTGATGCGGGTTCTTGCGAAGAAACGAGAGGACGAAGGGATCGTCCCGATTCAGGAAAACGCAGCTTTCACCCTGTAAGGCGGGCTCGCTACGTCGCAACGCAAGCAGGCGCTTGTAAAACGACAAAATCGAGTTTGCGGCGCGCGATTCGGATTGGACGTTGTACTCGGCAGCGCTCGGCGGCACGGGCAACCAAGTGTGGTCCGCAGTGCTGAAGCCGGCGTTTTTCGAGGCGTCCCACTGCATGGGAGTGCGCTCGCCGTCGCGGCCTTTTTCCACCGGCCAGCCGAGCTTACCGACGGGATCCTGAACGTCGTCCTTGCGAGCCGGAGGTGTGGTGCGCATGCCGATTTCTTCGCCGTAATACATCAGCGGCGTGGCAGGGGTGGCCAGCAGCAGGACGGCCATCAACTTGGCAATCTGATCGTTGTGAACGCCATCGCCGTAGCGGTCCCACTGGCGTTGCTGGTCATGATTGCTGAAGAAATAGAGGGGCTGGCCGTGAGCCGGGTTGTGTTCGACTTCCCTCAGCAGGCGGCGAAAACCGGAGGCGGAAATGCGGTTGACGTCAGCAACCTGAAAATCCATGGGCAGCTGAATTTCGTCATTCTTGCCGTACATTTTGACGAGTTCGGAAATATTCGGCTCGTCGGCTTCGCTGATCAAAACGGGATTCCCGGGATAGCTATCAACCAGATGACGCATCTCGCGTAGGACGTCATGCACCTCCGGCAGATTGTCCGTGTATTTATGGCGGATATTGGGATCGCCATACGCGTTAACGCCCGGAACGACGACGTCGTTGCGGAGCTGAGGGTCTTCGAAGAGGCGGGAGACGGCGTCAATGCGGAAGCCCGCCACGCCGCGATCCAGCCAGAAACGCATGACGTTGTACATGGCCTGGCGTACTTCGGGATTGCGCCAATTGAGGTCCGGCTGCTCCTTGTAGAAATAATGGTAGTAATACTGATTCGTGGCCGGGTCAAAGGTCCAGGCGGAATGCCCAAACCAGGACTCCCAATTATTGGGAGGCCGGCCGGGGCCCTTTCCATCGCGCCAGATGTACCAGTCGCGCTTGGGATTGTCGCGAGAGGAACGCGAATCGCGGAACCAGGGATGCTGGTCGGAGGTGTGATTCGCCACGAGATCCATGATCACGCGGATATCGCGTTTCTTGGCTTCCGCGACGAGAAGGTCGAAATCGGCGAGCGTTCCGTAAAGGGGATCGATGGCCGTGTAGTCAGAGACGTCGTAGCCGAAATCGACCAGCGGCGAGGGGTAGATGGGAGTGAGCCAGATAGCATCAATGCCGAGGTCGTGGAGATAGTCGAGGCGGGAAATGACGCCGCGAATGTCGCCCACGCCATCGCCGTTGGAGTCCTGAAAGCTGCGCGGATAGATTTCGTAGATGACCGCGTGCTTCCACCACGGGTCTTCCCCACTGCCGTGGATGACGTGCTCACCTACGGGTGCGGGCTTTCCCTGCGCCATGGCGGAATGGAAACCTCCCTTGAGGCAGAAGCCAAGAGCCAGCACCAGACCAACAACACACAGTCCGCGGCAGGTTCTCATCGGTGTTCCCGGCATTGGATGTTCGGGGCCATCGGGTCGATGTTGGCACGTTTTGGGCTGGAGAGCCGAAGTATGACAGAAAGCCGCGAATCCCGAAAAATGAATCGCGGCCTATGAGTCGTCGCTGGGAAGAAAGGCTGGGCCGCCGATCAATCCACAAAATCGAGGGTCATGCCTTCGTGGCGGTACAAAAACCCGACAAACTGGCCAAAGTTGGGAGAGGCAACGTTGTTGTAGACGGTGCTGAAGTTTCCGTGATTGGTCACGTTCAGCGTGTAGACGCCCAGGCGGAAGTGGTGCTCCTTACCGCCCTTCCCCTTAACGTAAGGAATGCGGAAGGTGCGGTAAGCCTTAAAGTCCAAGGAGAAAAATTCCGGGAAGCGGCGGCCATTGGGAGTGCCGACGTATTGCTGCGTGACATCGATCGCTGAGTACGGAAAGCCAGAGTGAATATCGACCAGGGGACTGAGCGTCAGTTTCCAGGGCAGGGCAAGAATGCCCCAGGCAATCACGCGATTGGGAATGTCAGAGGGCAGGATGCCGTAAACGTCCGGACGAATGACGGGAGCGGCAAAGGGGATCATGACGCTGGAGAGACTGTTGAGGCTTCCACGCGCCTGACTCCAGATGTAAGTGGCCTTGACCTGATCGGTGCGGCGAAACTTGTAATCCAACGTGACGGCCATTTCGTGATACAGAGAAGAACCTCTGTTGGTAAGGCCGAGATAGGACGGCTGATTCAGGGCGCCGGTGAAGGGCTCGACAGTGAAGAGATAGCTGGCGTGGCTGGTAAGGTAGCCGAGATCAAGCTGTAAATTTTTGTGGAGTTCGCGGACGACGCCGGCATTCCAGGTAAAGTTGCGCGGCGTGGTATCGGTCTGCGAAGGCAACACCGGAGATACCAGCGGGTTGAAGCCAGCGGTGTAGGCGTTTGTATAGGTAACCGGAGGCCCGAGCGGCACGCCAGCGGCGTCGAAGCCGGTGATGGTTCGCGCGGGATTGTCCGACCAGTTGGCGGCCAGCAAAGGCAGTACGCCATAGAAGAAGCCGGCTCCGGCGCGAATGACCGTTTTTTCGTCTTTGCCCGGCGAGTAGGCCAGACCGATTCTGGGGGCCAACTCCGCGGGAAAGCCGTAGGTTTCCGTGCTCAAGCGCAAGCCGAGGTCGAGGCTCAGATTGGAACGCAACAGCCAATGATCCTGAACGAATTCGGCAAAAATGGTATCCGAGGGAGCCTGGGGAAGCGCGGCACCGAAATTGATGGTCTGCGTCAGCGAGCCATCCGCCGCGAGGATCTGGATAGGATGAGAGTTGGTGATTCCATAGAAACTCCGCCAGTCAATATCCTCTCCCAAGCGAATTTCATGGGAACCCAGCCAGTGCTTCGTGCAGAATTCGTAATCGGTTAGGAACTGAAACTCCTTACCGCGACGAGACCAGGCATTGAAATAGTTGCCGCCCCACCCTTGGGGAGTGATCAACATGTCGGCGGAGCCTTGGCCCTGGGCAGTGCTGTCAAATCGCGTGTACTGGGCAACGGTGGAGAGAACGTCGCGGGAGTCGAACTGGTAGCGATCGGCAGCCGCGAAGGCGACGCCGCTTTGGTTCAGGTTGTTGGACGCAGGATAAGGAACCAGGGCGCTGATGTCATAATGCTCTGTACGCAGGGGAAAGGCGTTGAGCGTCATGGTAAGGATGTGTTTCTTGGAGAGAATCGCTTCCAAGGTGGTGAAGGAATTAAATCCCTCACGCTTGGTGATGTCATTAGGCCAGGGCAATCCTTCGACGGTGGTTTTCTTCATTTCGTACTGAAAAGACTCGGAAAGAAGCAATTTGTGTGCAATCAAGGGAACGTCGAAGGAGATGGCAGGGGAAGCGCCGCCGAGTCCGGCGGTGTGGCCGTTTTTGCCCAAGACGGTGATGCCGAGTCGGTTTAAATTGAAATCAAACGAGTCGGCCGGCGGTTTGGTCTCGATAGTGGTAAGACCGCCGGAAAAACTACCTAGACTGGCGTCATAGGGCGTCTTGTAAACGGCAAAGGATTCGACCGCATCGGTGGGCACGGTGATGCCGAAGCTACCGGTGACGGGGTCGGTGTTGCGCGTGGAATTGATAATCAAGAGGCTTTGATTTTCGTCGGAACCTTTGAAGACCAACTTGCTGTCGAGCGTCTGCACTACGCCAGGGGTCACGGGGATGACTTCCTTGACCTTTTCCTGGGCGGTGGGGAGGGTGACCAGCTGAGAATTCGTGACCACGGCGACCGGGGCTGAGGCGCTTTCGGTGGAGATGGCGGGCTCCGAGCCGGTGACTTCCACGGTTTCGGAGACGCCTGCAAGCGGCAGGCTGAAATCCTGAATTTTCCGGTCACCGGCCTTTACGAGAAGAGTAATTTCGGTTTTGCGGAAGCCGACACCGGCGACGGAGACGGAGTATTCGCCGGGTTCTAGGTTCTGGAATTCGTAGTGGCCCATCTCGTCGGTGTCGGCAGAGGCGGTGACGTTTGTAGAGCCGTTGCGAACGAGTTGCACGGTGGCGCCGGCCAAGACCGCACCGTTCTGGGCAGTAACGGTGCCGTGAATGGAGCTGGTGGTTTGCGAAGTCTTCTTCTGGCCGAACGCCGAGAAGGGCGCAAACAGAAGAACAAGGACGAGTACAACAGGCAATCCCAACATGGAGGGCCGGGACACACCCGGCACGTGGCCGCTTGTGCGGAAAGGCCTTCTAGGAGGCCCGGGAACTGAGGACAGATTCATTCTTCGATTCATACCTGTTAACAGAATAACCCAAACTCCCACACGTTTGTTTCGCGCTTCCTGCGGGGCCTTCTATTTATTACCTTGACGGGTGAGCGCTTCTCTGCTTCCCTTTTCCGTCGGTTTGCCGCGTCGGACGGTCAAAATCCCGGTAGCGACATCAACGCGGCCGACTCGGCTTGCCCTGGTTGCAAGCTCTCCACTACCTATGATGCAGGCGCGTCAACGGCTCCCTGAACTGGCCGGGAGTGCAGGTGTGGCTGCGAAGCAACTGGGCAACTGGGCATTTCTTTTGCGGAGTTCCCTTTCGTCGGGCATCCGGGTAAACTTAGGTTTAGGTTGGGGAACGGTTCGTAACAGTACACAGTGTGAACGCGAAAATAACCTGATTGAAACATTGCCGCAACTTCGGGCACGCGACACTCAGGGCAAAGTCAGAGGTCAACTGTGAAAACGGTAACGAGCGATCCACTCTTAACCGAAACTTCGCTATTCCGTGTCAGCCTTGCCCACAAGCCCGAGCATCTGATCGCCTGCCAGCGCCTCCGGTATTCCGTCTTTAATGTCGAGTTAGGGGAAGGGCTGTCCACTTCGGATCGAGATGGGCTGGACATCGACCCCTTCGACAACTTCTGCGACCACCTGATGGTGACCGACCTGGAGTCGGGGAAGCTGGTGGGGACATACCGGCTGCAGACCGGCGAGGTAGCGCGACGCAACCTGGGATATTACGGCAACCAGATTTTCGATTTTTCGGTGTACGAGCCGATCCGGCGGCAGGTGTTGGAACTGGGCCGCGCGTGCGTGCATGTGGATTTCCGCAACATCATGGTGCTACACGCACTGTGGAAAGGGATCGCCGTGTACGCGACGCGGCACGAGTCGCGGTGGCTGATCGGATGCAGCTCGATATCGTCGCAGGACGAAAACTACGGCATGGCGATGTATGACTCACTGAAGGACAAATACCTGATCGAACCTGCGTTGCGCACCCTGCCACAACCGGGGCAGGCGTGCGTGGCGACGGGAGAGCCTGTGAAGGCAGACCGGCCGCCGCGATTGTTCCGCGCGTACCTGGAGATTTCCGGGCGGATTTGCGGGCCTCCGGCGATTGACCGCGAATTCAAGACCATCGATTTTCTGACGATCGTGGACCTGGCCAACCTGCCGGAGCGCGTGCGGACGCGGTTTTTCTAGAGAAGACAATTCCTCAGGGTACCGGGCATCTCTCGCGCACGTGCGTGTAAAATGAATGCATGTCCATAGCCTTCAATCCGCTTGATTCGAAGCTGCTCTACCGCCTGCCCACACGGATGCAAAAGAAATCCAGCTGGAACGAGCACATTCCGCTGGCCATGTTTCTTGTCGAGATTTTGCAGCCGAGGGTGATTGTGGAGCTGGGCACGCAGCGCGGCGTCTCCTATTGCGCGTTCTGCCAGGCGGTTGACGAACTGAAGCTGGGCACGCGCTGCTATGCCGTGGACACGTGGGTGGGCGACGAGCATGCCGGTATGTACAAGGAATCGGTATATCAGGACCTGCGGGAGTTTCACCGGCGCTACGAAGGATTTTCCACGCTGCTGCGCATGACGTTTGATGAAGCGTTGCCGCGCATGGCGAACGGTTCTGTGGACCTGCTGCACATCGACGGGCTGCATTTCTACGATGCAGTGAAGAAGGATTACGAGAGCTGGCTGCCAAAGATGAGCGAACGCGGGGTGGTAATTTTTCACGACACAACGGAAAGGGCACGCGGATTCGGGGTGCACCAGCTTTGGGCAGAAATGGCGCCGAAGTTTCCCAGCTTTAATTTTGAACACGGACACGGGCTGGGCATTCTGGCCGTGGGCACGCAGGCGCCCGTGGCCCTACTGGATTTTCTGCGTTCAGCGAATGGAAAGCCGGAAGAGACACGGGCACTGTTCTCTTCCCTGGGGCGCCGCATCCTCCTGGAGGTTGAAAAAAACTGGCTGAAACAACAGCCAGCCCTGGGGCGCGCGTTGGCGGCGATTAAAGCCAAGGCGTAGGCCTCTTCGGGAGCTGGAGTTTTTCAGCAAACGGTAAGCCGTGTACTCCCGATTTTGTCTACTTTGCGGTTCCTGAGTAGTGGATGGTGATCAGGAAGCCATTGGTGTCGCTGTAATCGAACTTCTGGCCCTGGCCTTCGTAGCGTTCACGGCGCGACTTCCACATGCGGAAACCATCGTTGGACTGCGCGCCCCAATAGGTAAGGTTCTTCATCACCGTCTCATCGCCAGGATTATTGCCCTTCCAGCGGTCGAGGATTACTTCGGCCTTGCCGTCGTCGCGCTTGGCCGTGGCTACGCCGGTCTTGGTGTCAATGTTCCAACTGAAGGCGGCGGTATCGGTCTTCACGGACTGCCAGTTAATCGCGGACATGAGCTGCAGAACGATATCTTTCAATGCAGCCTTCTGAGGTTCCGTAACGCTCGGGTCGTAAGTCAGGACCATCCAGGAATCCTTCCCGGTAGTCCACTCAGAACCCAAATCGCTGGATAGCCATACCTTGGCGCCGTCGAGCTTGACGTCTTTGTAGTGGCCCTCGTCCACCTTGAACACGAGGTTAGCGCGGCAATAGTGTTCATGACCATGGTGGGTGGAGTGGGTGTTGAAATAACAGGGGCAGAACATGTCGCAACTGCAGGCTTCGATATAACTCGAGGTAATCGCGAAATCATTGCCTGGAGAAGAAAATGCGCTGGTACTGGAGAGAAGCAGGAGTCCCGTAGAAACCACAAGCAGTGCTCCAAGGAGCAACCGGAAGCGACCTGTCATGAATTCCTCCTGAAGTTAGGTAGGGCCCGGCCAGGGAGATTACCCGCATCGTACTCCGGAAAGTTGGATGAGAACAGTCGTTTTATTTGGGGGAGTTACTGCTGGGGGCATTTGCTGCCGAGTGCTCGGAGGGGCCGGGCTGCGGCAAATAACCGGTCTGGTCACCGGCCAGCACAAAGAGCTTTTTGCCTTCGACGAAATCGGCCATGGCAATCTGGTTCAGAAAGGTGAATTGGTCCGTCTTTTCCAGGCTATCCAGCGCGTAAATCTCCCAGGCGTCCCGGGACATTCTGCAGTCACAGGGCACCCGCCGAGGCGGAAAGGGCCACCAGCTGGCCCGTTTGCTTCCCGCGCTCCTTGCCGCTGGACAGAGAGTATAGGATCACCCGGTTGGAGCCGCGATCCTCACGAAGAAATTTACGGGCCAAGTGTATCCGATTGCCGCGTAGCGTTGACTAGACCAGTCGTAGCTATTTTTGTGCGTCAGGGGCGGGCCAGGCGGCTGGCGAGGTCGAGGGCGCGGGGCGAGGCGGCGGCATCGGCCAGCTTGGCGCGGACGAAATCCTTGCTGCCACCGCCTTTACCAGGATGTGTGGCCAGCACAGATTTGAGGATGGCGGCCATGTCCTTGCCAGCGGCGCGGTGTTGGGCGAAGACCAACTGACCGGACTCTGCCAGGATGAGCATGGCGACAGTGCGTTCGTGTTTGGCGATTTCGGTGGCCAAGGGGAGCAGCAACTCCGGGTGAACACCATCGAGGACGTGAGCCACGAGGCGGAAGCCATTGGCGCCTGCGGAAGCCTCGCCAACGAGTTGGGCGGCGCGGGCTTCCGCGAGTTGCTGCAAAGCAGAGCGCAGGCTTTTGAAATGAGCGTCGCGTTCGGCGGTGAGGTTTTCGATGGCCATGGGCAAGTCTTCTACCGCACAGCTCAGGGAGGCGACGAGGGCGCGCTGGCGGGCGAGGTCATCGGTGGCGAGGCGTTCGGCGCGGCCGCCGCAGGCAAATTCGACGCGCCAG
>DATFSI010000092.1:0-3857 GCA_035262705.1 Candidatus Acidiferrum sp. | reverse complement strand
CATCACGAAAACGCCTGGAAGGATCAGGAAGATCAGAATTCCAACGTACGGGTGCGGCGGTCCGGGAAGCAGGAAGTCATACACCCAGAAGGCGATCAGGGTAATCGCGCTGCCGGTAGTGAAGCCGACGCCGATCAGGCTGATGGTGTTCTGCACGAAGTAATACAGCAGGCGCGACCAATCCTTGACCGTGGTTTGTGCACTCATACGGATGACTCCCAAGTTTTTTTTCACGCGATTTAGAGCCCGGCGAAGGATTCGCCAGGGCCTCTGGACTAGCCCATACTCTGCGGGCCTAGAGAGACAGGCCCGGCGGTGAACTTGCCTGGCAAGCGGGTTACGTTCGCCAGAACTTCGCCAAGGGGAACGGGTTGGGTTCCTCCTTGGTAAAGTCAATTTCCAAACGAAAACCGCGAGCGGCGGTTTCCGGCCGCGACTACTTCAGGGTGCCCAGGAAAGCGGCGAGGTCCTTGATTTCGTCCGCGGACAAGCTCTTCAGCCCGGCGTGCTTCGGCGAAGAGGCGATGACCTTGTTGATGTCTTCGGCGGTCTTGCCCTTGATTGAGGGCGACTTCATGGCTTGCTTGCCCGCGCCATCCGGGCCGTGGCAACCCGCGCACTTCGCTTTGAACGTGGCTTCGCCCTTGGCCGTATCTTGAGCAAACGCGACCAGGCCGAGCATTGCGACTAATGCGATTCCCGTCAGAACTTTCTTCATTCTTCCTCCTTAGTTTGTACTGCGAATTGGCACGGGGCGTCTGGAGCCGGGCGCTCCGTGCCGAAACCTTGAGTCGGTTCTCCCAAAACTACTTCTTCAGTGTCCGAATAAACGAAACCAGGTCTTTCACCTGATCTGCGCTCAGCGATTTGTACGGAGGCATTTTCGGCGCCTTGCCGTTGGTGATGACCCCGCCCAGGTCCGCGTCGCTCATCTTCTGCGCATCCGCGGACGTGAGGTCGGTTCCCGCCATCGATGCTTTCCCCTTGCCATCCGCACCATGGCATGCGACGCACTTGGCCTTGAAAGTGGCCTCGCCCGCAGCCGTGTCCGCTTTCGCCGGTGCACTGAGCAGACCTGCGCCCGCAAAGAGCGCCGCGGCCAACGTAAGCATCCCAAGCTGCTTCTTCGTTGTTTCCATGTTGTTGCTTCTCCCTGACGTGAGATCAACGAACGCAGTCTTGCCGACCGCTTTCGTTGTCGTACTAGAACGCGTACCCTAACCAAAAGTCTGCCGGGGTTGGCCTGAATTGTCCGTGACCTATAAACATTTTGGCGTATCCCTTTTGCCCGGGCCTCTTTCGGCGCGTTTGCCGGACCATCCATCGTTCCCGCGAGCGGAGGTTCTTATGGGATTCAACCCCCAAGCAGGGCCGATGTTTCGCTATTGCTCGGCATCCTTTCTGGTCTCCCGATTCCGTTGTCGGCGTTTGGATGCTTCCATGCCGGCACGAACGTCCAAACGGCAATGACGGGCGGGGCTCGCGGGAAGAGGTGGGATCTTCCTAACCTTGAAACGGTCAAGGAAGGCCGAAAGGATGTTCTCACTCTACGACTTTGTGCGCGATTTACAAGGACAATTTAGAAAAAAGATGAAATTTTCAGCAAAAACTACGACTTAAAGAGTCCGCGTTCTGCTTCGGCTATAGATTGCGACCCAGCAAAGCGCGTTTCAATTTGGTTCTGTGGGAACCGCGACGGACCGCGCTCCATTCTTCCCCAGCGTGCGCACCGCGTAATAGTAATTATCGGTGGAAATCCCTTTCAAAGTGGTATCCATTCGGTTGGTCACATAATCGTAGACTTGCCACTGCGTCTCTGTGGTTTCGCGCCACAGAATTTCAAAACCCGCGCGCGCGGGATCCTCTTCCGCGGTCCAGGAAATCTTCGCATCGGGAGTCACCGCCCCCTTCAGGATCGCTTTGGTTGGTGGAGCGGGAGCCAACGCCAGTTGGCGCAAAGCCTCCGCGTATTGCATCCTCATGGTTCAGATTTGCTTCCCTGCCTGAAAAGGCCTCACGCTTCGGCCATGACCAGCTCTTCGTTCTGCGCCATCGTCGGGAATTTTCCGTAGGTCATGCCGCGCCACAGCCATTCCATTGGACCAAAGCGATATCGCCGCAGCCACCAGTTGCTGACCGCGACCTGTGCCCCATAAAGAATGACCGTCGGCACTAGCCCGATTGCCGGACCGATTCGTCCGTAGAGGCCGGTCGTATAGTGGTAGAAGAACAAGGTGCAGATTACCGATTGCAGCAGGTAATTGGTCAACGCCGTCCGGCCGACGGCGGCAAATGACATCAGTTTTGGTCTCCACTTTTTGTTCAGGAAAAGCAGCGCCAATCCCGAAATGTAACCCGCGCTCAAGATATGCGAACCCGGCAAGTACAGAATCGCGGCAAACCAGCCCCATAGCGAAAATTTGGCGGGAGGCAGGACCGCCTTCATCGTTGCTACATACGCGCTCAACGCCAGCCCGATGGGGATGCACCACGCGCAAATGCGCTTCAGGATCGGTTTATACTCGGGCAGCCGCTGCACAATCCCAGCCCGCCATACCCACATTCCCAGCAGAAACAATGCAGTCGCATAGATCGCAAACAATTGTGTACGCAAAAAGTGCACCCATTCCACCCAGTTTTGGGCCATGATTTGCCGGGTCGTGCCGTGCGCATATATCTGGATGACTGCGTGCAGCTTTTGCACGTCCGGCCGTTCCGGATCCATCCACGGCCGGTGCAAATGGCTGAAGAACACCGCAAGAAAGATGGTGGCGGCTACGATTGGCAACGCAAACAATCCGCCCGCCCACCAGAGCAACGTTTTTTGTTGGCGATTTCGGAAAAGCAGCAAAATTGCCCCGGAAAGTGCGTAAGTAAGAAGAACGTCTCCCGCCCAAATGAGCACGCCGTGGAGTACACCGAAAAGGGCAAGCGCGAGTAACCGCCGCGGATAAAAGCTCAGGAAGCGTACCCCATGGGCCTCGGCCCGGCTCATCTGGATAGCAAAACCGAGCCCAAACAGGAAGGAAAAGATGGTGATGAATTTTCCCTGGACCAGCGCATCAATGAACCACTGCGTCACCACGTCGGCGGTGCCGTGATAGAGCACTCCGATGTGCTCGTAGCAATCAAGCGGCGCGAAGAAGCCGCGCATGTTGGCGGCCAATATTCCGAACAGCGCCAGGCCGCGCAAAACATCAATGAAGACGATGCGTTCCGAACCTCTGATCGGCGCTATGTGCTGGGATTCCGCTTCCATTGGCCCACCTGCACGCGCCATGATGACACAAGCTAGTTACAAAGAGTCAAAGAACTTATTTTTGTAACTGCGCTTTCAGCCAGGCCGTCGTGGCGCCTAGCCGTCACTCAGAAGCGCAAGCGTTTTGTAGTCGCGCCCGAGCTCTTGGCACAAGGCTTCCACCACCAGTTCGTGATCGGAACGCTGCGGAATGCCGGACACCGTCGCGCAGCCCACAATCCCGGCGCCTGCAACCGCCAGAGGGAAGCCGCCGCCATGCGCCGCATACTGGCTCAGCGGAAGCCCATATTTCTCGAACAGCGTTTTATTCTGCCGTTGCAGGTCCAGGCCCACGGCATACGAACTCCTATGAAACCTAGCTACGGTATTGATCTTTCTCCGCACCCAGGCGTAATTATCCGGCGAAGTCCCCGGCAGCGCGCAATAGAAAAGCGGCTGGCCAAATCGCCGCACGTCAATCACGATCGCCGCCTGGCGCGCCGCGGCCAAGTCCCTGAGCCGCGAACCCAGTTTCCACGCCACATTCGAATCAAAGTGCGGCAAATGCAATTCCCGCTCCTGCGTCGCAATCCGTTCCAAGTCCAGTTCCAGGTTCATC
>DATFSI010000091.1:0-15705 GCA_035262705.1 Candidatus Acidiferrum sp. | reverse complement strand
GAATACCAGATGAAAATGCGCGGAGCCAACGGGCCCTCGTTTGAGACGATTGTCGCCTCCGGAGCCCGCGGCGCCTTGCCGCACGCACGGCCCACCGCCAAGAAGTTGAGGAAAAATGAGTTGGTCGTCTTAGACCTGGGTGCTATACTCGGCCACTATTGCAGCGACATGACGCGCACCGTGCACCTTGGGCGTGCCAGCAAACGCGTCCAGGGGTGGTATCGGTCGGTTCAGACGGCACAACAAGCGGCAGTAGCGGCCGTCAAGGCCGGTGTGACCTGCGGAGAAGTGGACGCCGCGGCGCGGGAAGTCCTCAACAAAGACGGGCTGGACCGGTATTTTGTGCATAGTACCGGCCATGGGTTAGGCTTGGAAGTGCATGAGGATCCCCGGGTCGCCCGCGATCAGGCCGTTCGACTCGAAGCTGATCATGTGATTACCATAGAACCCGGGATGTACATGAAAGGTGTTGGCGGCATCCGGATTGAAGACGATGTGGTAGTCCAGCAGGGAAGCAGAGAAGTTTTGACCCGCGTCACGCGGGATCTTATCGAACTTTGAAAAAGGCATGAAACGGAAAAAGTCCCCGAAGGCGAGTGCGAGCCCGTCGTTTGCGAATCCCGAAATCGGGCAAATTGAACAATTGCTGCGCTTCATGAGCGAGCACAATGTGGAGGAGTTTGAATACTCTCGTGGGGACCTGCGCATCCGGCTGAAAAAGCCGGGAGCAACCATGGTGGTAGCTGCGCCCAGGCCGGCGCCGGAGATTATCGTCTCTTCCGCCCTGGCCAGCAGTGCACCTGAGGCCCCCAGCAGGGCTCTGGAACCCGACGTGGATGTCCGCGGCGGGGAAGACCTGCACCTGATCAACTCTCCGATTGTGGGTACCTTCTATGCTTCGCCGAGTCCCGGCGCCGAAGCTTTTGTCAAAGTCGGCTCGCATGTGGATAAGGGGCAGACGCTCTGCATCGTCGAAGCCATGAAACTTATGAACGAGATTGAGTCGGAGATTAGCGGGGAAATATTACGAATCTTTGTCGAAAATGGGGCGCCGGTGGAGTATGGGCAACCGCTTTTCGGGATTCGCCCGAGCCGTAAGCGATAAGCGGCCTGCCTGACTATGTTCCAGAAAATCCTAGTTGCGAATCGCGGGGAAATCGCCCTGCGAGTCATCTGTGCCTGCAAGGAACTCGGCATCGCCACCGTGGCCGTCTATTCGGAGGCCGACCGCAACTCGCTTCACGTGAGATTTGCCGATGAAGCGGTGTGTATCGGTCCGGCGCGCAGCAGCGAAAGCTATTTGAACATTCCCCAGGTCATCAGCGCAGCGGAAATCACTAACGTAGACGCCATCCATCCCGGTTACGGCTTCCTTTCGGAAAACGCGAATTTCGCCAGTGTCTGCGAAGCCTCGGAAATCACTTTCATAGGTCCCAAGCCAGAAGTGATCGAGATGATGGGCGAAAAGGACCGCGCCAGGCGGGAGATGAAGACACAGGGCCTGCCCACAATTCCCGGCAGCGACGGCGTGGTCGAGGGTGAGGAGCAACTCTCGAGCGAAGCCGACCGTGTCGGGTTCCCGCTCATTCTGAAAGCGGCGGCTGGCGGAGGAGGCCGCGGCATGCGCGTGGTACGCGGTAAGGCGGATCTTCTCTCCGCTTATCAGACGGCGCGCAGCGAGGCGCAACAGGCCTTTGGCACTCCGGATGTCTATATGGAGAAGTTCCTGGAGCATCCTAGGCACATTGAGGTTCAGGTCCTCGGCGACCAGCACGGAAAAGTCATCCACCTTGGTGAACGTGAGTGCACAATCCAGCGCCGCCATCAAAAACTTGTGGAAGAATCCCCATCGCCGGCCATCAGCGCGAGACGCCGCAAAGAACTGGGCGATAAGGTCGTGAAGGCTTTGGAAGCCATCGAATACACCAACGCGGGCACGGTCGAATTCCTGATGGACAGCGACGGCTCCATCTACTTCATCGAGATGAACACGCGCATCCAGGTGGAGCACCCGGTAACCGAATTTGTCACCGGCGTCGATCTCGTGAAGTCGCAAATCCGGATCGCCGCTGGCGAGAAGCTGCAAGATGCGGTGGGCGAGATGCATTTCACCGGACATTCCATCGAATGCCGCATTAACGCCGAGGACCCAGAAACGTTTGTTCCCTCGGCCGGCCGCATCACCACATTCCAGGCCCCTGGAGGTACTGGAGTCCGCGTCGATTCCGCCGCCTATTCCGGCGCCGTCATCCCGCCGTACTACGATTCACTGGTGGCAAAGCTCATTGTGAAAGGCCGCGACCGCGCGGAAGCCATCGGCAGAATGAAGCGCGCGCTAGAAATGTTTGTCATCGAGGGTATTAAGACCTCCATTCCGCTCCAGCGGCGCATCCTGGCCCATAAGGACTTCGAAGCCGGCAAGATGGATACCCACTTCATCGAAAAAATCCTCAACGGCAACGGAAAATAGCGCCTCATGCGTCTTGTGATGCCCAGGTTGTATGTGATATTAGACGCAGGCATGTTGACGGAACCAGCCAGGGATACAGCTAAAAGATTGATCGCAGCCGGCGTTCAGTTGCTGCAGTACCGCGACAAAAAGGCGGGTGTCCGGGAGCAATTTAGCGAATCGCGCGCCATCGCGGATGTCGCGCGCGAAGCGGGCTGCTCTTTTTTTGTGAATGATCGCCCGGAGGTGGCTTACCTCTCCGGCGCCTCGGGCGTCCATGTAGGCCAGGAGGATCTTTCCCCGGAACAGGCGCGTGCAATAATTGGGCCGGACCGCTGGGTTGGAGTTTCGACGCACAACCTCAAACAATTTGAACAAGCCACCGTCACTTCGGCGGATTATATAGCCGTGGGTCCTATTTTCCCGACCAGCAGCAAGGCGAATCCCGATCCCGTGGTGGGTACGGAATTGTTGCGGCGTGTGCGTGCCCTTACGCGGAAGCCCATTGTGGCCATTGGTGGCATCACGCTCGACCGCGCCCCCGAAGTCCTCGCGGCAGGAGCCGATTCCGTGGCCGTAATCAGCGACATCCTGCAGGCCAAGGACCCCGCAAGCAGGGCACGCGAATACATCCTACGACTGGAAGCCGCGAACCCCGCGGCCTCCCGCTAAGGCACACCACGCATGGCCGAGGCTACCAGCGCGATCTCCACGCAGGCAGGCAAACACGAACACGGGTTTGTAAAGGCCATCGGACTGTTCGACGGCACGATGATTGTCGTCGGCTCGATGATTGGCTCGGGCATTTTCATCGTTGCTGCGGACATCGCCCGGCAAACGGGCTCCGCCGGCGGATTGCTGCTGACTTGGATTCTGAGTGGCACCCTGACCATCGCTGCCGCGCTTTCCTACGGAGAACTGGCTGGGCTGTATCCCCACGCCGGCGGCCAATATGTTTACCTGCGCGAAGCGTTTTCTCCGCTGTGGGGCTTTTTGTACGGTTGGACGCTGTTCCTGGTGATTCAGACCGGTACCATAGCGGCCGTGGCCATCGGCTTTGCGCGTTATCTGGGAGTGCTTTTCCCGAAAATTTCCCCCACCTCCTACCTCATTCGTCCGATCAACTTTTCGTCCAAATTTGCCATCAGCCTCTCCGTGCAGCAGTTTGTAGGCGTGCTGATGATTATTTTTCTCACCTATCTCAATACGCGCGGGGTTCGCCTGGGCAAATGGATCCAGAACATCTTCACTTCGGCAAAAATGTTGTCACTGGCCGGCCTGATCTTGATCTGTGTCTTTGTGGCACGCAACGCTTCGGCGATCGCCGATAACTTCACGCACCTGTGGGCCATCCGCAACGCAAACACCATCGAGCCGGGCGTCGGGTTTTTGAAAAGCATCTTACCGACGGTCACTGCGGGAAGCGGTTGGTATGGGTTATTGCTGGCGTTGGCTGTGGCGCAGGTTGGCTCTTTGTTTTCCGCCGATGCCTGGAACAATATCGGTTTCCTCGGCGCGGAAGTGAAAAACCCCAAACGCGATGTGGCTCTCTCCATGGTATTTGGGACCGTCATCGTCATCTCACTCTATTGCTTGGCGAATCTTGCGTATCTCTGTGCCCTGCCGCTGGCGCAAATCCAGAACGCGCCCGATGATCGCGTGGCTACCGCCGCGCTTTCCGCTGTGTTCGGGGCCGACGGCGCTTTGATCATGGCCATCGCCATCATCATTTCCACTTTCGGCTGCAACAACGGTCTGATCCTCGCGGGCTCTCGCGTGGCTTACGCCATGGCCAAAGACGGCTTGTTCTTCCGTGCGACCGGCAAGCTGAACGAAAAGGGAGTTCCCGGCACCGCCTTGGTCTATCAAGGGATCTGGATCGTCGTCTTGATTTTGTTGCGTACGCGCAAACCGGATGGAACGTACGGAAACCTTTATAGCAATCTCCTGGACTATGTAGTATTCGCCGCACTTCTGTTCTATGTGCTGACCATCGTGGGAATTTTTGTCCTGCGGTTCCGTCGCCCGGAATTGGAGCGCCCCTACAAGGCTTTCGGATACCCGTTTCTTCCACTGTTGTATATATTGGCCGCCGGCGGAATCATGGGTGTGCTTCTGCTGTATGAAACGCAGACAGCTGGCATGGGCATGGTGATTGTGTTGTTGGGGCTTCCGGTGTACTGGCTGTGGGCTCGCGCAAAGCGCGAAAGTGCTGCCGGGAAATAATTGTGCTCATATCTTTCTGTTCTTAGGCAAAAAAAGGAGGAGTTGCATGGGCAACCCGCTCTTCGCGACTAAATCGCTTGATGTATTGATGAAGGAAGCTGGCGAGACTGGCGAAAATTCGCTGAAGCGCGCACTCGGCCCAATCAACCTGGTCACCCTCGGCATAGGGGCCATTATCGGCGCTGGGATCTTCGTGCTGACCGGCTCAGCGGCTGCCCTATACGCTGGCCCGGCCATCATGTTGTCCTACGTTTTCGCGGGCATCGGCTGCGTCTTCGCCGGGCTTTGCTACGCGGAATTCGCCTCCATGATCCCGATCGCCGGTTCCGCGTACACGTATGGCTACGCCACGCTCGGTGAAATCGTCGCGTGGATTATCGGCTGGGACCTTATCCTCGAATATGCCTTCGGCGCGGCCACCGTTGCCAGCGGGTGGAGCAGCACTCTGGTTGCTTTTTTGCAGGACTACGGCATCAACCTCCCCCCGCAGATCTGCGACGTCCCCGGCGCGAAATGGGTGCAATATGACGGCCGCTGGTCGCCCGTGACTTCTCTCAATCTCGCGCCCGATCAACTCGCCGGCTTGCCGCAAGCCACCGCCGTTTTCAACCTGGTTGCTTTTCTGGCGATTGTAGCGGTCACCATCATTCTGATCGTCGGCATCCGGGAGTCAGCGAACTTCAACACTGGTATCGTTTTCGTCAAGCTCATTGCCGTTCTTACATTTATCGCTGTGGCGTTGCCTTTCGTTCTCAAGCATCCCGCCCTCGTTCACACGAACTGGCACGAATTCCTGCCCCCCAATACCGGTGCATACGGCTCTTACGGTTGGTCCGGAGTCTTGCGCGGCGGTGCCGTCGTTTTCTTCGCGTATATTGGCTTCGATGCCGTATCCACGGCTGCTCAGGAAGCACGAAACCCGCAAAAAGACATGCCCGTTGGCATTCTCGGTTCTCTCATCATCTGCACGATTCTGTACATTCTGGTCTCGGGTTTATTGACCGCCACCGTGCACTACTCGCGGCTGAATATTGGCGCGCCCGTGTCGCTGGCCATCCGCGAAACCGGCGTCAAGTGGGGCAGTTACGTGGTGAATGCCGGTGCGCTCGCCGGACTCAGCACCGTGATGCTCGTGATGCTTTTAGGTCAATCGCGCGTTTTCTACTCCATGGCTCACGATGGGTTGCTCTGGAAGTGGGCCGGCGAAATTCACCCGAAGTTCCGTACTCCCTGGAAGTCCACCGCCGTCGTCGGCTTTGGTGCGGCTTTGTTCGGGTCCCTGGTTCCCATCGGCAGCCTGGGCCAGATGGTAAGCATCGGCACGCTGCTGGCGTTCGTCATCGTTTGTGCCGCGGTATTGATCCTCCGTGTGCGCCGGCCGGATCTGAATCGCCCGTTCCGGACCCCCCTGGTGCCGGTCGTCCCGATACTGGGGATTATCGTTTCTCTGGGGTTGATGGCCAGCCTCAATGCGATTACCTGGGTACGCCTTGTCGTGTGGCTGGTCATTGGGATGGTCATCTATTTCACCTACAGCGTCAAGCACAGCAAGGTTCGCAACTCGCAAGGCTCGTAGTCCCGGCTCGTCCTCTTCCCCTGAATCAGGTAAAGTGTTTCTTCTGATTCCACGGCCATGAGCCCCACGGGAAACCCGCAGAAATTTTTCTGGAAAAGCCTGTCCAGGCTGGATTGGGTGGCGTTAGCGATCTGCGCGCTGGGCTTGGCCGCAGCTTTAAATCTGCTGGGCGACTCTGCCGTATCAAGGCGGCTTCCATTTCTCGGCCTCGCTGCGGTCGTTTACGTCCTCTACCGCTTCTGGACCCGTTGGCGCGCCCAATTGCTCTGGAGCCTCAGAAATCAACTCGCTCTCGGCTACTTGTTTTTGTCCGTGGTTCCCATCGTACTCCTCCTGGCCTTGGCCACCATGCTTTCGCAGATTCTTTATTCGCAACTCGGTGCCTACCTGCTCTACCACGACGTGGAAGACAGGGTAGTCCGCTTGTCCGATGCGGCCGCGGCGCTGGCTGCAACCGAAGCCTCTCTCCCCGCAACCATGCAGGAATCCGCCAAAAAAGAGCTCCTGACGCAACAGGCCAAACGCATTGTCGGCGCGCAATTTCCCGGCCTGCGCGTGAGTTTCGAGATCACGCCCGAATTTTTCCATGACCTGGCAGGTCCCTCCGCCCGCTCGTTTTCGGGAATGATCCAGCGTGGCAATGTTCTGCATCTGGCAGGAATAAGGGAGCTGGAGATTCGGCCAGGTACACGATTTGTGGAACTCAGCGCACCCTTTACCCCCGAACTACTGGAAAGGCTGGCGCCGGACCTCGGCCCCATCGATATTACCCTGGCGCAAACCGTCGAAGCCGGTTCAAGCGAGAAGTCCGTGCGCATTGGGGCGAAGGACTATATGGCCATCGGACGTATCAAGAACAGCCGCGACCTTTTGCCGCCAGAGTCGCGGCTGGATCCCGAAGTGGAAGGATTTTCCAAACTCGAGGCGGCTTATGTCTCGCCGGAGGGCACCGTCGAGCGCTCCCATCCCGTGTTCGCCTTCTTCAAAGCGCGGCGTTCGCAATTGAACCACCGGATTTTTGCTTCTGTCGGTGAGTTTAGCGGAGCACGTGTCTTCCAGATTCAGCTCCTGGCCGGGGTCTTTCTGGTCATTGAATTGGCTGCTCTGATTATCGGCATCGTGCTGGCGCGGGCCATCACTGGCACGGTTTCGGAGCTGTATCGCGCAACGCAGTTCGTGCAGGAGGGAAACTTCTCGCACCGCGTGGCTATCGAACGCAAAGACCAGTTGGGCGTCCTCGGGGAATCGTTCAACACCATGACCAGCTCCATCAGCCGCCTAATCAGCGAGCAGAAACAGCTGCAGCGCCTCGAAAACGAAATCTCCATCGCCCGCGAAGTGCAGGACCAGCTTTTTCCGCGCAGTTTTCCTCAGGTGAAGGGTGTGGAAATCGAAGCCATCTGCCGCGCTGCACGCTCGGTCAGCGGCGATTATTACGATTTCATCCAATTGGACGCAACTCGCGTAGCCATCGCGCTGGGCGATATATCCGGAAAGGGAATTTCCGCGGCGCTGTTGATGGCCAGTCTTCAGGCCGCTCTGCGCAGCCAGCTTTTGACACCGGGAAACGAACAGCTCAGCACCGCCGAACTCGTGGGACGCTTGAACAAACACTTGGTGCGCAATACCGGAGAAGACCGCTTCGCCACATTTCTGGTGGCCGTTTACGACAGCGAGACGCGCAGGCTCCGCTACACCAATGCCGGGCATCTTCCCGGGTTTTGTCTTTCCGAGGCCAAAGCCATGCATCTGGACGTAGGCGGCATGGTGCTGGGCATCCTGGAAGACTATCCTTACCAGGAAGGTGTTGTGGACGTTCCCTGTGATTCGGTCTTCATAGCCTATAGCGACGGTTTGGTCGAGCCGGAGAACGCTTATGGCGAAGAATTCGGCGTATCGCGTCTGGAAGCGGCGGCGCAACGCGACCGACAATCAGACCCGGGGAAAATTGCCACCGCGCTGATGACCGCCGCGGAAGAATGGTCCGGCAGTCCCGAACAAGTCGACGATATGACCGTCATTGTGGCGAAGTTGAAATAGTTCCGTGTGAGATTTGATATGCTCGGTAGCTGAACTTGGTGTTGTAACCGATGCGCGAAAAGGACGATGAGGAGACGAATGTCGCTGCGAAACCGGGTTGCGCTGGTGACGGGAGGAAGCCGGGGAATTGGCCGGGGGATCGCGCTGCGCCTGGCCCAGGAAGGCGCGCGGATAGCTTTTGCGTATCGCGTCAATAAAGCGGCGGCGCAAACCGCCTTGCGCCACATGCAGGCCCTCGGAGCGGATTGCGTTGCTGTCGAGACAGACATCACCGAGCCGGGCCGCGCCGAACAACTCGTAAAGACCGTGGCCGATCGCTTTGGCCGCATCGACATCCTGGTCAACAATGTTGGTGATTTTCGCTGGAACACCTTGGCGGAATCTTCCGTCGAGGAATGGAAAAGCATCTTCGACTCCAACGTAGTGAGCGTCTTCCTCATGTGCCGAACCGCCTTGCCATACATGCGCAAGGGGCGCTGGGGGCGCATCATTAATCTGGGTGCGGTCGGTGCGGAGCGCGCGTTCGGTCAGGCAAAAATCAGCGCATATGCCTCGGCCAAGGCCGCGGTGGTTGCGTTATCTCGTTCGCTCGCCCTGGAAGAAGCTAAAAATGGAATTACTGTGAACGTGGTCAACCCCTCCAGCATGGACGAAAAGGACTTGACCGTGGAAGAGGCGCGTAAATTGCGCGACGCCCGCTATCCGATTGGACGTCCCCCGACGGTGGAAGACGTGGCCGCTTCCGTCGCCTTCTTCGCTTCCGAGGAAGCCGAGTATGTCACCGGCCAAGTGCTCAACGTGAGCGGCGGATGGATGCTCTAATACCCAGCCTGCGGGTTTTGCAATGAAAGCCCTGACAGCGGCGGAAATGCGGGAAGTCGACCGTCTCACCACGGAGCGCTTTAGCATTCCGGGCGAACGCTTGATGGAAGCCGCGGGCAAAAGCGTCGCGGAAGTTTTCCTCGAAACCTATCGGGAAAAGAGCGGCCGAACACCGCGGCACGTGTGTGTCCTCTGCGGCAAGGGCAACAATGGCGGCGATGGATTTGTTGCCGCACGGTATCTGAAGGGTCGCGTGGGCGAACTGAAGCTATATTTATTTGGTGAGCCTGCGGACCTTCGCGGAGATGCCGCGAAAAACTATCAGCGCTGGCGTGAATTGAGCGAAACCGTCACCGTTATCCGCGGTGAGGAGGATTGGATCAGGGCCTGGTCGGACGTAGCTGGATCTGAAGTGATTGTTGACGCGCTGCTTGGTACAGGAATCCGCGGTGGCGCCAGCGGCCTGCTGGCGCAGGTGATCGAAAACGTGAACCGTTTCTCCCAGGATGCCAAAGCTGCCTGGCCGGGATGGATTGTAGCTGTCGACACGCCTTCGGGATTGCCGTCCGACGGCGAAGCCGCGCAAGGGCCGGTGTTGCGCTCGCATCTGACCGTAACCTTCACCGCGCCGAAAATCGGCCAGCTCGTCTCCTCGGACGCGGGAAATTGTGGCGCTTTGGTGGTGCGGGAAATTGGCACGCCTGCGGCGCTGGTTGAGGAAGTCGGCAAAGGGAAACTCCGCTGGGCCGGACCAGAGGAGTTTTCCGAAATGCCCGTGCAACGCTCGGCTGAAGCCCACAAGGGCTCCTACGGTCATGTGCTGCTCGTGGCGGGTTCGGTGGGAAAGACCGGTGCCGCTGTGTTGTGTGGGCGGGCAGCACTCCGCGGCGGCGCAGGTTTGGTCACCGTTGCGACACCAGAGCCGGCACTGGCAACCCTTGCTGCCGCGCAAGCCGAATACATGACCGAAGCCTTGCCGGCCACAGTCTCCGGAACCGTCGCCTCTGTCCGCCTGGGTGGCTTTGCCACATTGCTGCATGGTATGACCGTCCTCGGCATGGGCCCAGGACTGGGTACCCACCCCGAGACCCAGGAATTCGTACGCAGCGTCGTAGCGCATGCCGATTTGCCTATGGTGGTGGATGCCGACGGCCTGAACGCATTCGCCGGCCACGCCGAAAATCTCGCCGTCCGCCAGTCGCAGCACTTGGTGCTCACGCCCCACCCTGGAGAAATGGCCCGGCTTTGTGGCCTCACCACCCCGCAGGTCCAGGCGGAGCGCGTCAGGGTAGCCGTGGAGTTTGCTGGCAAATGGAATGCTGTGGTTTTGTTGAAGGGCTTTCACACCGTCATTGCCGCACCGAATGGCGACGTGTTCGTGAACACAACCGGAAGCGCCGGCCTCGCCAAGGGTGGCTCCGGTGATGTCCTCACTGGTCTTCTAGCTGCGCTGATCGCCCAGTTTGGGGCCACTGATCTATACCGTGTCGTCGCTCTGGGCGCTTATCTACACGGACGCGCCGCGGAACTGGTGGCCGCCTCGACGGATGAGTCCGGCGTTTTGGCCGGCGAAGTCGCCAACGCCGTTCCTCTGGCGCGCAGAAAACTCCTCCAGGAGCTACAGGCGCGTGGCTGAAGAGGCGATTACCCACTCGGCCGAAGAAACCATCGCTTGGGGCCGCGCCTTGGCCGAGACGCTCCGAGCTCCGGTCCTCGTCCTGCTCTCCGGCGACCTCGGCAGCGGGAAAACCACCCTTACAAAAGGTATCGTTGCCGGATTGCATGCCGCCACGGAAGACGAAGTGACCAGCCCGACGTTCACTCTCCTCCATGAATACGGTCCGGAGGGTGGGGTTTTCCACGGCGATCTCTACCGCGTGGAAAGCTTCCACGACTTCGAAACCCTGGGGCTCGAAGACGTCTTCGCAAAGCCCGCCATCGTCATCCTGGAATGGTCGGAGAAATTCCCCCTGAAGACCGAATGGCCACAGATTCGCCTGCGCCTCGAGCACCTTGGCGGCGACGCCCGAATGATTAGCCGCTTCTAACTGTACCTTCGTACAGGTTGCGCTAACTCTCTGGCCACGACTGTCCCTTGGGTTCCTTGCGGGCCCCTTCTGCCGCTGCTAGCGTGGAAGATGGTGGGGTGCGGCGACTCGGATGGGGACTGACTTACTCAATCTAGGTTTGCAGGATAGCGCCCGCGACGCGCTGAAAAGCTATAGCCTCACTCTACCCATGGGTTCGTTGTCCATCGGCGTGGACAACATTCACCACGACGTCTTTCTCAGCCCCAAATTCGTTCAGGTGGCCCGCGACTACCTCTTTGACCTCATCCGCCAGAACACCAGCGGCACCTATCTTTCCGGCATTGAACTCCGCAACGCCAAAGCCGTCGATTCCACTCCCTTCCGCAAAATGCTGCTGGAGTTGTTCCAGAGTTCGCTGGCCAAAGCCAAGCACCAGAAGAACATCGAGATTGATTTGTTGTTTCGCCTCGCGATCCTAAAATTTCTGACCGCGGAACTCCCCGTTCAATTCGGCAACGTGATTCTGGAGGTCAAGGAATACATCCGCAAGCGCGGCGAGTATTTCGAGCGCGGCCAACAGGCCCACGTCATCAAGGCCCGCCTCTCGGAGATGCAATCCGCCCGGCGTGATGTGCTGCGCATCATCGGCCAGGTGGTGGCGCAGATTCTCATCGACCTCGAAGATAACTTCGTCGCCAAGGCCAGGCGCGCCCTGTTTGGCGAAGAACTCCCCTACTACGAAATGCTGAAGAACCGCCTGATATTCCTCGACGGTGGTAAGGACGACTTCTATTTTCTTGAGCATTACGTCCTGCTGGGAAACTATTCGAAAGACCCCGACCGCCTGGAAGCGATGGATGCGATCTTCCAGGAATTTCTGAAGGAAGCCGGTATCCGTGTGGCTCCGGAAAATACGGCGGCGAAAGGCGCCGAAGAGTACCGTACGCTCTTTGCGGAAGCGGAGCGCATGCAGGCGGAAATCGCGAGCCTCGAAGAGCAGCGCGAGTTCTTGCAAAGGAAGCTGGACAAAGGCGACGGCCTCCTGAACAAATTCCTCAGCTCCTCCGATCCCGCAGAGCTGAAGGCCTCCCTCGCCGATCGTGAGAACCGCCTGCGGCACTTTCAGAAATCGCTCGAAGAACTTGGCCCGCGCCTCGACCGTGCCCAGAAGCAGGCCGAGTTTGTTAAGAAGGACTGCGCAGGCAGGCTCGGCGACTACCTCAACGAGCCGGAAAATGCGCGGACACTGTTTGACGTGACCAATGCCGGCGATGATGAGCGGCCCGCCCGTGCCCGCATGCTCGCGCAACTCACCGGCCGTTTGGAAGCCCACGATTTGATCCCCCACCTTACGGCTGGCTACGAAATCCGCGCCATCGCCGGAGACTATTGCCCCCCAGTCCACCTGCAGCAGTTGCGCAAAGCGCTGGTCTCGAAAGACGAAGCTAAGCGTGTGGAGGAGATCCTGAAGCAGGTGCCCGCCAAGCGCCTGACCATGAAACCTCTCGATGAACTCTCCAGACGCATCCGCCGCTATTCTCGCGAAGAGACCCAGGCCGCCGTCCAGCGGTTTGCCCTCGATTTTCTGCGCCTGCGGCGCGATCTCCGCGACGCCGACCACCTGGCCACCTGCATGGAGCGCATCAACCTGGTGACCGCGGAAAAAATGCGTGAGCTTTCCCGGCTCAATAACCGCCTTTATGAGTGCCTGCTGAAGGAAGAGGCCAGGGGCGAACATGATCAAGTGGTTTCGCACGTGATTATCAAGGCCGACGTGCGGGGCTCCACAAAAATGACCCAGGACCTCTTATCGCGCGGCCTGAGTCCCGCCTCACACTTCAGCCTGAATCTTCACGAGCCAGTGAAAAAACTCCTCGACCGCTATTCCGCGAAGAAGGTCTTCGTGGAGGGCGACGCCATCATTCTGGCGATCTTTGAAACCGAGGCAACCCAGGGCGATGCGCGTCCCATGGCCAAAGCCTGTGCACTCTCGAAACAGATCCTTGCCGTCTGCAACTCCTACAACGATTCAACGGCCACCACGCACTTGCCGACGCTCGAACTTGGGATCGGCATCGCTTTTCAAGGTTCCGCGCCGACTTATTGGGTTGACGGCGATTCGCGCATCATGATTTCCAAAGCACTCAATCTTTCCGACCGCCTCTCCGGCTGCGGCAAGCTGGCCAAGCGCATGCTCGCCGGCCAGAAAACCCATTTCTCCGTCTTTCATTTCCTCACAACCCTCGCAGGTGCCTCCGCCGAAGAACTGGACGAATTCCTGGTGCGCTATAACATGAATGGCATTGAGTTGAACGAGGAAGGATTCCAAAAACTGTCGGAAGAAATTTCCCTGGAAAAATTGGTCACCAAGCAGGAAATGCCGTGGTCCAAACAGGAAGTAACTCTGTATTATGGCGAAGTGCCCATCGGCGAATCGGTGGAACTATTAGTGGTGCGGGAAGGGATGGCCCGCGAACTCCTCCCGGACGGCAAAATCGGCAAGCCATCCGACCACCGTTACTACGAAGTTTGCACCAGTCCGGCCATTTATGACCTCGCCGCGGCGCTCAAGCGCACCCAGGCGCTCGGCCTGGAAACCGTGAAAGCGTAATCCCGGCGGGGCGGCACGCTTATTTGCCCGCGAAGCGGCTGGCGCTCAGCTCCGATTGCGTCAGCTTTCTTACATCCAATTCCCCCCTCTTTTCCTTGTCCAAGCGGTCAAATTCCGCCTCCATGAATTTCATGAATTCCTGTTTAGAGACCATTCCCTCTTTGTTGGCATTTATCAGCGGAAGCAGTTGCTTCACGTGCTCCTCACCCATCACCAGGAAGTCGTGCACCCTCGGCACGGACGATTTTTGCGCCGCTGCGGTGGCTAACAGGGTTCCCGTGGCCACCAGAACGGTCAGAACACCCAAAATTCCGACAACATTTATTTCTCGCCGCATCTTGAACTCCTCCTCGGGCAAAGGAATGACGCGGGCTGGCCCCGCCTGTTTCGTGAATCTACACCGCGTGCGAGGAGTCCTGGTCACGCAAAATATGTATGGCGATCATTCAAAAAAATAAGGGCAGGCCAACGGCCCGCCCTTTAGAAACCAAAAGGTTCTCTGGTTGAAAAAATAGCTCAATCCCCGGATGCGCCTTTGGCGGCAGCACTTGCCCCTGCACTATCCGCCCCCGTCGCATGGGCCCTCTTCCACGCCCGAATGGACGTATTTCCGGTGATCATGTCCTGCAACACTCCGCCAAAGAACAGGTAAGGATGCGCCGAAGGCAAAGCGCTGACTTCATCCAATCGCCGCCGCAACTCCGCTGGGATCGTAAATTCAATGGCCGCGAAATTGTCTTCCAACTGCGCCAGCTTGGTCGCCCCGATGATCGTGGAGGTCACCCCCGGCTGCGTCGCCACCCAGTTCAACGCCACCTGCGCCGCGGTCTTGCCAAGCTTCTTGGCCACGTCCACCACCGTGTCCACGATTCGCCAGTTTTGTTCCAGCGCAAGAACCCTCCCCAGTACCGGGTGATCCTTCGCAACCTCCAACCGTCCTTCGCCACGGGTGGTGTTCCCCTCGCGCTTATACTTGCCCGCCAGAAAGCCGCCCGCAATCGGGCTCCACGGACAGACCGCGATTCCGAGTTCCTGCGCAACGGGAATGTGCTCCCGCTCGATGTTTCGTTCCACCAGCGAGTACTCCAGTTGCAGCGCTGCCAAAGGCTCTTTCCCTTGCAGTTGCACCAGCGTTTGCGCCCTTGCCACGTACCAAGCCGGCGTATCGGAAAACCCGTAGTGCAGAATCTTCCCCTCACGCACTAGCTCGTTCAGCGTAGAGACCACCTCCTCCGCGGGCGTCACCGTGTCCCACGCGTGCAGCCAGTACAAATCGATGTAGTCCGTCTTCAGCCGCTTCAACGATCCGTGCAATGCCCGGTGGATGTTCTTGCGCCCATTGCCGCCAGCATTGGGATTTCCGGCCTCAGCATTAAACGTAAATTTTGTCGCCAGCACCACGCGGTCGCGCAAACCGCCTTCGTGAATGAATTTCCCCACGAGTTCTTCGCTCTTTCCGTTGGTGTAGCCATCCGCCGTATCCAGCACGTTGCCGCCGGCTTCCAGGTAGCGATCGAAAATCGCGCGCGCCGTCGTCTCCTCCGACCCCCAGCCCCATTCAGTTCCAAACGTCATCGTCCCCAGCGTCAGCGGGCTCACGCGAAGGCCCGAGCGCCCCAGCGTCACATAGTCCTTAATGTTCATGGTTACCCTCTTTCGTGTCTTGGGTTGTTTCCGGTTATGCCTGCCGCGCGAGCAAGGGTCGTTCGCGGCCTGTTCTCAAGTCTTGTTCTCTTCGATGCGGCCGAATCTTTTCAGGTTCCGCAAAGATTCCGCCGCGGGATGGCCACTCTCTTCTTAAAGGATTGCTACGGATTTGTCTATCAGATGGAAGCCCTTTAGACTCCTTGTGGGGGCGAAAGGGGTCCGGTGACCTTCCCGGCCTTCAAAGCCGGCGATTCGGCCCTTCGCGGGTCGAATGGTGGATTCGACTTCCACACGCTCCCGCCAA
>DATFSI010000090.1:0-5572 GCA_035262705.1 Candidatus Acidiferrum sp. | reverse complement strand
AAGTAGGTGCCCGCAATGCGGCGCTCTGACAAGAACTCCGACGGCGCGGCAGTGTCGATTCTGCCGCTTTGATTGGCACGACACTCGGCCCGGTTAATTTTGAGAGATCATTTGGTCTAAGATGACCACCCTTCGTCCGAAGTTCGCTGCCGGAACACCAACCCTTGGGAAAATTCATTCGTCTCTGACTGCCGCAGTTCTCGGTTGTTTCGTGGGCGAAACCTAATGTTCCGAGTTCGGAAGGTGTGCTCCCGACCTTCATGCGGCGTCCTGCATGTGCGTGCAACATGTGCAGGCCGCATCCGCAATCGCTAGTCGGCCGACCGTTGGATCAATTAGCCTTCCGCCTTGTTAGAAGGCAGAAGGCCGCGGGTTCGAATCCCGTCGCTCCCCTTCCCTAGCCCCGTCGAAACGGGTAGAGTAGAAAGTTCGACAACCCACAACGGCGGAGAAGACGAAGAAGAAGGCAACTAGGCTGGTTTGCCAGGTTTGCCAATTAAGGGCACCGTTGAAATAGCTAAGTGCTTGTGGCGCTTTGCCTTAGCTTATTGCCCCATCGCGAGAGGATAGCCGTAAACGTACTCTTCCATACCGACAAGGTAGGCTGCTTCCTCTTTGACCTTCTCTTCCGCCTTCCGGCAACTGACTAACGGAAGCAACATGCCGATCACCAGTCCGAAACACACCGCTGGTTTGGCAAATTCCTTGTACTTCAACGGCGCTTTCATAACTCCTCCCTCGTCAATTCCGAGATTTCAACTTTTCAGTTTTTTCGTCGACCTGCAAAGGTTTGAGCTTTTAGCCTGCTGGGCGGAATTGACGGGATTCGGCCTAACGGGCTCCGATCGTAGCTACTCGCTCGCGCTAGAGCAGATGCCGGAACGACCAGAAGAAATACTGCACTGATTCTCAAAAACCTCAAGTTACTCTCCGTCTTTGCAACTGGACCGAAATGTGATTTCAGAACTTTTCGCCGATCAACCCATCAAGTCAGTGCGTGATAACGGGCCCGAGCATTTGCGTAACGCCAGTGCTCAAGCCATTCCATAGGATCTGCACGCCGATCGCGAATAGAATGAACGCGGATAGGCGCATCAAAATGCTTGTTCCTGACTTGCCCAGCACTCGAGTGAGGCGGTCAGCCCTCTCGTAGCACACCAAGACCAGGACGCAAAGAAGGAACATGCCTAGTAGAGCAGCAATGAAATGGCGGGGAATGCCATGTATTAAGCCTGGGCCAGTCTCGTGTCTCAAATGAGCCCCGATGGTAATGGCGATCGAGATACATCCCGGACCAACCGTAATGGGCAAGGTCAGCGGAAAGAACGCGTGATCCAAAGCATCCTCTAAGGTTGCGGGAGTCTCTCGTCCAGTGGATTCATCGTTTTTCTGATTGAGTAAGTTCCAACCTGTAGCTGCCAATATCAGGCCGCCCGCAATCTGTATCACGACCAGACTGATGCCAAAGAAACCCAGGATCGTTGTTCCGAAGAGCAGTGATACAGCGAGAATCGCGAAACTATAGGCGGCAATTTTGCGAGCCAAAATTTGCTGAGCAGACTGAGGATATCGATGGGTAAGAGCGAGGAAGATCGGTGCACACCCGATGGGATTCACGACCGGGAACAACGTCGTAAAAGCCATCAGTAGAACTTTAATGAAGTTAAGGATAATCATTTTTCAGATCCTGTCTTCGCCGCTCCAGTAAACTCGTCAATCTTCGAAACGGCTTAATCATGGTCAATGACACCCCAAAAATCCGCGTCACAGGTTGCCACTCACTCCTGCCGGCGCGTTGCCTGTCGTGTCATTAGTGCAACCACGTTCTGTTCGATCGGTGCGCTCGCACTCGTACCCGGCATCTATGCCAAAAGAGCGGAAAGAATTTCCTACAATGAGTTTGTGCTCCACCACTTCGACGCGCTTGCCGGCAAAGCTTACCGGATCGTGGTCAACCGGTGGATCCCCTGCCGGCCTGAGTTCCAGCTCCTCGAGCCGGATCTGCACCGTCGCCTGGTGCTCGGGCGCGCGCGATACCATCGGGTCAATTCTCATAGATCCGCAATTGCCGGAATTCCGGTTTCGTCTGATCGGGGGATCGACGCATGATTCACTCCTCCCGTCCGCTTCGGCGTATCAACGTATAATCTGCAGTTTCGTCGGCGTGATTCTCTTAAGAACTCAGATTGTACAGCGGATAATAGGTCCTGCTGCTTCCGTGGATTGGTACCTACGCCCAGGTTCGTTCCGGCACCCGAGGTAAGTCCGGCAAGCTCACCACCGTGCCCGTATCTCAAATCTCTGTGACTCGGAGTGGGAGGCCCATGTTCGTACTCCCTCTGCTTCGCGAAAATGAAGCTCCGGGTTGTCCAATTCGAAGGCTCTCGATAATGACTTGTCGTCGTTACAGGCAATGCCCGTCCGGCTTGCGACGCCGACACTGCGACCACTACGCTGCTCTGGCCGCCGTGACAGCGGCTTAGTCCTCACGACCAAACCGGTAACGTGAGAAACGCCGTTCGAGGTTACCAGGAAGCGGACTAATGGGTCCGGGACCGGGTCTCAGCTAGCGACCGAGCTGTGCCATGGCGGCACGCAAGGGAGCTTCAGAAACTTTCAGCAATCCGGCATCGGGATGGTACATCTCAAGAATGAGGAAAATCGCGCCAGAAACAGCCAGCGCGGAGATGAACAAACCAACCAGTACTGTGAGGTTTCGAGGCCCAAACAGACCGAAACTTATAAAGAGGATGGTCAGCCAACAGATCAACATCAGCAGCAGTGGCCTGGGAACTGGGATGGTCTTCTGTTCAAAAATCAGCCAGCGAATTTGGCCGATCTGAATCGCCAGGTTCGTAGCCTGTGCCTTCAAAGCTCGTTGATTATCATCCTTGGGAGAAAGCAGCTCAATCTTGTCGAGAATAACCTCGCCCTCGCCTTTTTGAACGCCGGGACTATCCAGTCTGGCGAAAAGTTCCGCCAGGCGTGGCAGAAAAACGCGCAGGGCAGCGCGAGTGTCCGCCGTTTCCTGTCCGTAATGGGCCAATACGCGGTCGAGCAAAACGAAGTTTGCTGCCAGTTGAGTTACCTCGGAGTTTTGCGTGTCGTAGTAACTCTTGGCTGAAGCAACCAGGAGTCCGAGCACGATTGCCACTGTCGTTGCCACCAATCCCATCGTCAGCCTGACGACATCCCTCGAATCAGAACCTAACTGCTTTTCCGCGAGCAACGAGTTGAGGAAGATGCCGAGCAACGCGCCGCCAAAGACGCATGCGAGCACCATCAAGCTTATTGCGTTTACACTCATGGTCAATTACGAGCAAACTGAGTTTAACTCCCCTGGTCCGCAAAAATTATATAACGCCCCCATTCAGGCCGTCCCTTCAGTGACGGTAGTCCCTCAGCTGTGCGATCCTGTCGTGGATGCCGAAAGTCGATCGTCTCTTCAACCTGCTGGTGACCGTATTTCATCTATTGCTCGATGCCTGGAGGTTGATCCGCCTAGCCTTCAACCGCACTGTACTGAGGCTCGACGCGGCGCTCCAGATACAGAGCTAGCTCTTTGCGAAGGAAAAGATTCTCGGCCGCCAGAGTCGACCCAGGGCAGCTGCCAAGTTGACCTTCGTAATGCTTTCCAGACTCTTTCCTTCCGCAACAATTTTCACTCCGTCGCCATGGCCGTATTTTTCAGCTGAATCAATTTCAATTCGATCGCTTTTGTATCGCTGCCCTTCAAGTCTATCCTGACACTCTTTTCTTCAGAAACTTTTAGGAAGTCCGTATCTTCCCACTCGCCCTGTTCCATACCGTCCCAGTTGAACAATTTGTATTTTTCCCGGCGCCAGTCCACGAAGGTCAAAGTGCCCGTACTGATCCGTCGTAATGGACTTGAACAGGTAATACTGCTTTCTCATTGGTCCGGCACCGCCACCACCAAACTCCCGTCCTGGAACAACTTTGCCACTGTCACAATGTACAGTTCCATCGGCCGTCACGCTCGACGAATATTGCGTGTAGCCGATACGGCGACCAGCTCACCAAGATGCTCGAGCGCAGAGCGATTCCGTGACCACGAGCATCCGAAAACTCAACCACACAGGTAAAGGCAATGAAAATGAAAAAAGCGATTCTAGTTGGATTCGTCTTGCTGGTGTTTGGAAAGGCTGCATTGGGTCAGCACCTTGGAGAACTGTCGGCCAACTATTCTTATATGCATTACGTTCCAGTCGACAACCTCCCCTCGATCAACCTAAACGGGGGAGGCGGAGCTGCGGTGCTTTATTTCGCCGGCTTTTTTGGCATCAAGGCGGAATTTCAGGGATATGCCAGCCAGAACGTCAGCTTTACCTTTCCTCCCGGCAGCGTAAGGTGTCCACCGGGTTGCAACGGAACAGCGGAGGCAAACCTGTGGACCGCCAACGTCGGGCCTACGGTAAAGATCCGCATCGGGCGTTTCCAGCCTTTTTTTGAGGGGCTCGTCGGCGGTGCACATACCAATTTTTACCAGAATGTGCACAACAATTGCGCCGGGTGCGTCTTCAGTTCACCCGGCGATTGGGCCCTTGATTTGGTGCTTGGTGGAGGCATCGATTTCAAGGTCACCAGGCACCTGGCAATCCGGCCCATAGAAGCCAATTATTTTCTGACGCGCTTCATTAACAACCTCACTACGGGCCACAACAATCAGAATAACTTTCGATACCAGGCGGGGCTGGTTTTTGAGTTCTAGGCCAACCTCTAACTGTGCCTCTCAAAAATCTCGAACTGCCTGAGCGAATAACGCCATTGCTGTCTTCGCACACTGTCACTCGACAGGTAGAATGACGGCGATGATCGCGGAGATTTACGCATGAAGTCAATAGAGTTGCGGCACCATCCATGGTTTTCAGCACCCAGCACACTCCAAGTCCCCGAAGCAATGTACGTCCGACCCTCCGGCGTTAGCGTGATTTTCTGAACATGCTTTGAAATCTCTGCCCGCGCGATGCGCGGCTCGCGGTTCAGTACCAACTGCAGCTCCTTAAGTCGCGCATCGGCAAACCGTCGCGCACCTTTCAAACGCAGCCGGACCTCGCGAGGTTCGCAAGAGGCGATCTTGGCTTTTGTGTCCGCGAGTTCCTGTTCCAATTTGACAACTTCTCCATGAGCGACGGATGACGCTTTCCGTCTGCATTGCATCCGTGCAGTTGCGAATACCATCTGAATCGGAGCGGTCTCCGATGCGAACTTGGCGAGTAGCGGCCTTTCGGTGATCGCCACCGTGCGCACCAGATGAGATGGTGGAGCGCACCATGGCTTCCCCGACGGCAGTCGTCCATCCACCTCCAAGCAGCAAATCGCGCGCGCCATAGCCGGAGGGCTGCCTGCGGAGCTTTCTCAGAGCCCGCTGTTGGGCATACTGGGCGTGGTGCTCGGCGCGGGAATCGTCACATTGACCGGGCGCATGCTCGCGCTGGGCACTTCCGATCTCAAGGGGAGTCTAGGCATCAGCGTTCGCTACAAGCTCGTCGTAGGTCGAGCCCTATGCAACAAGGCGCTCCTCATCCTCAGAAAACGCAATCCATCTATCTGA
>DATFSI010000089.1:0-12450 GCA_035262705.1 Candidatus Acidiferrum sp. | reverse complement strand
AAAAGAAATGCAGTTATGGGCGTGTGCTGATAATCGCGGTAGCCTTTCTGGCGGCGGCACCGTTCCTATTGCTGGCGATTCAGGCGGATGAAAAGTGGATGGTGCTGGCAGGTTTCTTCGTATCGATGTTTTTTATGTCCTGGTATCACGGGCCTACGACAGCGGTGCTGCACGATCTAACGCCGCAGCGCGCGCACGCCACAGCGATCGGCGTGTACATGTTTTCTACGCAGTTATTGGGAGCGCTGGGGCCGCTGCTCATCGGCAAGATCTCGGACATGACCGATCTGCAGATTGGGCTGCAAGCCGCCACTGCCGTCATGGTGTTTGGAGCGCTTTTGTTGTTACTGGTGATTTATTTCATACGGCGCGACGGTTTGCACCACCCGCACTTAGCGCAGTTCCGCGCAGAGGATGAGGCGATAGCGGTAGTTCCCCACTGATCCTAGGTTGTCTGTGATTCCGAGAAGCGAGGAACCTGCTTTTCCGTCTGAAAAAGGAACAGCCTCACTTCATTCAGACTAGCAACTGAGTGTTACTTGATGCCCGTCGAGCCGATGAGGCGGGCGACTTCGTCGTGGGGAACGTCGTACAACGGGCGCTCGTCTTCTTCTTCCAGGCGCCCGCGCAGGTATTCCGCAGCCACAAAGCTAGCCTCGCGGTCCGTCAGGTCACGTCCAGTCTTGTCGCGAAACTCGACAAACGCGGTGTGCGCCAGGCCGACGATACGACCAACGCCATCCACCGTGAATTTCGCATCGATGGTGTCACTGTGCCGCGTGGCGATGTCATTCCAGATGTGCGAAAAACGGCAATCGTAAACATGGCCGCTGAGCTTCGAGGTAACGTCAAACGCGCCCACAAACTGATACATGGCGCCGTTATTCGCTAAGACTGGGAGGGATGGCACGAGTAATCCTCTTTCCGGTTCGAATGTCTAGTTAGTGTCCAATTTCCCACGGCTGCCTGTCAATCCCGGGCCCACGATGCAAAACTCCTACAGCAACTTCCTTTTCGCGTGAACGCGGCCGATACGCTAAAATTGTAAGGCTATGATCTCAGTAGATAACGTCACTATGCGCTTCGGCTCGCGCATCCTGTTTGAGGACGTGACCACCACGTTCAGCGATGGCCGCCGTTACGCTATTTCCGGCCCCAATGGCGCTGGCAAATCCACTTTTATGAAGATCCTGACCGGCGAGCAGGATGCAACCTCGGGTAACGTCGCGCGCCCGAAAAGAATCGGTATCCTTCGCCAGGACCAGTTCGCCTTCGACAAGTTCCGCGTGATCGACACTGTAATCATGGGGAATGGGACCCTCTGGAAAGCGCTAGAGGAGCGCGACATCTTGTACGCCAAACCCCACGAGGAGCTTACAGATGAAGATGGTATGCGACTCGGCGAATTGGAAGGCGTAGTGGGCGAAGAAGGCGGCTATACGGCAGAAGCCGATGCTGGAGTGCTTCTCGACGGACTTGGCATTGACGCGTCGCTCCACGAGCGCAAGATGGGCGAGTTGCAGGGCGGACAAAAGGTGCGCATGCTTTTAGCCCAGGCGCTGTTCGGCAATCCCTCGGCGTTGCTGCTTGACGAGCCTACCAACAACCTCGACCTCGATTCCGTACACTGGCTGAAGGAGTATTTGTGCGAATATCACGGCGTGCTGATCGTGATTTCTCACGACCGGCACTTCCTGAACAGCGTCTGCACGCACACTGCGGACATCGACTACCAGACCATCATCATGTATCCCGGCGGCTACGACGACATGGTGCTGGCTAAGACGCAGATTCGCGCGCGCATGGAGGCGGAAAACGCGGCGCGTGAAAAGAAGATTGCGCAGCTGAACGAGTTCATCGCGCGTTTTTCAGCCGGTACGCGCTCGGCGCAGGCCACTTCCCGGAAGAAAGAAGTGGAGCGCCTGCAGATTTCGGAACTGGCGAAGTCCAACATCCAGCGGCCCTATATCCGCTTTCAATTCGAGACGCCGTCGGGCCGCATGCCGCTCGAAATCAAGCACCTGGCGAAGTCTTACGATGACCTGAAAGTTTTCTCGCATTTTTCCGCGCATATCGTCCGCGGCGAGAAGATTGCGCTGACCGGGCGCAACGGCGCGGGCAAGACCACCATGCTGAAGTCCATCATCCGCAACGCCGGGCCGTTCGTTGGCGAAGCGGAGCACCAGTTCAAGATCGACTCCGGCAATGTGGCGTGGGGACATGAAGTGAACGTCGGCTACTTCCCGCAGGATTTTGGCTACACGATTGACAAGTCCAAGGGCGTTTCCGCTATGGATTGGCTATGGCAATTCAAGCCACAGGCGCTGCAGGAAGAGATTCGCGGCGCGTTGGGGCAGATGCTGTTCAGCGGTGAAGACGCGCTGAAGCCGACTTCGGGGCTTTCCGGAGGCGAGTGCGCAAGGCTGATTTTCTGCAAGCTGATGGTCCAGAAGCCAAATTTTCTGGTGCTCGACGAGCCGACCAACAACCTGGACCTGGAATCGATCAACGCGCTGAACATTGCGCTGCAGAAATATGAAGGGACAGTGCTGTTCGTGACGCACGACGAGGATGTGCTGGATGAAGTGGCCACGCGCGTGTGGCATTTTCACGGCGGCAAGGTCGAGGACTTCAAGGGAACCTACGAAGAGTTCCAGGTGCGTCAGCAGAAACCGGTAATTGCTGCGGCCAAGGGACGAAAATAAGTCCGCACCTTTTCAAGCAGAAGTCATCCTGAGGACCGTGGTTTTTCGGCGCGAAGGGTCGCAAAGCAAAATTCGCGCACTATGCTTGCGTTGAATAACAGCTTTGTCTACCCGGGCTTCAAGTCCTTCAGCAGGTGCTTCGCGGCTTCTTCCGCCTGATAGGGCGAAATCACAGGCTTCTGGTAGCTCAAATCCTTGTGGCTGATGGCGCGGTAGGCCAGCTTGTTCGGCTCGCGCAAAGCCACGTCAATCACGAAAGTGCCTTCGCGGAAGCGAACGTTCCCGTATTCTGGGGGCCCCCAACCCCATCCGGACCAACAACCATACGGCCCGCACACCACACCCGGATAACCGCCGGGATAGGCAACGGTGGCTGTTCGCGTCTTGACAGCCACGTGATAATCCACCCAGAAGTCAGCCGCCGCGGGATCCTGCACCTGTACGAGTCCCTTAGACTGAAGGGTCTTGGATATCGCCGCTTTCAAGGTGTCGCGATTCGCCTCGGTGTTCCAGTCGCGGGTGCTTTCAAGATGTTGCCGCTGGGACTGTTCCTGAGTGATCACGTCGCGGGAAACCACTTGCCGGCCATCCTTTGGATTAGCGCTGGCGCGGCGGGGTCCCCCATCCGGAGCGTTTGCGGGCCGCCAGGCCCAGGTCATGCCCTTGGCGACCCGCACATCGGGATCGCGAAGAATCTCCAGACTCCTGTCGTCACACCCGGAAAGAACAAGACCTCCAGCCAAAACGCTGGCCATCAAAACTGCGCTTGCTGTTCGCCTACCTAAACCCATGTCCACTTAACGCACCTCCACATTCTTTCTAACACGGGCCAACACAAAAAGTTGGATGCGAAGGCGATGAAAAATTGTGGCTTTCCTTGGTCTCACCAGGAATGTCTCGCCCTACGGGGTTGCGTGTATGTTGTACCCGGAACCCACCGCCGAAACGGTGGGCTACACTCTTCCGCGCCTCCGGCGCTGCTCGAGTCTTTTAGCGGCGAAGTTAAGAGGGGAGGCCCCAATCGATGGGCGGGAAGGTAATGGGCCAGAATTTGGGCGCGGGGCGGTCGAATTCGAAGGCGATACGGTAGTCTTGCTTGCCTGCTTCGTCCACGCGCACCACGCGGCAGTTCATCTCCGAGCCGGTCTGCGGATTCTTCAGCAAGAAGGATTGCCCCATGTGCAGGTGAGCTCTCATGACCAGCAAGCCGCCATGAGCGTTCACCACTTGCGTTTTTGCCTCTTCCTGAATCTGGCGGTGCTGTTCGTTTTCGGCCAAAACCATCACGGACGTGCGCAGCAACACACGTTCGGTTCGGCGCCGGTTTTGTGCCGCCTGGGTTTCCATCGCGGGGACTCGCTAGGCCTTATTTTACTCAATTCCCGAAGCGGGCGAACTGTACTAAAAAACAGGTCTTGTTGAAAGGCCGGGGAGGCGTACATCTGCCCTCAAGATGCCTCGGTGCAGAGAAATCATGACTTTGATATGATGGAAGCTTGAAAATTCAGTAGCTTAGGAGCCAGATGGCTATTCAAACGGAAGCGAAAACGCTGCTTCGCGTGCGCCCGCGGGGGTTCTGCGCCGGGGTGGTGCGGGCGGTGGACATTGTAGAACTGGCCCTGGAGGCCTACGGCGCGCCGGTCTACGTGCACCACGAGATCGTGCACAACACGTACGTCGTCGAGCAACTGCGCCGCCGCGGCGCCATTTTTGTCGAAGCCATCGAGGAAGTGCCGTCGAATTCTGTGCTGGTGTTCAGCGCGCATGGCGTTCCGCCCACGGTGCGCCAGGAAGCCAAGGACCGCTCGCTGCGCGTGATTGATGCCACCTGTCCGCTGGTGACCAAGGTGCACCTGGAAGCGCTCAAGTTTGCGCGGGAAAAGCGCACTATTATTCTGATCGGCCACAAGGACCACCAGGAAATCGTCGGCACTTCCGGAGAAGCGCCGGACCGCACGCTGGTGGTGGATTCAATCGCGGCGGTGGATGCGCTGGTGGTGGAAGACCCGGAAAAGCTGGCATTTCTGACGCAGACCACGCTGAGCTTGTATGACACGCAGGAGATTGTGGCGCGGCTGCGACAGCGCTTTCCGAAAATTATCGGCCCGGCGAGCGACGACATTTGCTACGCCACGCAGAACCGCCAGGAAGCGGTCGAGCAGGTGGCTAAGGACGTGGACCTGATCCTGGTTGTGGGCTCGCAGAATAGCTCGAATTCGAACCGCCTGGTTGAGTTGGCGCAGCGCCTGAACCGCAAGGCCAAGCTGATTGATTCAGCGAACGACATTGATCCACAGTGGCTGGAGGGCGTCAGCCGTATCGGCCTTACCGCCGGAGCGTCGGCGCCGGAAATTTTGGTCGAGCAGGTCAGCGAACGCCTGGGGGAATTTGGGTTTACGGACCAGCGCGATCTGGACCTGATCCGCGAGGATGTGCGTTTCACGCTGCCGGCGGAGTTGCAGTCGATCGCCCCGGCGCCGCGACGGTAACGCGGGCAGCGAGCGGCCGTCCAAACATTTTGTTTCGCCGGGCAGGGGAAATATCCCGGCATCATCCGCCGGTCCCGGCAGTACCGCTGTAAGGGCCACGCTAACGTGGCGAGCGGTTTCCGCAGCACAAGGAGAGAACCTTGGCGGTCAAAATCGTCCGTCAGCCGAACAAGATTGCCATCATCGGCGCGCCGTCGAGCGCGGCCGCCTTCCTCCCCGGCAGTGAAAAAGCGCCCGCGGCGTTGCGCGCGGCCGGCCTTGTGGAACGTCTGCAAGCAATCGGCTATGAAGTATCGGACATGGGCGACTGCGCGCCACGGCTCTTTGCCGATGACGACGAGCACAAGCGTTCACGAAACATTCCGGAAATCGTTGCTTCCCTGAACGATTTGAAACCCCGCGCGGAAATGGCCTTGAAGAGCGGTGCACTATTGTTGGTGCTGGGCGGCGACTGCACACAGATTATTGCCATGCTTGCCGGCGCGCGGCGCTACTACAAGCACGTGAGCCTGCTGTGGTTTGACCGCGACGCTGACCTGAACACTCCCGCCAGCACGCCCTCGGGCCGGCTGGACGGGATGGGACTCGCGGCGATTGTCGGCAAAGGATCGCCGGAGTTGGTGCGCTTCTGGGGCGAGCCGCCGCTGGTGCGCGAGCCGGACACGCTGATTTACGGCCTGGTGCGCGTCGACCCCCCAGAGCAGGAATTCCTGACGCGCTCGCCGATGCGGCACGTCTACGCAGTGGACATCCAGGCCAAGGGCGCGCAGAAAGCGGCGCAGGAAGCACTGGGCCATTTGCATACAAGCACGCGGGAGTTCATGCTGCACGTGGACCTGGATGTGATCGCGCAGGAAGAGTTGCCGGCGGTGAATGTACCGGATTCCGGCGGCTTATCGTTTGCGGAAGTGCAGAATTCGCTGAGCGAATTCGTGAAGCAGAAGAGCCTACTGGCGCTGGATATCGCGCAATACAATCCGGACAAAGATACGGACGGCTCAGCGGCGCGCAAAGTCGTCGACCTGCTGACGGAAGGGCTGGCCGCACGCCTTGCGGCACTTGCGACTCCCCCCGCCGCTCCGGCAGCCGAAGATACAACCTCCACCCCAGCCTGAGCTAAGTAGGAAGTTCGTTGTCCCGGGCACCGTTGACCGAATCGATGCGCCTGCCATAATCCGACGGGAAATTGCATACCCGGCAGGAACCTGCATGGCGCTCGAGCCGATTGTAAGCGCGGGCATATTCGGCCTGCAGCCTTTGCAGACCGTCGCCCACCTCTTTCCCCTGTTGTCCCCCAAAAGTGATTTCCTCACTGCGTTTTTTCCAAGCGACCAGGGCGCTTTGACACTCGCGCAGAAGCCTTTGATACTCGGGACATCCGGCGGTGCGTATTTGAAAATCGTGATTCATGATTCGCCCTCCCCAGAGGAGTGGCCTCACATTGAAGGGAAGCAAACGCCTTGCCAATCGTGCAAATACTGACATTTGAGTGTGTTCGAACAAACTTGCCTGCTTTTGCACACGCGTCCCAGTACCCAAGAAGGATTTGACAGCCCCTGAGCATTTGTAATTCTTACGTGTTCCATTGCCGGCAAGCCTGGCTGGCGTGCCCCAGCCTCGCCGGTTGAGAAACGCATGTAATGAAGCGATAAAATCAATACACGGATTGCTGCGGAGACGCGCATTAAAACCGTAAAATGAAGGGATTCGCCGGGCCCGGGTAAAAATTAAGGCGGCCTACAGATGGGGAGAGCCATGAAGCCGCAGTTGCAGGTGATGAAATTTGGAGGAACGTCGGTGGGCGACGCGGCGTGCATTGCGCGCGCGGCGCAGATCATCGCCGACGGCGCGCGCACGGGAAAATGCGTTGCGGTGGTTTCTGCCATGAGCGGCGTGACCAACCGCTTGATCGACGCGGCCAAAGCCGCGCAATCCGGTAATTCCCAGGGCGCGCTCGCAATGCTTGATGAACTGGCGGCGAAACACGCAAGCACGCTCACGGTAGTGGTGAAAAACGAAGCCGGGCGCACGAAGGTCTGGCAGAAAATGCAGCAGGTTTTTGCGGAGGGCCGCAGGTTTTGCGAAGGCACCGCTTTGTTGAGGGAGCTATCTCCCCGCACGCTGGACACGATTTCCAGCCTGGGCGAACGCCTGTCCGCTCCCATGGTGGCCGCAGCGGTGACGGAACTTGGGTTGCCCAGCGAGGCTCTGGAAGCGAGCGAACTGATCGTGACGGATGATTATCACGGCGGCGCGGACCCCCTGATGGAGCAAACGCGCACCAAGTCACACGCGCGCATTTACCCACTGTTAGAAAAGGGCATCGTGCCGATCGTGACTGGATTCATCGGCGCGACGCTCGATGGCGAACGGACAACGCTGGGCCGCGGAGGCTCGGATTATTCGGCGACCATCCTGGGAGCAGCGCTCGACGCCACGGAAGTGATCATCTGGACCGATGTGGACGGCGTGTTAACAGCCGACCCCCGGCTGATCAATGAAGCGCGAACGATTCCAAATATCACGTATCGCGAAGCGGCAGAGCTGGCATTCTTCGGCGCGAAGGTGCTGCACCCGAAAACCTTGAAGCCGGTGGTGGAAGCGGCGATTCCCGTATGGATTCGCAACAGCTTCTCGCCGGAAAAGCGCGGCACGGAGATTACACCGAAGGGCGGACGTAACGGCGGGGTGAAGGCGCTGACGGCGATTCGCGACGTCACGTTAATCAGCATCGGCGGGCCGGGAATTGTGGGCTTGCCGGATGTAGTGGGGCGCACGTTCTCGACGATTGCGGAGGTGCGCTCTAACGTGCTGCTGATTTCGCAGTCGTCCTCGCAGAATGATATTTGCTTCAGCGTGTCGTCGGCCGATGCCGAGCGCACCATCGAGGCGCTGCGGAAGGAGTTCGCGCAGGACTTGAAGCACGAAAAGGTGGAGCACATCAACGTGGATCCCAACATCGCCATCGTCGCGGTGGTGGGAGAAAACATGCGAGGGACGCCGGGAATCGCCGGGCGGACGTTTCAGGCGCTGGGCAAGGAAAACGTGAACATCATCGCGATCGCCCAAGGCTCGTCGGAAAGCAATATCTCTTTTGTGATTGAAGAGAGCGCGGTGAAAAAGGCGCTCGAAGCGACGCATCGCGAGTTTGGATTGCACCTGACCAAAAACGGAAACTGACCAACCCTCAGGTCGGTGCCTGCGCGCGCTTCTGGTGATAGCGCGCCAGCCCCAGCAGGGAAAGCTGCAACGCTCCGTTAAAGACATAGTGAGAAAGTTCGGAGGGGCTGAGAAACTCGGCGGCCTCAGCGGCAACTGCGCGCGCAAACTCACGCACCGCCTCGTTCTGATCCTTGGCGCGCGCAAGAATATCAGCGGTCAACGCGCCCCAATGCAGTAGGCGTTCGCGGTAGGCCTGAAGGTGGCGGTCGGGCTGGTCGGAAAATCCGAAGTGCGTGAGGAACAAGCGCCGCGGATGAAGCTGCGCGATCAGGTCGAGTGATGCGTTCCACAATTCCAGGGAAATGTCTGGCGGGGGCGTGGCCGGCAGGATGAAGCGGTTGCCTTCCATGCAGATTCCGGCGGTGTCTCCGACAAAAGCCACGCGCTCGGTGGCGTCGTAGTAGGTGACATGGTGCGAGGCGTGGCCAGGTGTATAGAGGACGCGCAATTCGCGCGAGCCGATGGACAAGCTTTCGCCGCCTGCCAGAACATGCAGGTTGGCTTCCGGGACCGGCAGAAAATCACCGAACAGCGTCTGCATCTGGTGGCCATAAAGGCGCTCAGCGCTGCTGAGGAGTTTTGAGGGGTCGCTCATGTGCGGCGCGCCCCGCGAGTGCACATAAACCTGCAACGCGGGATTTTCCCGCACCAGCGCGCCGGTGGCCGCAGCGTGATCCAGGTGGATATGCGTCAGAAAAATGGCCTGGAGATCGGCGACCCGCAATTGTTGTGCGGCAAGCTGTTCGCGGAGAGTTTCGAGCGTGGAGCCGGGGCCGGGATCGACGATTGCGCAAAACTTTTCCGAGCGCACCAGAGCGGTGGCAATACAGCGGGACTCCCCTCTCCAGTGCAAATCCAGCGTGGTAATGGCAGCCATAGGGCCTAAAGTGTAACGCAGAAGATGCCGGGTCAAAGCCCGGCGCCACATTTAGACCCGACCGCGAGGTGATTTGGGCGCCGGTCTTGCCGAAGGGTTGGGGCATGAGCGGCGGAACATAGCTTCGCCGCATTGCTCGAGGCTGCGGCACCTGCAGTTGTGCGCAAGCCTTTTGAGCAGGTTCCGCATGGTCTGGATTCCCTCCATCAGGGTGTCGAGTTGCGCGAGTTTCTTCCGCGAGAGTTTGCGCCAGCGTTCGGAAGCGGAGGTAACTTCGCGGAAGCCGAAGAAGAGTTCGCGGATTTCCGTCAGCGTGAAACCGAGCTGCCGCGCTCGCTGGATGAGGGCCAGGCGGTAAAGCACGGTGTTGTCGTAGCGCCGCTGGCCACCGGCACGCTCGGGGCGGGGCAGCAGGCCGATGCGCTCGTAGTAGCGGATCGCCGAAGGTTGCAACCCGGCTTGTCGCGACACGTGGGAAATGGAGAGGTGCGGCATGGCCTCATTCTAAGGTCGTGGGATTCCGATTACCACGCCAAATTCAATGCCCACGCGCAAAACGGGCTTGCCTTAAAGTCAACTTTAAGTTGTAGGCTCCGGAAGCCTGCCGCCGAAAGTTACAAAATGCGGCGGACGGAGGAAGCTCATGAAAACAAGGAAGCTGATTTTAACGGCGATGTTTCTGCTTATCTGCGGCGCAAGCACAGCGTCACAAACGCCGGGATCCCTCGCCGGAAATGCTGACAAAGATCACGTGACGTTGGACGCGCGCCGGGAAAAGGGCGCGATGCAGGTTTTTCTGAAATCTGTGGAAAAACAAATCGTGTCGGCCGCGGAAGCAATGCCCGCCGTCAAGTACGGGTTTGCGCCGACTGATGGCGAATTCCAGGGCGTGCGTTCCTTTGGCCAGCAGGTGAAGCACCTCGCGGCAACTAACCACATTCTGGCGGCCGCGGCGCTGGGCGAACAAGTGCCATCGGATGCGGGAGACGAGGCCGGGCCGGAGGCGGTGCGAACCAAGGCGGAGATTCTCGACTATCTGAAGCGTTCGTTCGCCCATCTGGGCAAAGCGATCGATGCCATAGATGAGAAGGACCCAACCGTCAACGCCTCGCCGATTTCGCCGCTGAAGAAAACGGAAACCACGCGGCTGGCGCTGACCGCGGAGGCGCTGATTCATGCGTTCAACCACTACGGACAAATGGTTGAATATTTGCGGATGAACGGCGTTGTACCGCCGGCGAGCCGGCCGTAACGCCAGTTCAAAGTCGAAAGTTAGAAGTTCAAAGGAGAAAGCTCCAGATTTCTCGCGGCAGCGTTCCACGCCAAGAGGCCCGGAGCCCTTGGAATCAGGGCCTGGCCGGCGCTGGGGGGTGCGTCTCGTTTCGCACTAGGCTGGAGACGGGGCAGGAAGTGCTTGCAGAATGAGGAAGTTGTGGAATATGCTCTTACGCGCAGCAACTGGTTTCGCACTGACGTGTGTCTACAGAACTACTAGGCATGGTGTGAGAGGCCGCCCCTCTTTCTGAAAGAGCGAAGCTTTGGTTGTCTGGTGTCCTGCAATCCTTCAGAGCACGCGCAAATGAAATGAGGGTGGATTTTCCGCAGGACTCCGGGGAACTTTTAAGATCGTCTAGGGAGGAAACAATGCGCAAATGGTGTGCAATCCTGGCAGTGGCCGCCTGGCTCGTCCTGCCGCTCTGCGCGCAGCAGAGAGCCGCCGGCACAGTAGAGGAGCGCAGCACCGCGGAATCAGCGGCAGCGAACAGCGCTGCGGACAATGATTTCCGCATCGCTCCGGCGTCAGCGAATCTTTTCGGCGCGGCCTCGCCGGCACCCGCGGCCGCTGGCGGAGGCGATATCTTTTCCGACTGGGCCAACAACGCCTGGAACCGCCACGCGTGGGGCCGCTTGACACCGAGGTTTGAAGTTGCGGGGATGTTCAGCTATATCAACTTCTGCCCCTGCTCGTTCCACAATTTCAATCAACTAGGGGCGACAGGTTCGTTTACTTACAACGCGAATCACTGGCTAGGCCTGGTTGGGGAAATTGGCGGTTACCGCTTTGACCGAGACGTTTTTCTGTTGGATCCCAGCACGAACATGCAAGTTCCCGCAACGCTCAGCGGCAACATGCAGACCTACCTGTTCGGTCCACGGTTGAACTGGCGACATTTCGATCATTTTGTGCCGTTCGCCGAAGTGCTTTTTGGCGCCGCGCACGGAAGCCCGCAGGTGACCGGAGATGCCAGCCAGAGCTCGTTCGCTATGGCCGTGGGCGGCGGCGTGGACGTGGTCCTTACCCGGTATCTCACCTGGCGCTTTGTACAGGCCGATTATCTGCTCACCAATTTCTCGGGCTCGCTGTTGAGCCAGAACGGCCGGCAAAACAATTTCCGCATCGGCACCGGCGCGGTTCTCCGCTGGGGCTATCCGCCGGCTCCGCCGAAGCCAAACCACCCGCCGGTGGCGGCCTGCAGCGCCGATCCGGCTTCCGTTTATGAAGGAACGACGACTCCCGTGGCGATTCACGTAAACGCCAGCGACCAGGACAACGATCCACTGACCTACACCTACACGGCGTCGAGCGGCACGGTGGATGGCACCGGGCCGGATGTTCGCTGGAACCCCTCAGGCATGGCTATCGGCTCGTACACCGTCAACGCGAAGGTCGATGACGGGCGGGGCGGCACGGCTTCCTGCGCTGCGGACATCACCGTTGCCAAGCGGCCTAACCGGCCTCCGGTCATTTCCTGCGCGCCGGAACGCAGCCCCGTCAACGCCGGCGAACAGGTAAACGTCGTTTCCACGGCGAGCGATCCGGACGGCGATCCGTTGACTTATAGCTATTCAGCTACGGGCGGACAAGTCTCCGGTACGGGTCCAACCGGGTCGTTTGACTCGACCGGACTTGCCCCGGGCAGCTACACGGTGACTTGCACGGCCGATGACGGCCGCGGCGGCCGCACCAGCGCCACCACCAATGTGGACGTGCAGCAACCCGCGGAGATCAAGCAACTGGAAGGCAGGCTGGCCCTGCATTCTATTTACTTCCCCACGGATCGGCCCACCAGAGCCAATCCAAATGGCGGGCTGCTTGAAAGCCAGCAGAAGAGGCTCGACACCCTGGCAGCCGACTTCAAGAAATATCTTACCTACA
>DATFSI010000088.1:0-13617 GCA_035262705.1 Candidatus Acidiferrum sp. | reverse complement strand
GTGAGATGAGCATCCGGGGGCTTGGGGAAAGTTCCGAGCGCGTGCGGCGATTCACGGTGCTGGTTGAGCCAGGAGGGCGCGGCAGCGGTTCGGGCGTGTTGTGGTCGAGCGATGGATTGGTGGTGACGAATGCGCATGTGGCGCGCGGACCGCGCGCGCAGATTACTCTGTGGGATGGGCGCCAGTTTGCGGCGGATGTGGCCGCGCGCGATGCGCGGCTCGATCTGGCGGCGTTGCGTGTTGATGCCCCGGACTTGCCGGTAGCGGCAAGCCGGAACTCCTCGGAGGTGCGTGCGGGAGAGATCGCGCTGGCGGTGGGGAATCCGTTCGGGTTCCTTGGCGCGCTGACGACTGGCGTCGTGCACGGCGTGGGCCCACTGCGCGGGCTTGGTTCGCGGCTCTGGGTACAATCCGATGTGCGGCTGGCGCCGGGAAATTCCGGCGGGCCGCTGACGGACGTGGAAGGCCGCGTGATCGGCATCAATTCGATGGTGGCAGGTCGGCTGGCGCTGGCCATTCCCAGCAATGACGTGCGGCGGTTTGTGCAAGGGCAGGCGGGAAAGAACTGGCTTGGGGTAACGGTGACACCGGTGCGGCTGCCGCGCGCGAGCCGGCAGAGGATTGGCTTGCTGGTGGTGGAAATCGCGGCGGGCGGACCGGCTGCGGAAGCATCGCTGCTGCCGGGGGATATTCTCCTGGGCGCGGACGAAAAGGAATTTCTTTTGCTGGGGGATCTGTCCGCTGTGCTCGACGAAGGCAGCGCGTCGGCATTGCGACTCGAATTTTTGCGTGGCGATTATGAGCGTGTACGCGAGGTGAGCGTGCAATTGCGGACGAGAGAGAAACGGGGGGCAATCGCGGCGTGATCCGCGTGCTGATTGTCGCAGCGGGCGTGCGGACGCGCCGCTCGCTAGAGGGGCAACTGCCCGCGCGGGATTTTGAAGTGGCCGCGAGTGTGGCTTCGCTGGAAGCCGCGGAGGACATTTCCGAAACCCGGGCCGACGCCGTACTCATCGAGGTGAGCGAGGCCGAGACGGGTGAAGTGATCGAGTCGCTGGAGGAAAGCGGGCCGGTGCGGGGAACGCCCGTGGTTGTTTTGCTGGAAGAGACGGCGCCCGAAACGGTTTCGCAGTTTCTGCGACTAGGTGTTCGCGGGGTGTTGCCATCCGATGTGGAGCCTGGGCAGGTGGCCGCGGCGCTGGAAGCGGCCGCGCGCGGATTGTTGGTGCTGGCCCCGGGTGAGATCGCGGCGGTGCGGCCAGCGGGAGGCACCCGTGACTTTCCGGATGAGCTGGTGGAACCGCTGACGCCGCGGGAAAGAGAGGTGCTGCGCTTGCTGGCCACGGGCCTCAGCAACAAGGAGATTGCCACGCGGCTGAGGCTTTCCGAGCACACGGCGAAGTTTCACGTTGCGTCAATTTTGGGGAAGCTTGGTGCCTCATCGCGCGCCGAAGCGGTTTCGATCGGCGTGCGCCACGGGCTAATCTTGCTCTAACTTGGCGGGCCGATTCGGGTCGAGGTGCCGCACCTACGGTGCTTCGCGCCTCCGACGCTGGTTAGGTGGGAATACGTCCACGTGTTTTCCTTACTGCGCCGAGGATGATAAATTGATGGAGTATGCGAACTATCGAACAGACGACCCAGGAAATCCTGCAACTGGCGACGCAGCAATTCAAAGTGCCGGCGGGTTCCCTGGCGCCCGAGGACGATTTCTACAAAAAACTCGGCATTGACAGTTTACAGGCGCTGGAAATGCTTTCGCGCCTGGAAAATCACTTCCAGATTGAGCTGCCGGATTACGAAGTGCAGGGCGTCAGCGACTTTCGAACGCTCGCCGAACGCATCCAAGCCCGCCTCTGATGCTCGATTTACGAAACTATAGTTCCGTTGGGGAAGCCCTGTGCGACGCGCTGGAGACCTGGCCAGGGGAGGTGTGTCTGATCGAGTCGGATCGCGGCGAGGAAAAGCTGCGTCTGACATACGGTGCATTCAAAGACGCCGCGCTTCCGTTGGCGAAGGCGCTGCAGGATTTGGGGATGGATGCGGGCGACCGCGTCTCCATCATCATGACCAACCAGTCGAAATGGTTGATAAGCGCGTATGCGATTTTTTATTGCGGCGGCACGCTGGTGCCGCTGGACTTCAAGCTCAAGCCGGAAGAGCAATGGCAGTTGCTGAAGCATTCCGGCGCGAAGATTCTGATCACGGAGTATGGAATCTGGCGGCAGTTCGGCGCTTCGCCGGGGCGAACCGGCGCCGCGAATCTGAGGGCGGTGCTGGTCACCGAAGCGCCTGCGAATGCGGATTTGAACGGCGCAATGCGATGGGAAGAGACGGGCGGCGCGCAGGCACCGTTGTTTGTTCCGCGGTCCCGGCGGGACGTGGCGTGCATCGTCTATTCGTCGGGTACCGGCGGGGTGCCGAAGGGCTGCCAGATGACGCATGAAAATTATCTCGAGCAATGCATGGCGCTGACGTCGCTGTATCCTTTTTGGCCGGGTGTAAAGTACCTCAGTATTTTGCCTACGAATCACGCAATCGACTTCATGGTGGGATTTTTCGGTCCGTTTACTTGTGGCGCGGCGGTGGTGCATCTGCGTACCTTGCGGCCGGAGCACGTGCGTGAAGCGTTTCCGAAATACCAGATCACGTACGTGAGCCTGGTGCCGCTGGTGCTGAAGAATCTGCAGAAAGGGCTGCAGGCACGTTTTGACGCCCTGCCGGCTTCCAAGCGGAGGGCCTTCGAAACGGTACGCAACATCAATCGCGTACTGACGAAAGATCACCCGCGCTTGTGGCTGAGCCGCAAGCTACTCGGCGAAGTGCATGCGGCGTTCGGCGGAAAGCTTGAGGCGATTATCGTCGGCGGCGCTTTCACGGAACCGCAGACGCTGCAATTTTTCTATGATCTCGGACTTCCCGTTGCCAACGGTTACGGCCTTACGGAGGCGGGCACTGCGGTCACCGTGAATGATCTGAAACCATTTCGAGCGGATACCGTTGGCAAACCACTTCCCGGCATGGAAGTAGAGATTCGCAATCCCGACGCGGAGGGTATCGGCGAGGTCACCGTGCGCAGCAAAACGGTGATGGCCGGATATCTGAATGAACCGGAACTGACCGCGGAAACCATCGTGGACGGTTGGCTGCGCACCGGAGACATGGGGCGCTTCGATGTGAGCGGCCATTTGCAGCTGTTTGGCCGCAAGAAAAACATGATCGTGACGGAAGAAGGAAAAAATGTTTACGCAGAGGATGTGGAGCAGGCGTTTGAAGGCTTGCGGGTGAAAGAATTTTGCGTCTTCGCCGCCAACTATATCTGGCCGCAGCGCTCCATGGTCAACGAGAAGTTGCTGCTGGTGGTGCACCTGGAATCCGGACAGGCGCTCACCGATGAACTTCGGGCAGAAATTTCCGCGCGTAATTCGCGGCTCATCAACCACAAACGAGTGCACGGGCTGGTGGTGTACTCTGAGGATTTTCCGCTGACGGCTTCGCTCAAAATCAAGCGCAATGAACTGGCGCAGCGCCTTGCCGTGGGTAACCGCGAGCAATCCATCCTCCTGATTTAGCGGCGAAACATGTAGAATGCCCAGTTCCGGAAAAATCGTGAACGACACCTTTCTAGCCATCGTGAACCCCGCGGCGGGTGGCGGACGTGCGGAGAAGCTTGCCGGGGCGCAACTGGCGCGCCTGAAGGAAAAGGGCTTGCGCGTGGACGCGATTGCTTCCATGGCCCCGGGACACGCTGCGCAACTGGCGCATGAGGCTTACGAGCAGGGGTACCGGAGGTTTCTGGCCGTGGGCGGCGACGGCACGGCGCACGAAATCATTAATGGGATTTTTTCTCAGGAGGGGCGAACCGACCGCGTAGAGATCGGCTTCCTGCCGTTGGGCACGGGCAATTCGTTTCTGCGGGATTTTAGGGAGGATGGCTCGGGGTCTTCCATGGAAGCGCTGCTTGCTGGCCGCAAGCGGAGTGTGGACGTGATCCGGCTGCGGCATGAGGGCGGGGTCATCTACTCGTTTAATCTGCTCAGCGTGGGATTCACGGCTGATGTTGCGGCTCTGACGAATCGTGTATTCAAACCGTTTGGGCACCTCGGCTACCTGCTGGGCGTCTTTGTCCGGGTGGCGCAGCTCAAGCGGCGGCCGTTCAAATTGCGCTGCGATAAGGACGCAAGTTGGGACGAACGGCGCTGCTTGTTTCTCACGTTCAACAACAGCAAGTACACCGGCGGGACGATGCTGATTGCCCCGGAAGCCGATCCCGCGGATGGATTGATTGAGTTTGTACGCTGGGGCCCGATCGGGCGTCTGGGCCTGCTGAAGATGCTGCCGAGACTCTACGACGGCACGCATACGAAACATCCTTTGGCGGAAACGCGGCGGGTAAAGCGCGTGGAGTTCGCGCTGGATGAGCCGGTGGACGTGATGATCGACGGCGAGGTGGTCACCGTGCGCGCGGAGGCGCTCGATATTTTGCCGGGCGCGCTGGACGTGTACGTATGAAGAACGTCTGGAAAATTCCGGTCAGTCTGATCCTGTGGAGCTTGAGCTGGCTGCATTTCCTGATTGTGGTCCCCGTGCTTGTGGTGCTGGCTATTTTTCTGGACCCGCGCAAGCACGACTACTTGCAGCGCGGGCTGTGCCGGCGGATAGCCTTCTTCTCTGGCGCAAAGGTGGTGGTGAAGGAAGATCCGGGGTTTGACCGGACGCGCACATCGTTTTTCATGGCCAACCACGTGAATCTGTTTGATCCGTTCGTGCTCTATTGTGTGGTTCCGCAGTTTGTGCGTGGCTGGGAACTGGAATCCCATTTCAATATTCCGGTTTATGGCTGGCTGATGAAGCGCTTCGGTAATGTGCCGGTGCCAGCGGTGCGCAGCCCCAAAGAGTTGAAGCGCCTGTGGCGGATGACGCAGCAAGCGATCAACAGTGGGGTCAGCCTGATTATTTTTCCGGAAGCGAGACGCACGCGCGACGGGCATCTGGGCGAATTTGAAGATGGGGGCTTCCGGCTGGCGCAGCAACTTGGCGTGCCAATCGTTCCGGTCAGCCTGGTGGGATCGTTCCAGCATCTGCGCACGGGCCACTGGCTGCTGCGTCCGGCGACGATTACAGTGATTTTGCACGCGACAATCGAAACGGCTGGGCTGACAAAGGAAGATATTCCAGCTCTAAAAGAACGCCTGCGCTGCCAGATCGCACCGGCGGTTGAGGCGTCCCTCCCTAAAAACTAGCAGTTACCCTGCCGTAACTGCGCGCATATTTTCCAAAGGAAATTATGTACTTTTGAATCCCGGCAACACGCGGCCGGCTTTGGTTTCCTGCCAGGTGTAGAAGATGCGGTTGATGACGGTGATGGTGGAAATGACCGCGATGACCCAAAGCACCTGCGCCATGCGGTTGAATAGGCCACCGATGATCAGGAGTACGAGGCGTTCGGGGCGCTCCATGAAGCCAACCTTGCACAAGGGGATCAACGATTCGGCGCGGGCGCGGGCGTAGCTAACCATGACGGAACCCGCAGTAGCTACCGCGGAGAGAACCACATAAGGCGTGCGGCCGCTGACGGAGTAATAGACGAGCAAGCCCATGTAAAGCGCCATGTCGGCGTAACGGTCGAGTGTGGAATCGTAAAATGCGCCGAAGGCGGTGACACGGTTCTGGCGGCGAGCTACCTGCCCGTCGAGCATATCCAGGAATCCGGCGAGGAAGATAATGATAGCGCCGGTGCGGAAGTTGCCGACGGCGAAGTTTGCCGCGGCGCCGAAATTGACGAGCAGGCCCAGGAAGGTCAGTAGATTGGGATTGATGCCGGTGGCGGCTATACCGCCGACAATCCGGTCGAGGAGCCACTTCCCGCCGGTTCCAATTGCACCTGTAAATGTCGCCATGATTTAGGCCAAAAGGATGATACTTCAGGGAATGCGCTTAGCCAAATAGCGGAGCGGCCTGCGGTGATACAGTCTGAGTCCGCGGCACCTTGCAAAGGGCTAGACGTGATGTCCGGAGACAAAATATGAAAGCGTCTCTCATCTATCGGGTCGCTGCTGTTCTTCTGCTGCTTTTTGCGATTGGACACACACTTGGCTTTCGCCAGTCAGACCCACAATGGGGAGTTGACGCGCTTCTTGCCTCCATGCGCTCGATTCATTTTGATGTGCAGGGCTTTCACCGAACGTATTGGGACTTGTTTGAGGCGGCCGGATTCTCTGTCGGAATCTTTTACGTATTCGCTGCGTTACTCGCGTGGCAGTTGGGCGGCCTTCCGGCAGAGACTTTGGCACGCATGCGCGGCATTGCGTGGACCTTCGCCATTTGCTTTGCCGCGCTCACGTTTGTGAGCTGGAGATATCTTTTTATCTTACCGATCGTTTTTGCCGGCGGGATTACCGTGTGTCTGCTTGCGGCCGCGTGGCTGGGCTCGAAGTAGCTTTTCCATGCCAGCCAATTTGGTTGCCCAGTGATTTGCTGCGCGGGTTTTCGTCTTGACGCAAACAACGACAACCCGTAAATTTCTTACATTGTTGGGTGATCATGACTTCTTTCCAGCCGGCACGCCGCGATTTTCTACAAATGCTCTCGGGTTACGTCGGGGCCGGATGGCTTGCTGCCAACTGGCCGGCGATGGTTTCCGCCGCCGAACACGCTCACCAGGCTGCAAAATCCAGCAACCCTGCCCTGGAAGTTCTCACTTCGGAACAAGCGCGCGAACTGGACGCGTTGACCTCGTGTCTCATCCCCACCGACGATATGCCGGGCGCTCACGAGGCGGGCGTCGTCTACTTCATCGACCGCGCCTTAAAGACCTATTCGAGCGAGTCGCTGCCTACCTATCAGAAGGGTCTCGAAGCGGTGCAGAAATATACGGCCGAAAATTTTCCGGGAGTGGCACGATTCTCCGAAGCCAGCGAAGAGCAGAAGCTCAAGATCCTCACGGATCTTTCCGCGGAGTCCGATCTGCAAAAGGGTGTGCCGCGCCGCGGGCTGCCAGCGGGCTCCACGGATTTCCTGCGCACGCTGCGGTTCGATACCATTTGCGGCTTTTTGGTGGATCCGGAAGGCGGCGGCAACCGGAACTTCGCCGGGTGGAAGGCCATCGGCCGCGATGAGGCGCACAATTTTGTGCCGCCGTTCGGCCATTACGACAAGGACTATCTCGGCTGGCAGCCCGCTACGCCTGAGGCGGAAAAGAAATGATGCAAGGAAGGGTTATGTATAAGCCTTCGGACGAAGTGGACTTCGTCATCGTGGGTTCGGGCGCATCAGGTGGTGTGTTGGCCAAGGAACTTTCCACGAATGGATTCCGCGTGGTGGTTCTGGAGCAGGGGCCGTACCTGAACGAAAAAGATTTCACGCACGATGAAATCAAGATTTTCGGCCAAAACCTGTTAACAAACCATCCGAAAGAGCAGCCGGTTACCTTCCGCAAGACAACCGCGGATACGGCCAAGAAACAGCCTGCCGTGATGTATGGCCGGTGTGTGGGCGGCAGCAGCGTGCACTTCACGGCCAATTATTGGCGGCTGCACGAAATCGATTTCATCGAGCACGGCAAGACCGGCGACATTCCCGGAGCGAATTTCGCCGATTGGCCGATTACGTACGCGGACCTCGAACCTTACTATACGAAGGTGGAATGGGAGGTCGGCGTGTCGGGATTGGCCGAGGCCAGCCCGTTTGATCCGCCGAGGTCGAAGCCGTATCCCATGCCACCGCTGCCGGTGAAGGGGTGCGGCGTAGTGTTCGAGCGTGCCGCGCGGAAGCTTGGCTACCACCCGTTTCCCGCGCCGATGGCCATTCTTTCGCAGCCGCGCGCTGGGCGCGCCGCATGCATGAACTGCGGATTCTGCCTGGGATTCGGGTGCGAGATCGGCGCAAAGTCCAGCGCGCTGGCCAGCGTGATTCCGCTGGCGGAAAAAACTGGTCGTTGCGAGATTCGCCCCAATTCTTACGTACACCGGATTGAAGTGGACAAGAATGGTCGCGCGGTCGGCGCCGTCTATTTCGATGCGCAGCGCAACGTGCATTTGCAGCGCGCCAAGGCCGTGATTTTGGCCGCGAACGGGGCGGAGACGCCGCGTTTGCTGCTGCTTTCCGCTACCAACCAGTTTCCAGACGGGCTGGCGAATTCCAGCGGCTACGTGGGCAAAAACCTGATGCCCAACAGCAACGTGGTGGTCAATGCGGTGTTCGAGGAACCGCTGAACGACTACAAGGGATTCGCGGTGAGCCGCGTGATGCACGATTTTTATGAATTGGACTCGAAGCTAGGGTTCTACGGGGGCGGGGGACTGGACGCGCGCTATGACTTTACGCCCATCGCCTTTGCGTTAAACGGGCTGCCGCCGGACACGCCAAAGTGGGGCAAGGAGTTCAAAAACGCACTGCGGCACAACTTCACGCGCACCATGGAGATTTTCTGCCATGGCACTTCGCTGCCCGTCGAGTCGAATGCCTTTTCTCTGGACCCGGACGTGAAGGACGCCTGGGGTTTGCCGGCGTTGCGTCTTACTTTCTGCGATCATCCGAACGATCTGAAAATGATGGCCTGGATGAGGGACCGCGCACTGGAGATTTTTGACGCGGCGGGCGCCAAGACGAAATGGTCGAACCCGATCGCCGAGCAGCAGTTCGTCGTGCACCTGCTGGGCACCTGTCGCATGGGCAAGGACCCGAACAAATCAGTGATCGACACCGATCACCGGACGCACGACGTGAAGAATCTTTTCCTGTGCGACGGCAGCAGCATGGTCACTTCGGGCCGCGGGCAGCCGACCATGACCATTCAGGCGCTGGCGTATCGCGCGGCCGACCGCATCACGGCTCTGGCCAAGCGCAGCGAGATTTAGTCTCCTCTGTCTGCCTTCAGGCGGGCCTAGCTCAGGCAGAGTCTGCACGCCGCCGGTTCAAAACTTGAAGATCAAGCCACCCACGAAGTTTCCGCGGTGCAGGAAATTCGCCACTTTCGCGTTGTAACAAAATCCGAAAGGATCACAGAAGAACCCATAGGAGGAGCTCCCGTAGGTCGGCATGTAGCGGATATCCCCGCGCAGGCCGAAATGACGGCCCAAGTAATATTTCACGCCGCCACCGACGCTGTAGGCGAACTCGGTGCGATTGGGGTTCGCACCGGTGTTCCAATCATGCGTGAACCCGACGCTTGCCGCGAAGTATGGGCGTACTCTGTGGCTGCTGTCCAGGAACGTGTAGGCGCCGCCGAATTGAAACTGGTCGATGTCCGAATTGTAGGCTTTGAAATAGGTGCCGGTGCCGGCCAACCGGGCGCTGTAGGAAGTGTTGTTGCGGTCCCACATAAATTCAAGCTGGAAATTTTCGGCCAGATTGTAATCGAGGAAGGTTCCGTATGCGATGCCCTCATTGGCACGGAGGCGGTCGATGGGAACAGCGATTGGGCCGTTGGAACTCAGGCTAACCGGATACGAGCCGCTGGTTTCATACCCCACAAACGGCGAGACCTCAAACTTTTCCTGGGCGCACGTGATGGAGGCGGACCCCAGAAAAAGACCCAGCAAAACGGGCAAAAGCGCCAGACGTTTCTTCATGTTCCTGCTCCTGATGAGGGATTTTGGCTGGGCCAGCGATCGTGCGTGTTATTCGTGCAGACAGCGATGCGTACGGCAAAAACACCGGTCCACGAGACATAAACCCGGGAGGGTACGGTAAGTTGCGCATCCTCGCTTTCCGAGTGTCGTTTAATTGGATGAGCACGGGGCCGTGTTGCGCTAGCCCTTGCAGGACAGAATGCTTGCTGCGGTTTGTTTCGATTCGCTCCAGACGGGCCTATTCTTTTTCTTTCCGCCACGCCCCATTTTTCCAATTTTTTCAGGGCAGCCGCCCTCTGCTCCGGCTTTTTCTCCGGTCCTGGACAAGGAGCGAGATTCTGCGATTCGAGGGATCCGTTGGCGCCTCCGCCTAGCGCAACCTATCCAGGCATCTCCCGAGCAGCCAACTTGTCATGGACGCCACTCGACAGGCGCGCGGGTGATGACCTCTTTGAAAGCTCGGCGGCGCCTTGCAGGCGGCCGTCTTCGGCGCGCTGGGGAACAGTGCGCAGATGGACGCCGACGGATTGCCCGGATTTTCGTCGGAGCGAGGCGGGCAGGTTCAGACAAGTCCCGCTAGGCATGGTTTCAAACAGCGGTACGTGATTGCCTTCGACCGGATTGTTTTGGCCTCCACGTGTTTCAGGAACGTATCGGCGCAATTGCGGCCGAGGAGGTCCGGACGAAGGTATCCGGTCACCCGTTCAGCGCCTTGTTAGTCTTTCGCGTTCCCTTTGCCCTCCCGGTGAAAAGGGAGTCCCAAACCCGGGAGGTGGCTGCCACTTTTGAAACACCGATTAGCCGCCTTACCCTTTGGTTCATCGCAACCCTGGCCCGCGGAGCAGTTGTCAACCAGTGGGGATGGGCGCGACAATGGAGATGCCAGCCCAGAGGTTTTCATGAGAAAAACTGCCGTTATTTTGCTGTCTATCTTCCTGGTGTGCCCCGCTTTTGCCGCAGATGAGACGCGCGAACAAAAGCGCCTGGAGTCTTGCGGCCAGGTGCTGAAGGAGGTATTGGACATCCCGGATGGGATTCCTAAGGACCTTCTGAACAAGGCGGAATGCGTCATCGTGATTCCTACGGTGTTGAAGTTTGCGATCGGCGTGGGAGGCGACTTCGGACGTGGTGCGATTACCTGCCGATCGGGACAGCACTTTACCGGGCCGTGGGGCGCGCCGGCGCTGTTTGCGCTGGAAGGCGCGAACATCGGGCTGCAACTGGGCGGACAAGCAACGGACTTTGTGCTGCTGGTGATGAACCCCAAGGGCGCCAATTCGATCCTCAGCAGCAAGGTGAAACTCGGCGCGGATGCTTCGGCCGCCGCTGGTCCAAAGGGACGAACCGCCGCGGCTGATACGGACATTGTGATGCGCGCGGAAGTGCTCAGCTACTCGCGCTCGCGGGGTTTGTTTGCGGGGATTTCCCTGGAAGGCTCGACGCTGCGTTCGGACGGCAGCGCCAACCACAAGCTGTATGGACGTGAACTTAATGCAAAGCAGATTGTACGCGAAGGAAAAGTAGGAGTTCCGGCTTCTGGGCGCGAACTGGTGTCCCTTTTGAACAAGCAATCGCCGAAAAACCAGTCGGATCCAGTGTCGCTGAAGGAATAGAGAAAGCCCTTCGGGAACTTTCGACTTTAAACTATCAACTTTGAACCCTTTGGGCCTCGATGCCATGCCGAGGCCCTCGCCATAAAGACCCGCCTCCAGCGTCTTGTATGCAACGATCAGGAATGGTGGCTACCCCAGTTTTGTAGCTTGAGGCCAGGGACACGCTTGAATTCGCGCTCATTGTTAGTAACGAGAGTGAGCCCTGCGGATTTAGCGTGGGCTGCGATCCAGAGATCGTTGCCGCCGATCATCTCACCACGTTTCTCCAGCGTGGCGCGAATTTCGCCATAGCCGGACGCTGCTTCCTCCGACAAAGGGAGGACAGGTAACAAAGACACAAGCCGGGCCAGAGACTCTAAGGCCCTCTTACGTTGCTGGCTTCGTTCCGCGCCATAAAGCAACTCTCCATAGGTAATCACAGACAAGACGGCATCGCCGTGTTGCATTTGGCGGAAACGTTTGGTCACCTCGGGCGGCCGGTCCTGCCGTAAGTAAATGCACATATTGGTGTCGAGCATATAGCGGGTGCTCATCGTGTAACTTTAGAGGCCTTTGCGGCGCTGCGGGTATGGGTCCTTGCGTTTTCGGGGGAACATGTCCGCTGGTAACTCGGCTAGCAAATCCAGGGCACGAACCATCCCGCCGGCTTTCTCGCGCAATACGATTTCGTCACCACGTCGAAAAATCTCAACTTCCGAGCTTTTGACTCTGAACTTTTTTGGCAGCCTCACGGCTTGGCTATTCCCTGACCTAAATACGCGAGCGGTCGCCATATTTCACCTTCCAAGATATATATACGGCCGAGTATATACATATTCAAGAGCGACTTTTTAGGTCGGGCAAGGTGCCGAGACATTTGCCGCTTGCAAGTACGTGAGGATCCAATTCGTTATGAGCCTACCTTCATATTGAGGATTTCTTACAGAGAGCCTACCTACTCCCACTGGCAGCGGTGCTGGCAACGAGGGGGCAGAACGTCACGATCGCGTTTATATCTGCCCTTTCGGAAAGTTGGCAAATGGTTTCTTCAGCCAGGGTCCGGTAAGGGTAAAAATGGAAATCACCGCCTAAACATTGCCTGGGTAGACTTGAACTACCACCTCGCCCTTACCAGTTGTCGAAAGTAATCTGATGCAGAGTGCGGTGGTTTGCTATCGTGCTAATTCCCCGCATCACTAAGGACCTAGTCGAGGTTTAACCCGAACCGTTTGTTTGCTCATTGGCCATCCTGTCGGTGTTAATTTGACCGACAACTTCGTTTGGGAAGTTCGTGCGTCTCCGCTATCGTCTGTATGCTTAATTTGGGGTCCGTCAAATGAAATGGGCTAAGTCAAGGCTCCGTGCCATTCGCGTAACGCTTTTTTGCGTTTTGGTTTTTGTTGTGTTTGTCACCCACGTTCAGGCGCAAGCTCCTGTATTCGAAATCACCCCAGTACACAGCTGGATAAAATTCCACGTGAAATCATCGACGACAATTGCAGGTAAATTCGACAAGTGGGATGCAAACCTGACGTTTAAGTCTCCGGATGAAACAACAGGCGCTTTGGAGATAAAAATCGAGGCGGCTAGCGTTGATACTGGAAGCAGCCTAAAGAATGGCAAGCTGAAAAGCAAAGATTTCTTCGACGTCGAACAGAATCCTTACATCACATTTAGGTCAACCAAGTTCGTGGCGACCGGGCCACACACATACGAGGTAGATGGCGATTTTACGATCCGGGGGGTATCCAACCCAGAGAAGCTGATCCTAACCGTATCCGGTAAGGGCACAGGCGCAGGGGAACTTCACGGAGCGATGGTCTTCAACCGCAAGAATTACGGCATGGATAAAGGCATACCGTTTATTAAGATTGCGGACCATGTGGACGTGAATTTCCATCTCAAGTGGAAACGCGCGGGCGGACCTCCGCTGGCCTAACCGCGCGCGGGCGAGCCCGAAAGAAACACGGGATGTGGATTCTCGAGCGCGGAAGAGCGGAGTCTCTGTTTTTTTGCTGACCCCAAATCCTCCGCCCTCGGTCTTTACACGCCATCCACGGCGGACAAAGGTTGCGGCGCTTGTGGTGGCTTACTCTCCGACGCCGCAGTCAGCAACCTGTGCCATGGGCTAAGGTCTCTCGCATCTTCGCTGCCTGGCTTCGAGCACCCCACATTCTGCACCCTTATTCCTGCTGTCCGCTTCCTCACCACTCATCCAAGGTGGGAGCCGCATGCGTTAACGCGCCCGTACGGATCTGTGCAGGGGGTTGATCGTCCCTACCGCGACACGTGGGTTCAGCCAAGGTCTCTGCTGCGGGCAAGGGATATTGCCAAGCAGATTAATGAAATCGCGAGCTACTTATCGGTCCCGATTAGTTCAGCTCATAGTACCAAGATGGAAGGATTTCCACGGTTGCTAGCGCTGAGTTGAAACCCGCAGGAATACTCTAACC
>DATFSI010000087.1:0-8888 GCA_035262705.1 Candidatus Acidiferrum sp. | reverse complement strand
CAGTCGAACACCTTGCTCCACGGCTCGTGCCAGTGCAACTCCCGGGCAATTTCCGCCCAGAAGGCGTCCGGGTCCTCCGCGGCACGCTGGCATTCCGCGTCAAAATCCTTCAGGCGCGCTTCTCTCCTCAGATTTTCCGGTGCATAGAGTTGCTTCTCGTCGTGGAGCAGATGACTGATGGCTTCTTCGGTCGGCTTGGCTTGTGTTGGCATGCCATCCCCCCCTGTTATGCGCAACCGGCATCGAAGAGGGCTCGAAAGGATGCGGTCATCCTCGCCCGCGAAATCCGGCTTGTCAAGGGCTTCTGAACACGTGGCCACCCGAGAATGGGGTTGCTCTATGGACGGCTACTGCCCTGCAGTATGGCGCAGGTTTGTTCGGCGGCGGCCTTCACGTCGGCGTCGAATTGCGCGCCGCGCCAGCCGCGCATACTGCAGACTTGCCAGGCTTCCAGCCCCAGCGCCCCGCGAAAGTCCGCGCCTTCCACTTGTGCGCCGTCGAGTTTCGCCTGCCGCAAAATCGCGCCAGGGAAAGTGGCTCCGCGCAAATCTGCACTGCTCAAATCGGCGTCCAGGAAAATGGTGCCTTTGGCCTGTGCGCTCGTCAGGTTCGCGCCCATCAGCCTCGCCGCGGAAAGATCAGTCTGTTCCAGATAAGCCAGCGAAAGCACCGCTTCGTCCAGTTTGACATCGCGCAAATCGGCGTGTCCCAGGTCCGCCCGCAGCAAATCCGCGTGGCGCAACCTCGCCGCATAGAGAGAAGCCCGCCCAAAATTCGCTGTGGTCAGCGTGGCTCCCTCGAGGTTCGCATAGGAGAGGTCCGCGTTCCGGAAATCCGCGCCGGAAAACAGCGCAACCTGAGCATCGGCGGAAACCAGATTCGCCTTCGCCGCGTGCAGGCGATCCAGATTCGCGCCGCGCAACACAGCCTCGCGCAGGTTCGCCCCTGTGAAGTCGGCCTCGGACAGGCTCGACCCTTCCAGATTCGCCCGCCACATTCGCGCGCCCGCAAACTGTGAGCGGTAGCCGCGCGAGTAGCGCAAATTAATCTCGTTCAGCCGCGGGCCATTCGCTGCTCCGGTGTCTTGATCCGCCGGCTGCTTCAGCAAATCGCCGGATACGCTCTCTTCCGAAATATCCGCGTACGGCCGGTAACCCAGCACTTGAAAAGCGCTGGAAGCCCACCGTCTCATATCGCTCCGCGCGATGTCAGAACGCACGCTGGCATCGCCGGGCAGGCCACGAATCACACCCAGCGACAACAGGAACAACACCAGGCCTATCGCCAGCGGGGCGCGAAACGCAGTCAGGATATTGCGCAGGAATTGTGCCGTGCTTTCATCGGTCCAGTCGCCGGGGCGCAACACGCGCGCCACGATGCGCGGCATGGTTAGCGCTCCGGCTGCTACAACCACCAACAGGAATACCTGCAAAAGCGTGCCACGGTAGTCCTGCATAACCAGGTAGCGAAGCCAGATCACGAACAGCGCGGCCGGTACCGCCCAATACGCCAGCAACTTCGAGAAGGCGCATTCCACCATGGCCAGAGGCGAGCGCGGGTCGCGCGTCCACCGCAGATAGGTCCGGATCGGGCCCATTAGATACCACGAACCGTCTTTTTCCGGTGTCTGCCCGTCGGAAAAAACCGCCGGCAACGCCCCCATGCTTCCCCAGACGCGCAGCAGCAGAAACTGGAGCCGCAGGTATAGCAACGTCAGCAGCAGCGGAGCTCCCAAATAAAAGCCCTTCAAAGGCAGAATGTTCGGGACGCGGGCCAACGGGGCCACCGATTCATCGAGCAGCAGGCGCACGTCCGTAGTCATGGCCACCAGCGCGCCGGCGCCCAGGCAAAGCCCCATTACCAGCAAATAAAATCGCCGCGCCGACTGCGTGAACTGCCCGATGGTTTTGCCGCCATCGAGCGCCCCCACTGCTTCTGGCAGTGTGGCGTCGAACAGGTTCGTTCCGCCCAGTCGCCCTGCCCATAATCCCTGCGCTCCGTAAAGATTGGCGCCCATCAGGTTGGCGCCGGAAAATTCCGTGCCCAGTAGGTTGGTCTCGCGAAGGTCCGCTTCCACAAGATTTGCGCCGCGCAGGTTGGCCATCGACAAATCCGCCCCGCGCAAATTGACCTTGGCCATTTCCGCGCCCTGGAGATTCACGGCCGTCAGATCCGCGTCGCACAAATTCGCTCCCGCAAAATCTCCGCGAATACCTTCTTTACCGCCGGACTCCACCCACAAGCGATGTTGGTCCAGTGTCTCTGCCACCGCCAGCAATTCCGTGCGCAACTCACGTACTTCCTCCGCCGGAAGCGCCGCGATGGCTGCCTGAGTATCCGGCGGAGCTGCGAACTTCGCCTCGGCTTCGAAGCGGCGTTCCGCCAGCTCCCTCGCAAGGGCGGCTGCTTCTTCTTGCGTAGCGTCGCGGGCCGTCTTCACTTCTTTTGCTTCTTCAACTTCCTTAACTTTTTCCTTTACTTCCTCTACTGCTTTTGTGTCCTCGGCCACTCGAACTTCTTCTTCCTCGCCAAAAAAAGCCGCGGCCACGCGGTCCGGCTCGCTTAACTCTTCCGCGCTCCGCTTCTCGCGGCGCGCTCCCAGCATCCGGAGTTCCGGCAAGGGCTGCTCGTTATCCGGTTCGACAGTATCTTTGTCTTGGCCCGTAGATTCTTGATCCAGAGCGGCTGCAAGTTCTCTCATTTCCGCGACTTTTGCTTGCGCCGCGCTTTCCTCCGCGGCCTTTTTCAAATCTTCGTCCATTTCGCCTTGAATCAAGTCCAGTATGTGTGCTTCTGCCATGGGATCTGTTGGCGCTCCTCCGAACTCGGCAAGCTCTTTGGGAGTCGCCAGGCGTTCTGTTCCTTTTTGATTGCGAAATCCTTGCAAATTCATCGTCGTGTTCGCCGAAATTCCCGGCGTCATCTTTCCATTCGCAGCAGTTGGGCGGGCGCAACTCGGCCCGTGAGCTAAAGATACCCAATCTTCCCCCACCCCTCCTGTGGAAATCCCCTGCCCCAAAGGACAGGCGTGCTCCACTCGCCATTCCTCAGGGCCGGCTGCTTCTTGCACCTCACCTCAGCGGACAATCCGAAACGGCCGCGCTTCGGCAATCTGGCCACTTGCGTTCTGCGGTTCGCACACTAATTTCAGGTCAAGACACGTTGTCGATCTTGAGGGATTTTTGGAAACGGAGAGCTGCGTTTGAGGGTAGTGATGTTTCCGGCCGCTCTGATCGCGAAGGCAATCAGAGTAGGCAAGAAGGCTTTCTCTTCTGATTACGGATTTACTATCTGATTTCCGATTTTATGCCGGGGCGCTCCGCTGAGGGGCCGAGGCACCCCGGCTATTCCTGCCCGCCTCCGCAGTGAGCGAGCAAGGAACTCGTACAGAAGCTTGCAGGCGAACTGCTTTGGAGCCTAGCTATCTTCCCCGCTGCGCAGGAATTCGTAGCGCTCGATTGCGGCTACCACTCCCACGCTGCCTTCCTCGCGGTTTTCCGTGCGTTGCACGCGGCCGAGGCAGCGTACGCGCACTGGTCCGGCCAGGGTGATCTCGTTGGGAAGCGTCAGAAGGATCTCCACCGGAGAACCTTCCTTCACGTCTTTAGCTAGGAAAAAATAGACTCCACGGGAGCTGACATCCCGGGATTCGGTTGTAGTTTCTCCAACAGCTGCCCCCGTCGTCCAGCGTACGGTGAGTGGCAGCCGCATGGAAAAACGCTGAGTCGTGCGGCGTTCAGAGCCGGTCAAGGCGGTTCCTCCCTCATCGAAGGCACAGTCTATCCGGGTAGCACCCAACCGACAATAGGACTCAAGACACAAATTCAAAAGGGCTTAAAAAAGTACCGATGTACTAGGACTTTACCGGCATAAGACCATGTAGGGCCTAACTTTAGGCGCCTCTGCTAGGAACTATCTCTCGAAAAGAAGTTTCAACGCGAACTGCACTTCGCGCCCCGGCTGTGCGGCCTGGATCCGGCCAAAATTCGACGAACTCAGGTCGTTTGCCGGCAGACGGAAGTTGACGTTGTTGAAGATGTTGAAAAGTTCCGCGGAACTGCAGGCTCATCCGCTCGTCGACGGGGATCATCTTCCGTGCCGATAAGTCCCATTGTTGAAAGGCCGGGCCGGCGAGCGTATTGCGCCCCACGTTGCCGAATTGACCGCGCTGCGCTGACTGAAAAACTTCCGTGCTGAACCAGCAGTTCGCCGTGCGTACCCGTGCGGTTGTCCCATCCCTAGCAGGGAGCAGACAGGATCCCGAGTTGGGATCGCCCAGCTGATTCAGGCGGCCTCCCAATGAATAGGCAGCGGCTAGTCCGGCCGGCATCTATCCGGCCCTTTCAATTTCAGACTGTGAAATTTGAACTGCTTCTAGGTTTGATCAATCAGTCGGTGGTGGATCGCGTAAAGGGCCAGTTCCAAGCGGTCGGAAACGCCCAGCTTGTCAAAAATGTTGTGCAGGTGATTTTTCACCGTCTGCTCCGAAATAAACAGCTTTTCGCCAATTTCTTTGTTGCGGAAGCCCTGCGCTACCAGTTGCACGATCTCTTTTTCGCGGTCAGAAAGCAGGGGCTTTTCCCGGCGTGGCCCCGCGTCGGAGGATTTAGCAAACGCCTTCATCACTTCCGCGGTCATGCGGTTATCCAACCAGATTTCGCCGGCATGTACGCGATGGATGCTCTTGACCAGCAGGTCCGTCGCGGACTGCTTCAGCACCACGCCGCGCGCTCCCAGGCGCATCGCACGCACCACGTCGCGATCATCCTCCGCGGCCGTCAGCACGATTACCCGCGTGGGCGTCTGGTCGAAATTCACCTCTTCGAGCACCGCCAGACCATCCTTGTCCGGCATGCGCAAATCCAGCAGCAGAATATCCGGCTTGAGCTTGGCAAGCAGCTTGATGCATTCCGCGCCGTTCTGCGCTTCCCCCACGATGGTGATATCTTCATCGCCGTCAATCAATTTGCGGAGCCCGTCGCGAAAGATCGCGTGGTCGTCCGCCATGAGCACCCGAATTTGCTGTTTGGTCTTCGCCATATCAGCCGAGCGGTACCTCGATCGTTAAGCGCGCACCATGCCCTGGGTTCGATTCCACGGTCAAGATTCCCCCTACCGTGCGCGTTCTTTCCTTAATGGAAATTGGACCCAGCCGCAGGCGGTCCAGCTCATCCCCGGTGAAGCGGCCGGCAAAGCTGAAGCCTTCGCCGTTGTCGTCCACCACAAGGGTGAGTCGGCTGTCATCCTGCGTCAGTTTTACCACGACATGGGAAGCCTTCGCATGCTTTTTTATGTTGTTGAGTGCTTCTCGGTAAATCTGGAAAATCTCGCGGCAAACGCGGTCCGGAGCGTGCAATTCGGCCGAATCCACCAGCAAATCCAGCGCCAGCGTAGACTCGTTTCGGAAGCGCTCCGCGAAGCCACGCATCAAATCCACCATGTCCGCGGACTGCACGCGCAGCGGACGCAGGTCGGTCACCAGGTGGCGCAACTCCGCGCCTTCATTGCGGACTGTCTGCTGCAGCGACGCCAGCCCGGGCTCCACCTGGTCCAGATGCGTGGAAACCTTGCGCCGCAGCACGTCAATCTGAATCTCGATGCTTAAAAGTGTTTGCAGAATCCCGTCGTGTAAATCCCGCGAAATCCGCGAGCGTTCGGCTTCGATCGCCCTGGCCCGCAGGTGCCGCAGCAGGAACACATTCTCCAGCGAAGCACTGATATGCGCGGAGATCCTCTCAAACCACGCCAGGCTTTCCGGTGCAAACGGAGGCTGACCGCTCCTTCGGTTAAGCAGAAACAGTCTGCCCGCCGCGTGTCCCTCCTGGTCAAACGCCACGGAAATGAAATTCTGGATGGAAAACTCTTGCTGCGTGGGCCCCGGAATACGAGGCAAAATGTTCAGCGGCTGTTTGTTGCGGCGGTCCCAGCCGAAGGCCTCTCCTTGCCCTTCCAGCGAATTCCAGCACAGCGACGCTTCCATGTCGTCCAGCAAAAAGCCGTCGGCGCGCGTCATCGGCAGGTTCTCGGGCACAAGGCGCTCGCTCTCGCCCGCCTGCAATCGCCACAGAAAGATGCGTTCCAGGTCCGTGTCGCGATAGGCCAGCAGAGCGGCTTCGGTCTGAAATTCCGTGCAAAGTTCCTCGAGTAGCAGCCGCAGCGATTCGGCCAGCCCCAGGTCCACGTGCATGGTATTCGAAATCCGCGACAGGAAATCCTGCCGCGCGGCGAATTGCCGGTTCTTGTCTCCCAGGAACGCCATGCCCAGCGTACCCAGAAACGACGCCGCAAAAAAAGAAACGGAGTAGACCAGATCCCGCGTCTCCGGCTGCGTCAGGCCTCGGAACCTCTCCAGCGCGAATCCCAGAAGCAGCAGCCCGAAACACAACGTTACCGAATTCCGCAGGTTCCAACGATAGCCCGCCGCAAAGGCCACAAAAAACATCAGGAACCAGGTCGGCAGGAGCTCCGGTGAAAGGTACAGAAAAATTCCCGCGGCCAGCACATCGCAAAAAAGAGGCAGACGCCAATGATACCGGTGCAGCGCGCGTTCTAGGAAAAGAATGAGGATGGCCACCAACACGCACGCAATCAGAAATGCCAGTGGGCGCTCGACTTCGCGGGCGGGGCGCAACTCCAGCAGCCCAAGCATCGCCAGGGTCGCTATGACCGGACGCGCGTAGGCGATCTGTAAATCAAAATGAAGCTGATCCGTCGGCTGCGGGTTCATGTGCGGGGACCACATTTCCCCAAGCTGGCCCCGGGCGCGAACCCGAAGGCTGTTTCGAAATACAGGCGCCGGGCTCTAGCCCGACAAGCCTTCTTCGTTCCAGTCTAACAATGGCCGGCAGCCCGCCAGCCTGCCCCTTCTTAGCCGCGTTTCCACCTTGTTAAGACCCTGCCAGGCTTCTTCAATTAATCTCGTTTGGGCTAACCTCACAGACACAGGACCAGGGGCTATTTTGAATCACGCGAATTGTACGTGCTTGAGACGAAGGAGCTATTTTCTGGACTACCCCAAACGGGCATTCGAAACCGGCATCGAACCAATTTTCGCGGGGCTACTACAATCTCTAATGTCCGCAAGAGGGAAAACAATCCCTGTCGGGGATGGCGCTAGCTTACAAGCACCAGGATACCGCTCTTTTTCCTCTCTAACGACCGTGCTAAACTGGAATCGAGCGGTGGGAGTAGCTCAGCTGGTAGAGCGTCGGTCTGTGGCACCGAATGTCGCGGGTTCAAATCCCGTCTCCCACCCCAACTCTTCGTTCTGAAAACAAAGTCATTAGCAGTTGTGGAGCACCAGGCGACTCTGCGGTGTTTTGCACAACCTTTGCACACAACAGTTGTCCTGGCACAACCCCGTGCTTGCACGGGCTAGCATGGTAGGGTTACGTCATAAACAACGTCACAAATTTCTGCTAAAGATGGCAAAGGCACATGCAGTCGCCGCCGGCTTCTGACTGAACGGCTATTGTGTTTTTCCCACATGAGGCTCGATGAAGACGGCTACCAGTTCACCGGTCCTGAGGCGAATTCGTTCAAGGCCAAGTTCTTCGAGTTCGATCTGCTCGAACGGTAGTCGCGCAGCATATCTTGCCCTCAGGATGTCGATCCTTTTGAGCCAAGTATCCCGGGCATCCTTGTTTTGACACCATGGTTGCAATCTCGCGAAGCACGCCGCGCCGAGAACAGCACGGGCAATTCGGAAAAGCTTTTCAAATCTTTCGTTGAGGCCAACGAGTCTCCCTTTTTCTCCGCGATGCACGTAGGCGCTCCGCATGTCATAACACTCTCGTACGAATCCAATGACTTCTTCGATCGGCATCCCCACAGCAAGATATGAAACAATCGCAGTGCGCTCGGCGAGAACCGTTGTAAGAGCTCCCCCCGAACTTCCGCCAAGAAGCAGATCCAGCGCGAACACAACATGCAACAATCCCTCTTCAGTGCGGTCGTTGCGCTCGTGGTCCTGTGCAGCCGTGAGGTACTGGCAGAATGCTTGGATCGAAGGATCCAGAGGGCTCTCATTCCAGTTGCCGAGTTTGAGCGCTTTCTTGATTGCGATGTAGCCATCTGAAAGAGCCTTCGGTTCAGTTGACGACAATTGAGGGACGGTCTGATTCGGTACAACCCAACCGTGCCCACGCTCATCGCGTTCGAAAATCGTGATCCACTGGGTCATCGCTTCCATCTGACGCAGAGTTTCGGACGGGATGGTTCCCAGCCCAGCTGCTCCAAAAATCGCTTGCTGACGGTCGAGATCGACCATAAACACTTGTATTTCGATGTCAGCCACATTTGCATAGTAATCATCCAAGATCCGATACATAAGCTGGGGCAATAACACGGGGCTCCCAGTGTCTGGAATTGCGTTTGCATCTATGATGTTCAGTTCACGACCCTCTCTAAGTATTGAACGTTTGAACCGCAGCGATTGTCCGTAGAGCTGCGCAAAATTGCTTCCAGCCTTTTCCGAGCGGTACTGCAGTTTGTTGAGTTCAACTTGGCCATAACTGAAATCTCCGAAGCGATAGTGCTCGGGACTCATACCCGGGTTGATGAGCACGGCCCATTGACTGACCCGCGCAGGTGAAATTGAGGAAACGATATGGTTCACGCTCTGAATCGAAGCCGACTTCGATCCGCCCAATGCTGTCGCCATACCAAGAACTTTGCCCGCAAGTACAAGCCGGTGGTCCATCTTCGGAGAAACATGGCTGTGACCTGCATTGTATAGGTCTTCAGCTATGCGATCGAGCAGCCGCGGAATAATAACGGGTGCTTTTGGGTTTTGCATTAAGACTAGAGCCGTCGGATCTTGAAAGAAGTGCTTTTCGCTCCCCGTCCCTTGGGATCGCCGCGTCGGCTCGCAGACAATGGTGCACCGG
>DATFSI010000086.1:0-18932 GCA_035262705.1 Candidatus Acidiferrum sp. | reverse complement strand
GAGCAAGACACTAACCATGGTACAAAACAGAAGCATCATGCGGAATCGAAGCGATTTGGTTTTCACGACTCCAGAGCCCCCAAGCGGTAACCAATGCCCCGAACCGTGTGAATCAATTTCACTGGGCTGTTTTGATCGATTTTCTGTCGAAGTCGGTTGACGTAAACCTCCACCAGATTGGTCTCACTGTCAAAGTGCCGATCCCAGACGTGTTCGACGATCTCGCTGCGAGTCACGAGGTCGGGGGCGTGCAAAAGAAAGAGTTCGAGCAAGGCGAATTCCTTGGAAGTCAGGGGAATGGCTTGTTTGCCACGCGCAGCGCGACGGCGGTGACGGTCCAGCTCAAGGTCGGCGTAATGGAGACGGGCATTCCCGCTGTGCAGCCCGCGCCGCACGAGAGCGCGAACGCGGGCAAGGAGTTCGGCAAGAACGAATGGTTTGGTGAGGTAATCATCAGCCCCGGCGTCCAGGCCCTCGACGCGCTGTTCCACCAGGCCGCGCGCGGTCAACATGAGCACCGGCGCTTCGATACCTTGTTGCCGCAATTCGCGGCAGACTTGGATGCCGGTCATGCCTGGTAGGCGGACATCCAACAAGATTGCATCGTAGGTTACGTCGGTATTGAGTTCCAGCGCCTTTTCGCCGTTCTCCGCGATATCAACAGCGTAGGAGTTTTCACGCAAAGCTCGCGCGATGAAACTCGCAACTTTCCGTTCGTCTTCCACCAGCAGAATACGCATAGTTGATCGTTCCCAAAAAGGGCTGCAAGCCGGGATAATAGCACCAACTCACGCAAAAACCCGAGACGGGAGTTCATTTGAAGTCGTTGCGCACCACTTGGCCACCCTTCATAACGAACTTTACGTGTTGGAGTTCCGTGATGTCCTTTAGAGGATCACCGGAAACGGCGATAATATCGGCAAATTTGCCCTTTTCGATCGAACCGATGAGATCTTGCCAGCCCATCATTTCCGCGGCGACCGTGGTTGCCGCCTGTATGGCTTGGCTTGGCGACATACCATATTTGACGAGGTAAGCAAATTCGGCAGCCTGTGTCCCGTGAGGAAAGGGACCCACTCCGCTGCCAAAAGAGATTTTCAGGCCGCGAGCGATTGCCAGGCGGCCACTTTTTTCGCGTAACGCTTCCAAACTATATTTTCCACCGGCGGATTTCGCGTCACGCAAGGTGTAGTCGCTGAGGGAATAGTGGTAGGCGGTAAGTTCCAGGTAGATGCCCTTCTTTTTCATGAGGTCGGCGGTAGCTTCATCGAGTTCAATGGCGTGTTCGACCGTATCAACTCCCGCTTCCACGCAATTGCGCAACCCTTCCCCTCCAAAAGCGTGGCACGCCGCCTTTCTTGCATGGCGGTGAGCTTCGTCGACGATGGCCTCGACTTCTTCCTTGGTGAACGTGGGATCGCTGCGCAGCCTGCCGTCCGGTTCGAATTCATAGTCCGCGGTGGAGTGAAATTTGATCCAATCCGCGCCGTAATGGATTTGCTCGCGGACGGCTTGCCGGGCGGCCCACGGCCCATCCACGGTCTGATAGTTCCTGGGAAGGTTTACCTCAGGTGAACCCAACATGCCTTCCCCTGTGGCCACCAGGCCCATCGTAGAAACCTGCATCCGAGGTCCCTGAAAGTATCCCCGGTTGATGGCTTTCTTTATGTCCACATCAGCGTAGCCGCCGCCATGGCTCATCAAATCACGCAAAGTGGTGAATCCGGCACGCAGATCTTTCTGAGCGTTGGCAAGGGCAAGCAGGGTTCGGTACTCGCGGGTATCGTTGATGGGGCTGGCGAATGGTGGGCCGCCGGGCTTTATGCCGTCGAGTCCAAAGCCAAAAACGTGGGTATGCCCGTCGATTAGGCCGGGGAGTACAGTGGAGCTGCTTAGGTCAATCACTTGCGCATCCTGGGGAATCCGCACGGTATCCGGAGACCCGACGGAAGTAATTTTCTCACCACTAACCAGAATGACCTGATTCTCCAGCATTTTGCCGGACTTGCTGTCAAACAGGTGGCCAGCGCGAATGGCAATATCTCCTGCCGAAGCCTGCGCGGCGCATTGAGTTGGGCAAACGATGGCAACGCTCGCCAAAAGCCACTGAAAAAGTTTCACCAGGTCCTCCCGAATTGGTCCGAACGATTGACGACTTGTTCCAAAAATTTGTTGCCTTGCCCGCCACTCAATCTTGAAGACTTGCCGGATGGTGGGCGGGGGCGGACCCACCATCCGGCTTTTTTCGGGGTGGCTATTGCACTTCGAAGACCTGGATTTCCGCGTTGGAATTTCCGTGCTGGGGAACGGCGACGAAATAGTGATTGAGTTGGGGAACCAACAATGCGGTTCTTGCCAGCGTACCGGTTGGTACCTTGCCAAGCAGTTTGTAGCTATCTGGGGAAGTTTGTTCATAGACGGAAGCGTCGCCATCGCAAGATGCGTAAAGGCGCTTGCGAGCGGGGTCAAACACCAGATCGTCTACGCCCTTGGTGATTGGCAAAACCGTGATCTCTTTTCCGGTTTGCGAATCGAGGACCACGATGCCCCCACTGCGGCAGGCGATGAACAGGCGGTGGTTAGCTTCGTCGTAAGCCATAGCCACGTTGGTTTTCGCCAGCGTAACCGCCCAGCTGGTGATGAGGGTGCGCTTCTCGCGGTCGATTACGTCGACCCGGCTCTTATCCTTGTTGTTCAGAAAAATGCGTGAACTCGACTTGTCCAGCACCATAGCCTCAAGAGTGTCGCCGTCAAGCTTGATATCGGCCACTTTCTTGCCGGTGGTTGTATCGACCACACTAAGCATCGAATAAGTCTGGTGGACGTCGCCGCCCCCGTTGTCAACGTAGAGGTACTTCGTGATGGGATCGTAGCCGATGGAATCGGAGTCTTCGAGCAGCTTCACGCTCGAAAGAATCTTGTAGGAGACGCTATCGACGATCTTCACATCGCCGGCTTCGCCGTCAGTAACGTAAAGTCGCTTCAGATCTTCCCGGTAAAGAATGGCGTGCGGCTTTTCGATCCCGGTGATTTTATGAATCAGTTCGCCGGTCTTAAGGTCAAAGACTAGCACGGCTTTATAAGCCTCGGGAGTGGCGAACAAGCGATTGCCGGTCAAATCGATTGCGAAATGATCGAAGTTTCCCTTCACATCCACAGGGAGCTTAAAGGTTTGAACCAGCTTCAGCGGAGGAGTTTCCCCACCCAATGTTTTGCCAGCGAACAGAGCGAGTGCCATCGAAAGAATCACAAGCGTTCTTTTCATCATTCCCCCTGAGGATTAAATCTATTGCAGAATCGGATTGAAACTTTTGCCACAGGCACTTCTGCCATCGAGCAACCTACAGAGGATAATATCTAGACGGTCATACATGAACTTAAGGCAACATTAATTTCTGTTTAGCCGCATTTCCTGTAGAAACGCAAATTCCCCTTTCAAATCCAGCACATTTCGTCCCCGGGGGAGCGATCGCATTGCAAAAAATCGCCCGTGGCGTTGACGCGCCTTTGGGTGTGACGTAGCATCCGCCTGGTTTATCGGGTGGTGGAATTTGCTGTGGCCGAGATGGTTTGTCCACTCAAAGAGGAAAGCATGAAGCGCGCTTTTTCAGTTTTGTTCATTCTTACGGTTTGTCTTCCCATTGGGGTTGCGGCCCAGGAAAAAGCCCCTTTGAAACTCGCGGCGACGATTCCACTCCCGGGGCTTAAAGATGGAGACTTCGACCATTTTGCGCCTGACGTGGATGGGAACCGGCTTTTCCTAACCGCGGAAGAAAACGACAAACTCGAAGTATTGGATGCAAAGGCAAACCTGCGCATTCGCACGATCGAAGATGTCAAGGCACCACACTCCGCGTTGTTCCGGCCAGATTTGAAGAAGTTGTTTCTGGTCGAAGGCGATGCCTCGGCGGTCAAAGTCTACGATACGGACAATTTCAAACTTCCAGGCGAAATCAAATTGTCGATTGATGCAGACTCCATGGCCTACGATCCCGCTACCCACTACATGTATGTGGTCAATGGCGGGCGGGCAGCCAAAACACCATTCTCTTTGATCAGTGTGGTGGACACGAACGCCTCCAAAAAGCTTCGCGACATCAAGATACCCTCGAATCACGTGGAAGCAATCGCGCTTGAAAAGTCCGGTTCACGTATGTTCGTCAACATCACGGGCCAAAACGCCGTGGGTGTGATGGACCGCAACAAGTCCACTCTCGCGGCGACATGGCCGCTACCGGCAGGAGACAAATTGAACGTCGCCATGGCTTTTGACGAAGCCAATCACCGTCTGTTCATCGTGACGCGCAATCCCAGCAAGTTGGTGGTCATGAACTCTGACGATGGCAAAGTCATTGCCGACCTTCCTGCCGTCGGTCTGGTGGATGATGCCGTTTATGACGCCCAGCACAAGCGCATCTACTTGGCGGGCGATCAATATCTGGATGTTTTCGAGCAGAAGGATCCGGATCACTATGCGTTGCTGGCAAAAATCCCCGGAGCGTTTCGCGCGAAGACCGGGATTCTTGTACCCGAGTGGAATCGGTACTATCTCGCGGTTCCTCACCATGAAGGCAAGGACGCGGAAGTTCGCGTCTACGACATTCAGCCATAAAATATCCAGACGGTGAAACATGCGAAGGCGTGACTTCGGAAAGACCTCCCTGGGTGTTCTTGGCGCTTCATTTTTTGCAGGGTCTGCGAGCCCTGTCGGGCGCACCGCCCTTGGCGATTTCCCCAAAACGTCGGGCCTCACAAAATACGTGGGAACTTTTGTCGTTCAGAAAAAGTATGGCGATATTCCGCCCGAGGTGATTGAACTTGGCAAAAAGTCCTTATTGGACGGATTGGGCTTGGCTCTGGCAGGTTCACGGGCTGAAAGCGGGCCGATATCCCGCAAGTTCCTCGAGCAGTCCGGCGTCTGCCGCGGAAAATCCACGGTTATCGGGACCAGACAGAAAACCTCTCCAAGGTTTGCCGCGCTCATTAATGGAATCTCCATTCATGCCGACGACTTCGACGATACGCAACTCGCAGCTGCAAAGGACCGGGTCTACGGATTGTTGATGCACCCAACTGTGCCTGTGCTGCCGGCGATCCTCGCCCTTGCGGAGCAGCATCCCCTCAGCGGTAAAGACTGGATGCTGGCGTATCACCTGGGCGTTGAAGTGGAGTGCAAGATCGCGGAGGCCATCGCGCCCCGACATTATCAAGATGGATTCCACACCACCGGAACCTGCGGCCCGTTTGGTTCCACCGCGGCGTGCGCAAAGCTGCTCAATTTCGATTTGTCCAAAACGCTGCAGGCTTTTGGGCTTGCAGCTAGCAACTCAGGAGGTCTCCGCGAAAACTTTGGCACCATGACCAAGCCTTACCAGGCCGGACACGCCGCTGAAAGTGGCGTCGTTTCCGCGGAACTGACGGCTCTCGGATGGACCTCGGCGGAGCAAATTCTGGAAGCAGACCGAGGCTTCTTTCATGCTGCGGGAGGTTCGTATGATCCTTCTGAAATCTTGGATCGCCTGGGCAATCCGTGGACGTTCGACTCGCCCGGCGTGTCCATCAAGCCTTACCCCTCAGGTTCTCTCACACACCCGGCGATGACCGAATTGGCTCGCTTGATTGACGTGAACAACATTCAGGCGGCGCAAGTGGAGAAAGTGGATGTGGGCGCAAACCACAATATGACCAGCACACTTCTCCATCATGATCCCAAAACCGGGCTAGAAGGAAAATTCAGCATGGAGTTCTGTCTGGCCATTCTCCTTCTTGATCGCAAAGCTGGTTTAAGCCAATTCATTGATAAGGTGGTCCAGCGCCCTGATGTACAGGCCATGATGCGCAGGATTAATTTCTATGTGGACCCTGAAGCGGAGAGCGCCGGTTTCGACAAAATGACTTCAATTCTGAAAGTCACGCTCAAGGACGGAAAGGTTATTACCGGAAGAGCTGCTTTTGGCAAGGGAAGCCCTGAAAATCCCATGACGTTCGACGAAGTTGCCACAAAATTCCGAGGTTGCGCGGAGTACTCGGCGTGGCCGACGGCAAAAGCCGAAAAAATCATCGCCTTCGTCCGCGGGTTGGAATCGGCTCCCGATCTTTCGCCGCTGACGCCGTTGCTCTCGGTGGACGGGGAATGAATCGCATTCAAATGCAAACCTTCAACATCGCGGTCATTGCGGGCGACGGCATAGGAAAGGAGGTGGTGCCGGAAGGTATCCGCGTGCTGGAAGCAGCGGGCCATCGCTTTGGCTTCCGGTGGAATTGGAAGGAATTTGACTGGAGTTGCGAAACCTACGTTCGGACCGGCAAGATGATGCCGGACGATGGCTTGCAGCAACTGCGGCCATTCGACGCAATCTTCCTTGGTGCCGTTGGTCATCCCAACGTTCCCGATCACGTTTCCCTCTGGGGCCTCTTGATCCCTATCCGCCGCGCCTTCCGGCAATACGTCAACCTTCGTCCTGTGAAACTTTTTGATGGAATCGATTCGCCGCTGAAGAACTGGAAGCCCGGCCAGATCGATTTCGCCATCGTTCGGGAAAACAACGAAGGGGAATACTCCAATATTGGCGGACGGCTATATGAAGGCACGGAAGATGAAATGGCAGTGCAGCAAACGGTATTTACACGCCGAGGCGTGAATCGCGTGCTGCATTTTGCGTTTGAACTCGCGCGCAGGCGCAACAAGCATCTCACGTCAGCCACGAAGTCCAACGGGATCATTCATACCATGCCTTTCTGGGACGAATGCTTTCGTGCGATGGCCACCAAATATCCAGACGTTCACACCGACCAGTATCACATCGACATCCTCGCCGCCCACTTTGTCCGGCACCCAGATTGGTTTGACGTGGTCGTGGGCTCCAACTTGTTCGGGGATATCCTATCCGACCTCGGCCCGGCCGTAGTGGGTTCCATTGGGATTGCTCCCTCAGCAAATCTGAATCCGGAGAAGGAATTGCCGTCGATGTTTGAGCCGGTTCACGGTTCCGCTCCGGATATCGCGGGAAAAGGTATTGCGAATCCAATCGGGCAGATATGGTCTGGCGCAATGATGCTGCGGCATTTGGGCGCAGCAGAGGCTGCTGATGCAGTTGATTCGGCAATCGCCGCTACCTTAGCTTCTTCGAAAATTCGTACCCCGGATATTGGAGGCAACTCGACCACGCAGGACCTGGGAGAAGCAATTGCCAAGCGGGTCCGCGGAGCCTAGTTTGTATTTCGCTGAGGCTCGCGGTGGTCGAGGAATAATAGAGCGAGAGTGACATTCGCAATGAAAACTCAACGGACTGACACTGGCTTCTCTGATTCACCCGGCTTCTCCCGCCGTGTCGTACTGCAGCTGGCCGGCTTTGCCCTTGCCGGTGCAACAATGCCTGCTAGCGCCGCTAGCCCGGATTCTTCTCATCAGCTGCCCGTCCCCGCGAAACCTGCTGGGTTGGTGATGAATCAACTTGGTGTCTACATGAGCGACGCAGCCAACCGTGCGCTCCCGGACGAAGTAACGGAGAAAACGAAGCATCACATTCTGGATACACTGGCAGCCATGGTTTCCGGGTCGAAGCTGCTTCCCGGCGAGCGCGCATTTCAGTTTGTCGAAGCTTACCGCGGCAGCGGCGATGCCACAGTTGTGGCCTCCAAAATCGTTTGCGGGCCTATTGAAGCCGCGCTTGCGAACGGCATGCTGGCCCATGCCGACGAGACCGACGATTCTCATTCACCCTCGCAATCCCACCCTGGTTGTGCGGTGGTGCCCGCCGCGCTGGCCGCGGGCGAACAGTTCCGTATCAATGGTGCGCATTTCATCCGCTCCATTGCGCTTGGCTATGACATTGGGACCCGTGTCACGGTGACGTTGGGCGGCCAGCAATTTGAAGCCGAAAGCCATTGGAGCACGCACAGTATCTCGCCGCTTTTTGGTGCTTCAGCGGCGGCAAGTTGCGCCGCAAACCTGAACGCACAACAGATGCGGTGGATGTTGGGTTATACGGCGCAACAATCGTCCGGCCTTGGGGCTTGGAATCGCGACACGGAGCACATTCAAAAAGCATTCCTCTTCGGCGGCATGACAGCGCGGAGTGGCGTCACTTCCGCACTGCTGGTTCATACCGGCTGGACTGGTGTTGACGACATTTTTTCCGGAAAAGACAATTTCTTCGCCGCCTACAATCCACACGCTGATCCAGTAGGACTCGTTGAAAAACTTGGCGAACGATTCGAAGTCGTGCGGACCAATATCAAAAAGTGGCCCGTTGGCTCACCTATCCAGGCGGCACTGGATGCACTCGAACTTCTTCGCCAGAACCATCCATTCGATGCCGATCAGGTACTGGAGGTAAACGTCAAACTGGCAACCGATGAAGCGGCTATCGTCAACAATCGAGAGATTCCAGACATTTGTGTTCAGCATATGTTGGCGGTGGCCCTGTTGGATAAAACCGTCACCTTCGCTTCGGCGCACGACCGCGCGCGCATGAAGGAACCGGCGGTCTTGCGCGCACGGGCAAAGATACGGCTTGTACCAGATGCTGAGCTGGAGGGGCGCATGCCGCTGCGCGTGGCCATTCTCGACGTGACGCTCGCGGATGGAACGAAACTTTCGCGCCGTGTCGACAATGTTCGCGGAACCCCTGAAAATCCCATGACTCGCGAGGAAGTCGTGGCCAAGGCGCGCGACCTGATTGCTCCCGTGCTCGGCGCAAAGAAGTGCACCGAACTTATCAGCAAAATCAATAATCTCGAGAATGTAGGCGATCTTCGGGAACTAAGACCGTTACTGCAACTTTCATGAACGTGATGACCTTCCACGTAAGGATGAACTCGTGAAGATTGTGGATATTCGCGAAATGGTCGTGCCCATCAAATCGCCAATCCGCAACGCCTTTATCGATTTCAGCCAGATGACCGTCAGTGTCCTCGGTCTGATCACCGACGTTATTCGCGATGGCACTCCTGTCGTCGGATTCGGATTCAATTCGAATGGCCGCTACGCACCAAGCGGCTTACTGCGGGATCGCTTCATCCCCCGCCTGAAAGCCGCGGATCCGCGAGCGTTGATGGACGACACCGGCGAAAATTTCGATCCGGCCCGGATTTGGGAAGTTGTGATGCGGAATGAGAAGCCCGGAGGGCACGGGGAGCGGTCGGCCGCCGTTGGCGTGCTGGATATGGCGGCCTGGGACGCAACGGCCAAGATCGCCCGTGTCCCTTTATTTAGACTTCTCGCAGGCCGGTTTCGTGACGGAATCGCAGACAACCGCGTTTTTGTTTATGCCGCAGGCGGCTATTACTATCCCGGCAAGGATTTGGCGGCGCTCCGCGATGAAATGGTCGGATACCTGGATCTCGGTTATACCGTTGTAAAAATGAAAATCGGGGGGGCATCACTTGGCGAAGACTTGAAGCGCATTGAAGCCGTTCTGAAAATCCTGAAAGCTCCGGATCAACTTGCTGTGGACGCCAACGGCGGCTTCGATTTACCTACCGCGATTGAATATGCGAAGGCGCTTTCGCCGTATAGACTTCGTTGGTACGAGGAGCCAGGTGACCCACTCGATTACGAACTGCAAGCCAAGCTTGCCCCCCACTACCCTGGCCCAATGGCAACCGGTGAAAATCTGTTTTCTCATCAAGATGCTCGAAATCTGATTCGTTACGCGGGAATGCGGCCGGATCGCGACGTTTTGCAGTTCGATTGCGCACTCAGCTACGGCTTGGTGGAGTATCTTCGCATCCTGGAAATGTTGAAGGAATATGGCTGGTCGTCTAGGCGTTGCATTCCTCATGGGGGACACCAGATGTCCCTGAATATCGCGGCGGGCTTGGGGCTTGGCGGAAACGAATCCTATCCCGGCATTTTCCAGCCTTTTGGAGGGTTTGCCGACGGCATTCCTGTGGAAGAAAGCTATGTGCGCCTCCCGGAGATTCCGGGAATTGGATTTGAAGCCAAGAGCGGATTGTTCGGCCTGATGAGAACATTGGTTGAAGCTTAGGCACAGCAGCGAAAGTAGAAGGATAACCCGCGTTCAAGTGAGTGGGTGCGGCAATGAGCCACTGGGTTGATGCTCGAAAAGGAAATAATTTTCACGCGCAAATAAGCCGTCGCCGCCTGCTAGAAGCCGGCGGGTTCGCGAGTGCGGTCGCTGCGGCATTTTCGCCGAAACTCCTGAAAGCCGCTGCATTTCTGACCCAAGAGCAAGGCCCACACGAGATTAGCTCCACCATGACGCAGCTCAGCAATTACATGAGCGCTGCTGGTACACGCGCTTTACCTGATGAGGTCGTCGAAAAAGCAAAGCAGCATATTCTGGATACTTTTGCCGCGATGATTTCTGGTTCTGAGTTGCCCCCGGGCCACGCCGCACTGGAATTTGCCCGAAGCTATGGCGGGAAGGAAGTCGCGACTGTGGTTGCTTCCAACGTCGTTTGCGGACCAATCGAAGCTGCTTTTGCGAATGGAGTGCTCGCACACTCTGACGAGACTGACGATTCACATGGCCCGTCGCGTTCACATCCTGGCGTTTCCACGGTTCCCGCGGCTTTCGCCGCCGGTGAACAATACGCAATCAGTGGAGCCCGCTTTATCCAGGCAGTCACACTCGGCTATGACATTGGCACACGAGTGTCCATGAGCCTGGGAGGCCCTGGCTACCAGGCCACCACACACCGCAGCACGCATGGCACGGCGGCATGCTTCTGCGCCGGGGCTGCGGCAGGGTGTGCCGCAGGGCTCAGCGCGGCACAAATGCGGCTGCTGCTCGACTATACAGCGCAACAAACCTCGGGAATCGGAGCGTGGGCACGGGATGCCGAACACATGGAGAAAGCATTTTTGTTTGCCGGAAAGCCCGCGAGCGTTGCCGTTCTTATCGCATCCTTGATTCGTTCCGGCTGGACCGGTGTCGAAGATGTATTTTCCGGATCAGACAACTTCTACGAGGCCCTCGCGCCTCGCGAAAATGGCGTCATAAAGGCCGATCCGTCCGTCCTTGTTGACAAGCTTGGCGAACGCTATGAGATCACGCGCACCAACATCAAAAAATGGACAGTAGGTTCGCCCATTCAAGCCCCCCTCGACGCCTTGGTTAATTTCTTTCAGCAGCGCTCCTTTACGGCGGACGACGTGAAGAAGGTGGTGGTTCGCATAGCCACCGATGAAGCCAACACCGTCAGCAATCGAGACATTCCGGATATTTGCATGGAGCACATGATCGCGGTGATGCTGCTCGATAAAACGGTGAGTTTCCGGTCCGTTCACGACAAAGCACGAATGAAGGATCCTGCCGTGCTCCGGCAACGCGCCAAGGTGGAAGTCCTTGCCGATTCGCGCATCGACGCACGGCGGCCACGCCGCGAAGCCATCGTTGAACTGAGCTTAAACGATGGAACCGAACTTACGCAGTGGGTTCGCGACGTTAGGGGCACCGCAGATAATCCCATGGCCCGCGCCGAGGTGGTGGACAAAGCTCGCGACCTCATCGCTCCCGTCCTTGGCACTTCCACCTGCTCGAACCTGATCGACAAACTGCTCGCTCTTGAAACCTTGCGAAACGTCCGCGAACTCCGGCCCACACTACAAAGGAGCTGATGCAATCAATGCTAGTTTCTACTCCGCACGAACCAGAGAGGCTTGCGTTTTCTAAGCGACGGCCCTTTTACACGGGCCTATCGTTTCAGGTGTTCGTTGGCGTTGTAATTGCCGTTGCTCTCGGGTATGCCAGCCCTTCTGTCGCTGTGTCTATGAAACCTCTTGGCGACGCCTTTATCCGCCTCATCACTATGATTATTACCCTGGTAATTTTCTGTACCCTGGTGACGGGAATCGCCGGCATGGAGGACATGAAAAAGGTCGGGCGTGTGGGTGGCAAAGCTCTTCTTTATTTTGAATCGGTCTCCACGCTAGCCTTGGTCTTTGGACTCGTGGCTGGAAACGTGGTGCGTCCTGGAAACGGATTTAATGTGGACCCTGCGACTCTGGACAGCAATGCAGTTGCCGCATACGCGGGCCAAGCGAAAGCGCAGAGCGTAACGGAATTTCTCTTCCACATCATTCCGAATACCATCGTCGATGCTTTCGCAAAAGGGGACATCTTGCAGGTCCTGCTGATATCCCTGCTTTTCGGATTCGCTCTTTCAATTGCTGGGCCACACTGCAAATCTCTGGTAAACGTCCTAGAAGGTCTGACGCGGGCGGTTTTTGGTGTGGTTGCGATTTTGATGAAATTCGCACCCATTGGGGCCTTCGGCGCCATGGCATTCACCGTCGGCAAATATGGCCTGGCCTCCTTGGGGCCACTCGCAAAATTAATGGCCACGCTATATATAACCGCTGCAGTCTTTGTCCTCGTGATCCTTGGAGGGATCGCTCGCTTTGCCGGCTTCGGAATCCTGCGTTTTCTCTGGTATCTACGCGATGAAATTATCCTGGTGCTGGCCACGAGTTCCTCCGAACCCGCGCTGCCCAGCCTTATGGCAAAGCTGGAAAATCTCGGTTGCTCCAAGGCGTTGGTCGGGTTGGTTGTGCCGACCGGTTATACGTTCAACGCCGATGGCACGAGCCTGTATATGACTCTTGCAGCTCTCTTCGTGGCGCAGGCAACGAACACGCACCTCACGATCTTTCAACAGCTCACGATCCTAGGCGTGGCCCTGCTGACCTCAAAGGGAGCAAGCGGCGTGCAAGGAGCTGCATTCATTGCCCTGGTGGCCACGATGATGGTGATTCCCACGATTCCCGTTGCGGGGATGGCGCTGATACTGGGCATCGATCGGTTCTTGAGCATGTGCCGCGCAGTCGTGAATATGACTGGTAATGCGGTCGCAACCTTGGTGATTGCACGATGGGAAAACGAATTGGATCGCGACGTTCTGCGCCACCATCTGCGCGGCGAAGCAGTTACGTCCTGACATGATGCTGGCGATCCATCGCCAAACCAAAGTCAATTTTGTTTCTTGAGTTCCTATAAGCAAAGCATCTAGGGAAGCGATTATTCCACGAAGCTAGGAGCGCAGTTTGGCAGAACGAATAGGCCCCATGATCGATCCCTCTGAACGGCGCGGGAAGTTTTGGTCCGTGGTGCGCGTTTCCAGCGGAAACTTCCTGGAGATGTACGATTTCATGGTCTTTGGGTATTACGCCTCGGCGATAGGCAAGGCGTTTTTCCCCAGTGGCAGCGCTTTTCTTTCATTGATGCTTTCGTTGATGACGTTTGGCGTGGGTTTTCTCATGCGTCCGTTCGGCGCACTCGTGTTGGGGGCGTACACCGACCGCAAGGGGCGACGGGCAGGCTTGTTGCTCACGCTCGGTTTGATGTCTGTGGGAATCTTCTCGATTGCCTGCATGCCCGGCTACGCCACAATTGGTCTGCTGGCGCCGCTGCTTGTGGTGATTGGCCGGTTGCTACAAGGGTTTTCTGCTGGTATGGAACTCGGTGGTGTTTCCGTTTATCTCTCAGAGATTGCCACGCCCGGCCACAAAGGTTTCTATGTAAGTTGGCAGTCCGGCAGCCAACAAATTGCGGTGATGGTAGCGGCCTCGGTAGGAGTGGCGCTGAATTCCATGTTGCCGCCCGAAAAAATGGAGCAATGGGGCTGGCGTGTGCCTCTGCTTCTCGGTTGCGTCATCGTTCCTTTTCTCTTCCGTCTGCGGAAGTCGTTGCAGGAGACCAACGAATTCACCGCGCGCAAACGGCACCTTGGCACAACGGAAATTCTGCACTCCCTGGCAAATAACTGGGCCATTGTGGCGGTGGGAACGCTGATGGTGACGATGACCACGGTTTCGTTTTACATGATCACCGCGTATACGCCAACCTTCGGAAATTCGGTGTTGCATCTTTCGAGCGGCAACAGCCTCTTCGTCACGCTGTGCGTTGGCGCCTCTAATCTTTTCTGGCTTCCCATCATGGGTTCACTTTCTGACCGCATCGGCCGCCGCCCGCTGCTCATCGCCTGCACTATCCTGATGCTGACCACCGCGTATCCCACGATGCTCTGGCTAGTTCATGAGCCTTCCTTTGCCAGGCTACTGACAGTGGAGCTCTGGCTTTCGTTCCTTTATGGGAGTTATAACGCGGCCATGGTAGTTTTTCTCACCGAGATCATGCCTGTCGATGTACGCACATCCGGCTTCGCATTGGCCTACAGCCTAGCCACGGCAATCTTCGGCGGATTCACGCCTGCGCTCAGCACTTACCTGATTCATATTTCCGGCAACCGCGCGATTCCCGGCGCATGGCTCTGTTTCGCCGCAGCTTGCGGTTTGCTGGCAACGCTCGTCGCCAAGGAAACGGCGTCATAGGCCACCTCTCACATCTGAGCCGGGTTTAGCTGGCTTGGAGGCCAACGGATGCTTCCTGAAACAAGAAATCAGAGAATGTGCTGCGTTCTGACGTTTTTCACTTTGCCCTTTGCACTTCTGTTTTGTCCGGGGTATATGCCCAAGGAACCCGAGGCAGTCTATTCCAAGATCACTGACATTACAGGATACCGGTTCTTCAAATGCGCATCTTTCCTTAAGAAATACAGCCGATGACGACGTCCAAGTAGTCATTTGGTGGTGCAGCTTTAAGTCGTGGTGGGTGCGAAAGAACACGCCTCACCTCACGCGCGCGTAGCCGCCCAAAATACAAGCTGGCACTGCCCCGAGAAGCTGTTAATCCTACGTTTAGCTCTTCGAGTCCAAAATTTACTCATTTTTGAGTGGCACCTCGCGAAGCGTCCCAACCTTGACGTCTGCCAAAAAGATTAGGACGCCGCGAGACTGCGTCTCAGGACACACTGTGGGTACTGCCGTGACCTCACCTGCCAAGGCCGCACATTTTTGGACGCTGTTTGGCTTCCTATTTTGTGCGCTCGTCACGCCCTTGTGCGCGCAGGCTCCGGGCACAATATCCGGTATGATCACTTCCAAAACCGGCTCGCTTGTGTCGAAAGCGACCATCTCTGCCAAAAATATCGCCAGCGGCGAAACGAAGACCGTAGTAGAAAATCAAGATGGTTCGTTCCTTCTCGACAATCTTTCCCCGGCAACCTACGAAATCGTGGTCACCGCATCTGGATTTGCCGAATGGAAAACAACAGTAACAATCCCTGAGACTGCGCCGCAAGTCTTCAAGGTATTGCTGGACACTGAGACCGTCGGCGCGCCAGAAAAGCAGCAAGGCGAGACGTCTGGAGTCAGTGGAGTTGTAGGCCGCAAAAGCGTGAGTGACCTTCCCCTGAATGCTCGCTCCGCCTCGGATCTCGCGACCCTGGAGCCAGGAGTAGCAAGCGCTCGAACACAGACGGTTGGCCAGGCTCAGCGTGGGTTTGGCAATCAGATGACTATTTCTGGCGGGAGGCCGCGGCAGAATGACTCTCGGTTGGATGGAATCAGCGTCAACGATTACGCAAACGGCCCCCCCGCTAGCGCTTTGGGCGTCAATCTGGGTTCGGACGCCGTCGAGGAATTCACGGTTCTCACGAGCAATTATCCGGCGCAGTACGGCCGATCCTCGGGAGGAATTGTCGGCGCTACAACGCGGTCAGGAACCGACCGCTTTCACGGAAACGCATTCGAGTACATTCGCAACAGTGCCTTGGACGCACGGAATTTCTTCGACGTAACCAAACCTGCCTTTCATCGAAACCAATTTGGAGGATCGGCGGGAGGGCCCATTTGGAAGGACCGTACATTCATTTTTGGTGTTTATGAAGGACTGCGACAATCAGAAGGAATTACTCAGGTTACGACTGTTCCCTCAGCGGCAGCGCGTGCTGGTAGCCTCTCGACGGGACAGATTACGCCCGACCCTACCGTTGTGCGGTTCGTGAATGCCTTCTATCCGTTACCCAACAAGTCTCTTCTGGGTTCTGGCGATACAGGAGTCTTCACCTTTGCGGGGCAGCAGGTTACTCCTGAAAATTACTTTACAACCAGGGTCGATCATAAGCTTCTAGCGTCAGACAGTATCTATGGCACATACATGTTCGACAGCGGGAGCGTCAGACAGCCGGACGAATTGAATAATAAACGAACGGGCTATGATTCGAGCCGCCAGCTGCTGACGCTACACGAAACGCACGTGTTCAGCGCACAGACTTTGAATTCTGGTCTTTTCGGGGTCAATCGCGTGGTGGCTACCACTGGGTTGACCTTCCCCGGCGGGAACTCACTTGTTGCGGACCCATCCTTTGGGACGGTTCCGGATCTGAATGCAGCGGCAGTCATCGTGCCGGGGCTTACATTCTTTTCTGGCGGTCTAGGGACACCCTCCAATTTCCGTTTCCACTGGACTTCCATCCAGGGTTCGGATGGTGCGACTTTGACGAGAGGAGTTCACTCCGTTAAGGTCGGTGCGAACGTGGAGCGCATTCGGGACAATATCCTGGCGATTTCAAACCCCGGCGGAGAATTTTCATTCAGCTCGCTGTCGGACTTTTTGAGCAATCGACCATTCTCCTTGAGCGCGGCCATTCCGAGCGCGATCTCCGAGCGAGGATTCCGCCAGACAATCGTAGGCGCCTACGTTCAGGACGATTGGAGGTGGCGACCGAACCTAACCGTGAATTTGGGACTGCGGTATGAGATGGCGACTGTGCCCACAGAGGTGCAAGGCAAGCTGACCGTGCTGCGCCATCTGACCGATGCGCAACCTCATTTGGGTGATCCATTGTTTTCCAATCCCACGCTTCGCAATTTCGAACCGCGTGTGGGCTTTTCTTGGGACCCTTTTGGTGACGGGAAGACCGCGTTGGCTGCGGGTTTCGGGATGTTCGACGTTCTCCCACTACCGTACCTGATTCAATTCAACGAGCTATTCTCCGCTCCTTTTTTCGAACTCGGGAACTCTACGAGTTTGCCGCCAGGCACGTTCCCTAAAGAAGCGTTCTCCATCGTTGCAGCGTCAACCAGCGGATTTCGGCATGGTTATTTCGACCCGCATCCAAAACGCAACTACGTAATGCAATGGAATTTGACGTTGAGCCGTGACCTAACACGCGACCTTAGCCTGCGAGTGGGCTACGTGGGAGCCCGAGGCGTACACCAGATTTTCCGTGTGGAAGACGCAGACATCGTTCTGCCCACACTCACTCCGCAGGGTTATCTCTGGCCCTCGCCCGTCGGTAGCGGCACACGGCTCAATGAGAATTCGGGTCTCGTGAATCAAGGTCTCTGGCAAGGGAACTCGTTCTATGACGCACTCCAAGTAAAAGTCAAAACCAAGATTGGAAGCGGAGCGGAAGTTGAGGGCTCCTACACCTGGGGCAAGACGATCGACACCTCTTCGGGAAGTATGGTGGGAGATGAATATTCGAATTCCATCTCGAGCCCATTATGGTTTGCACAACATCTGAATCGCGGGCTGGCGGACTTCAACGTTGCGCATAACGTTGAAGTCAACTTCACATGGGAATTGGGCACGCCCAAATGGGCGCATGGATTTCAGAGATGGGCCGTCGGCGGATGGCAGATAGGAGGAGTCTTTGAAGCCAGCACGGGGGTGCCGTTCACCCCGGGTTTCGGGGGCGACGCTCTGGGTGTAAAGAGCACCGACCCGAACATTGATGTGCCGAACTTGGTTTCCGGTCCCGGTTGCAGTTCTCCTGTCAATCCCGGTAATCCCGATCACTATATCAAGACGCAGTGTTTTGCAGTGCCGAATCCCATTACCCTCCGCGGTAATCTCGGCCGGAACACGCTCATCGGTCCGGGCTTGGTGAACCTTGATTTTTCGGTATTGAAGAACAATCCCATCAAGCGAATCTCTGATAGGTTCAATGTACAGTTCCGTGCTGAGTTCTTTAACGTGCTGAACCACACGAATTTCGCTCCTCCCCTTGATAATCGAAATATTTTTGATTCCTCGGGAAATCCGATTGGCAACGCTGGCCTGATTACGTCCACTCAGACGCCGTCCAGGCAGATTCAGTTTGCGTTGAAGTTAATTTGGTGACCGCGCCGGCGGCAATTGCAATGTTGGCCCCCCCGGCACCATTGATCCTGCCGCGCCAGAGAAAAGTTCGGCGTTCCTGCGGCCACCGAGCGCAAACTAAGGTGCGTGCGAAGCTACGATACCGATGTCCGCAAAGTTGTCGCCTTTTTTCAGGGAGGGAACCGCGTTGATGTGGAGGATCACGCCGGAAACGGGGGCGCGGACTTCGGTGCTAAGTTTGCCGAAATAGTCCGTGACATAGCCGAGCTTCATGCCCTGCTGGACATAGGTGCCGCGCTTGACTAGCGGGTACCAAATGCCGGGGCCCTCGGAGATTACATCGGCGGTCTTTTCAAACCACACAGGATTCTCGATGGGTCGGGGATCGCCGGGAAGCATTTTGAGAGCACGCATGGTACTGAGTGTGCCGTTGACGAGCAGGGCGACGTCGTCCTCGTCTACGGTACCGGCATAGCCTCCTTCGACGACGATAGAAGGCTTGCCGCGAGCCGTAGAAGTGCTGTCGAGGTAGCGTGTGGCGCCAAGGTCGGTGGGACGGTCGCGCCATATGATGATGTGATCGAGGCCAAAGGCGAGGACCATCTCTTTCGAGACACGGTCCTGCACCTCTTTACCCGTGGGCGCCCAGTAGGCGTAGGGGCGGAGGCTTTCATCCAGATCGCCGCCATGGTAATCGATAAGGTAATCGCAGCGGTCGACGATTTGTTGCGTGATGAGGAAGGAAGCGCGCTCAGTTTGCGTCCCGTCGGCCTTGCCGGGATAGAAGCGGTTCATGCTTTTGTTGTCGACAGGATTGACGTGAGGGACTTTTTGTTCGAAGGACTGAATGTTCACGAGCGGTAAGAGGATGACCGTGCCGGAGATTTGAGCAGGATCAAGTAGAGTGATGAGCCTCTCCACCGCGATAATGGATGCATATTCCGTACCATGGGCGCCGGAGATGAGAGCGAGGACTGAACCGGGCTTCGCGCCGTTGATGACGATGACCGGGATATC
>DATFSI010000085.1:0-25857 GCA_035262705.1 Candidatus Acidiferrum sp. | reverse complement strand
CTTTCGATCAACCTGGACAATTCAAAATTCGGGTCATTCGCGGAAATCGGCGCGGGGCAAGAAGTGGCGCGATGGTTTCTGATTGTGGGCGGAGCTTCGGGGACGGTCGCGAAGACGATTTCGGCCTACGACAAGGAAGTGAGCGACGATTTGTACGGGCGCGGGACGCGGTACGTTTCGCAGCAGCGTCTGCAGGCGATGATGGAGAGCGAGTGGCAGCAACTGCTTGCGGGGTTGCAGGCCATCCGTGGAGCTACAACGAAATTTTTTTCGTTTGTAGACACGGTATCGGCAAGAAATTTCGCGGGGACGAACGAAAGCCATGGCTGGGTGGGTGTGAGGTTTCAGCAGCAACCCGGAGGCCCGGCGAATGACGTAATCCTGCACATCAACCTGCAGGACCCGACAAACCTGCAACAGCAGGAGGCGGTGGGGATTCTGGGAGTAAACCTGATTTATGCAGTGTTTTATCACACGGGATCGATGGACGAATTCCTGGCCTGTCTATTTGAGGATTTAAGCCTGGCGCGAATCGAGATCGATTTTGTGGAACTGCAGGGACCGGCGTTCGAGGGCTGGGATCGGCGTGGGTTGCACGTGTCGCTGGTGGTGAACGACTATGCAGAAGCGGTGACGTTCACGGCAGAAGGGGTCGTGGTGCCCCCGACGGAGTTGCTGTACAAAAAGGCGCTGGTGCTGGCGCCTGGGATTTTTGAACACATAAGCGATTTGCATGCGCAATTGATCCAGACCACTCTGGCGGGTGTGCCGAACGAAGAGTTGGAGCAAAGTAAGGGTGGCCTTGGAATGTTCTGTCTTTCAAGCCAGCCGCAGCCGGCGGCCCCAACCAGACGAACAGCAGAGCAACTGGAGCAGCGCGCCGCGGATTTGCAGAAGCTGGGGTACGGAACGCTGGTGGTTCGCGCGCAGGAACTTTACCGGATGAGCGAATACGTGGGCCGGTACACAAAATCGCGGGTGCATTTCGCGGTTGGGCTTTCGGTGATGATTTACACGCTGCAGGACCGTTACCGAGGCCTGGCCGGGGCGGTGCTCGAAGCGTCGGGGCGGCTGTTTTCGCATAATGTGAGGCTGAGCGTGTATCCAATGACGGAAGATGCGCTAAAAGCGAGGCTCAATGAATTGGGCGCGAAATGGACGTATAAGGTGACGGACGGAATGGTGTATGCGGAAGATCTGCAGCCGGAGGAGCCCATGAATTCGTTGTTCCGGTATTTGCTGGGAAGCGGGTTGATTGTGTCGGCGCGGCCGGGAAAGAAAGTGGCGAGTGGCGATTGAGGAGTGGCGAGAAAAAGAAAAGATTGGAATACAGAGGTCACGAGGGCCACAGAGATCACGGAGAAGAAAACAGAAGACCCACCCTTACAAACCAAGGGTGGGGCACCCGCCGAGGTTCACGTTAATCATCCAGTTCAATTGAGTGGTAGCACAAGATCGACTGCACAGGCTGAAGCTAGTGTCACAGGAGCCGGCTAGGCAGAGGGTTGGGGTGAGGGGGGTGGATGGCGCGGAAGACATTGGCAACTCCACCGAGTTCACTCGCCGGCGTGGCGATGGCGTGTCGAGAAAAAAATGGAAATTAGAAATGAGGGCAGAAGACCTAAAGGAGTTACGGCAAGACCTGCTTGTAGGCGACGCGGCACAGGCAGGAGTGCCTGCGCCACATAGCGAGGGAGATTCCGGTACAATGCGACAGGGTGGGATTGGAGATCAGGGAACAGGTGGAAGCGTGATTCATCGTTTCATTTTTCACAATGAGGAAGTGAAGGCGGTCGAGAAGGCGCGCTGGTCTCCGGGGCAAGGCGGATTGATTTGCGGCTGGGGCGTGTTCACGACGTTGCGCATCGTGCGGGGCGAGGCATTCGCGTACGAACGGCACTGGCGGAGGCTGGAAAAGGATTCGGGGATCACCCGGATGCCGGTGAGCTACACGGGAGCGAAGGTGCGGCTGCACTTGCAGGAGGTAATTCGCGCGAACAAGGTGGAAGAGGGATGCGCGCGCATTTACCTGGTGTGGAACAACGTTGGCTTCTGGAGGAGCGACGAAAAGGTGACCGACGTGGACCTGGTAATCACCACGGCGGACGTGCCGCACTATCCGGAAACGGTGCGGTTGGCGGTGCGGGAACACGGGCGGCACTCGGCCGCGCCACTAGCGGGAGTGAAAACGATTTCTTGGCTGAACAGTGTGTGGCCGGTGGCGGAAGCGCAGCGCGAAGGATTTGACGAGGTGGTGCTGCTGAACGAACGAGGAGAAGTGAGCGAGTGCACGGCGGCAAATATTTTCGCGGTGAAGGGCGACAAGGTAGTGACGCCGCCGCTGAGTTCGGGATGCCTGGAGGGCGTAACACGCGGAGTGCTGGCGGAGGTTGCGCCGGAGGCGGGCGTCGCAGTGGCGGAGCAGACGCTGCGCCTGGAGGATTTGTATAGCGCAGAGGAAGTGTTTATGACCTCGACGAACCGGAACGTGATCGGGGTACGAGAAATCGCGGGCAGGAAGATCGGAGACGGGCGGACGGGCGAGGTGACCCGAAAGCTGGACACGGTATTCGAGAACTTCGTGAATGATTATGTGGGGCGGAGGCTGGCCGCGAGCCGGTGAATGAAGAAGTAGCGAATGGTGAGTGACCCTTCGCTTACGCTCAGGGCAAGCGAGTCGGGCACCATCGAGGTGGGGCAGCCCGCGGGCAGCACAAAGAGGGGCGGATCGGGCAGGGCGCGTGCTACAATGCGCGGCTTAGTGGGGGAGCAAGGGCAAGAGCATGACGGAGACCCTAGGACAAAGCGAAGCCGTACTTGAGGTAATTTCGCCGGACGGAGCGCGGAAGTACGTCCGCGTGACGCAACTTCCCTTTCTGATCGGGCGCGGCGCGGAGACGGGGAATCATTTGCAACTGACGGACCGACGCATTTCGCGGAATTGCGCGGCGATTGTGATGGAGGCAAACCAGTATTACCTGGAAGACCGCGGACAGCGACGCGGCATGTACGTCAACGGCGAAAAGGTAGAAAGCCGGATATTAAACGACGGGGACGTGGTCACGTTCGGGCTGGAAGATTCCTACCAAGTGATTTTCCGTTCGGCCACGGGAACATCCGAAGAAGCGATCCCGCAACTGCTGACGCGCATCGACCACATGACCAGCTCGGAGTCCACGGGCGGCGGACTGCGCAAGCTGAACATGCTGCTGGAGGCAACATCGCTGCTGCACTCGCAATTGCCACTGGATTCGGTGCTGGCGAAGATGATTGACCACGCGATTGCGGTGACCGACGCGGACCGCGGGTTGCTGGAAGAAGCGGCAGAGGGAAGGCCGGACAGCATGCGGGTGCGGCTGGCGCGGCGCGCCGGCGGGCAGCGTTTGCCTCCCGAAAGCATGACGCCAAGCCAGACGGCTATTCAACTGGCGATGCGGCAGCAATCGCCAGTGATCACCGAGGATCTTGCGCAGGCGGAAATGAACCTGCAAGCGGCGGCGAGCATCGTGGCGCAAGGACTGCGCGCGGTGGTGGTGATTCCGTTGTACGCGAGCGCGCGGGCGAGCACGGACGCGTCGTCAACCGACGTGAAGCGCGGTGATTTTCTGGGCGTGCTGTACCTGGATTCGAAGCGGCCAACGGCGTTTTCCCGGCTGGACCGGCAGATTCTGGACGCGCTGGCCGCGGACGCTGCGAGCATCCTAGACAACGCGCGACTGGTGGAGCGCGAACGTGAGCGGCAACGCCTGGAGCAGGAGATCGGCATCGCGCGAGACATCCAGCAGGCGCTGCTGCCGAAGAATCTGCGCGAGTACCCGCACTTGGCGGTTTCCGGAGTGAATTTCCCCTGCTTGTCGGTGGGAGGAGATTATTTCGACGTGTTTCCGCTGGATGACCGGCGGACCGCGTTCCTGCTGGCCGACGTGAGCGGAAAGGGATTGGGCGCGGCGCTGCTGACGACGATGCTGCAGGGCGCGCTCTCCGGAATGACGCTGGGGACGGATCCGGCACGCACGTTTAATCACGTGAACCGGTTCCTGTGCGACCACGCGGAAGTGGGCCGCTACGCGACGATGTTTTTCGGGATTCTGGACGACACCGGAAGACTGGAGTACATCAACGCCGGGCATCCTTCGCCGATTTTGCTGCGCAAGGACGACGTGCAAGAGGCGTTCACGGAAGGGTCGTTTCCGGTGGGACTGGTGCCGGAGGCAGAGTTTGTGACATCGACGCTGCAACTCGAGGCGGACGACACGCTGGTGCTCTTCAGCGACGGCGTGACCGAAGCGATGGACCCAGAAGAAGAATTGTACGGGGTGGGAAGATTGCGCGCGGTGCTGCAGGGAAAAACGCAACTGGCGCTGGACGAGATTCAAAAGAGCGTGCTGGAATCGGTGGAGAATTTCGCGCGCGGGGCGCGGCAGGCGGATGATTTGACAATTCTGGTGGTGAGGTTCCGCGCGGTAGGGGCGACGGTCGTGCCGGAGTCGGCGGGGAAATCGGCGGCCGCAGCGGATGATTGAAGGGGCAGTTCAAGAGTTTAAAGTTCAAAAGTTCAAAGTTTAAGAAGTCGAACGCGGTCGCGTGCGATTTGGATTCCAAAGAAATTTTGGATAGGAAACGGCGGGTGAGTATTGGTGTGCGTGGAGCGGGACCGCCGTGCGAGACAGGAGTGGCAAGAAGAGGAGTAGAGGGACACGGAGGGCGCTGAGGAGCGCAGGGGCAGCAGAGGAAAAAGCAAGAAAGAGAAGACCCACCCTTGGCAGGAGTGCCTGTGCCACATTCAAGGACACGGGCTGAGACTTTGCTACGGGGCGCAGGAGGGGGCGGAGGCAGTTGAGGCGGCTACCGGGAGCGTTTGTGATTTTTGCGCGGCGAGTTGCTGGTTGAGGGCGGGTAAAAGCTCGGCGTTGAGCTTGTTCCAATCGGCGACGCGCCGCACGTGGTCGTAGCAGGCATCGTTGACGGCGCGGACAGCGGAATCACCGGGTTTCCAATCGCCACTCTGGACCATGATGAGATAGTGGCCGAAATCGCGGTTGAGGACACCAAACCCGCGAGCTTGCGGAGTGGCGTCTTCGAGTGCTTGCAAGCGCTGTTCGAAGTTGGCGAAGGCGTCGCTGAGTTCCTTGGACGAATTCGCGGGCAGCGCTTTTTTGCGGGCGTCGAATTGGGAGTGCAGGGCGATAACGGCGTTGAAGGCGCGAGCGGTGTCTTCCATGAGCGCAGTGATTGTTCGCGAGAGAGAAAGCTGGGCCGCGTAATCCTGGGAAATGACATTCACGCGCGGATCCGGCTGCAACAGCAGTTTCTGCTTGAAGGTCTTCCCTTCCCTGGAGAAAACCAAATCGTAAGTGCCGGGCACGGCGAGAGGTCCGGGTGGCTGGAGGCGCGGCGTGTGGTCGAGCACCGCGTGATCCGGCACGGTGTATTCGGTGTATTTGAGGCGCTCGCCGAAATAGCCATAAGGCAAAACGGCGGGCGAGGGATAGTGGAGATCCCAAACGAAGCGATTGATGCCGGACTGGTTCGGCAGGGCGGGCGGCGGAGCGAACCAAAACTCTGGCACGTTGGGCGGAGGGATGGATTCCTTGCCGGGGACGCTGGAAAAGTGACGCACCAGTGTGCCCTGGGAATCGTAGATGTCCAGGGTGAGTTCGCCTTTTGCAGGAGATTTCTGGAAATACTGGAGCACAGCGCCATCTGCAGGATTCATGGCGGCGGGGGTTTCGCCTTGCAACGGGGTGTCTGGATAGTTGTCCCAACGGACGCGGACGGCCGGCTCAGGCTGGAAGAATTGCAAGGGAGCATCGGCAACCCCTGCGGACCATTGGCGGATGGCGGAGATGTCGTCGAGAATCCAGAGACCGCGGCCGAAGGTGGCAGCGACGAGATCCGCGCCGTGGATGGCGAGGTCGGTGACCGGCGTGGAAGGCAGATTGAGCTGCAGCGGCTGCCAGTGATCGCCCGAATCAAAGGAGAAATAGACGCCGGTGGTGGTGCCGGCGAACAGGAGTCCCTTGCGGACGGGATCTTCACGGATGGCGCGGGCGATGCCGTCGTCGGGAAGGCCGGTGACGATTTTTTCCCAGGTCTTGCCGGCGTCGCGGGTGCGGAAGAAGTAGGGATGCGTGTCGCGGGGAGCGATTGTACTAAACGGGTCGCGTCGCGGAAAAACGGCGGCGTAAGCGCTATTGGCGTCATGTGGCGAGGCTTCGATGCAATTGACGGTGGAGTGCTCGGGGAAATTGGAGGCGGTGACGTCAGCCCAGGTGGCGGCGTCGCGCGTGAGGTGGATGAGGCCGCTGGTGGAGCCGACCCAGATGAGATTGTTGTCGAGCGGCGAGGGAGCAATGGACTGAATGGCGCCAGGCGGAGGACCGGCCTGGGCGTCATCGTCGTCATCGCCATCGTCTGTCCACAGAGAAAATTCGCCGGCTTCTTTTGAAAGGGCGTGGCCGTTGGCGGGAGGCTTCGCGGAGGCCGGGGCTTCCGGTTTGGAGGCGAGATCACCGCTGATTTCCTTCCAGGTGGTGCCAGCGTCGGTGGACCTGACGAGAAATTGCGAACCGTAGTAAAGGGCACGAGGGTCGCGCGGGGAAAAAGTCAGCGGAGTTTCCCAGGTGACATGGTAGTTGGCGGGGGGGATGAAGAGAGTGGAGACCTGGCCAGTGGCGCGATTCATGCGCAGGATCACCCCGTACCAGCCGATGGAATAGACGTTGTTGGGTTCGAGAGGATCGGCGGCGATGAAGCCGCTTTCGAACGCGCCGGTGGGAAACCAGTCGCGATACGTGATGATGCCGTAATCGCTGCGATGCGGAACGCTGACGGAGCCGGAGTCCTGCTGCGAAGCGTAAAGGCGATACGGAAAGCCGCGGTCGAGAGAGACCCGATAGAATTGCCCGGTCGGCTGGTTGTACCAGGTGCTCCAGACTTTGCCGCCGTCGAGAGTGACGACCGCACCCTGATCCGTGCCCATGAGAATGCGATTGGAGTCGTCGGGAGCAATCCAGAGGACGTGATCGTCTTCGCCGCTGGGAGTTCCCTTCCAGGCGGCGAAGGTGCGGCCGCCATCGGAAGAGCGATAGGTTGAGGTTTGCATGACATAGAGGACGTCGGGATTTTTGGGATCCGCGAAAACGCGGCCGAAATATTCATCGCCGAAGACACGCGGGTCCTGCGTGATGTGCTGCCAGGTGGCGCCGGCATCGTCGGAGCGAAACAGTCCTTGGCGCATGAGCGCGAAAACGCGCTTGCCGGAAAGGCCGGCAGCTACCGTGAGGCCGAGGCGTCCGCGATGTGCGGGAGGCAGACCCTGCTCGCCAGCGGGAGACCAGGATTCGCCGGCGTCGGTGGATTTGATGATGACGGTGTCGGCTTCTTCGGGCGGTTTTTCACCAGGAGGCATGGGCAAGCGGCGGATGGCGGCGTAAAGGATGCGGGAATTGCTGGGATCTAGGCAGAGTTCGGTGGGGGCGTGGCGGTCGTCTTTGAAATAGACTTTGCGCCAGGATTTGCCGCCGTCGGTGGTTTTGAAGATGCCGCGAGAATCGCCGCGTGTGAGGTCGCCGACAGCAGCGACATAGACGCTAGAAGCGTCCTTGGGGTCAACGACGATTGAGGGAATAGTGCGAGATTCGTGAACGCCGATGTTGGACCAGGTGGCGCCGGCGTCGGTGGATTTCCAGATGCCGTTGCCAGGGAATTGTTCGCCGGTGGAGACGTAAATGGTGTTGGGGTCGGAAGGGGCAACGACGAGATCGCCGACGGAGGCAACGCGGGCGTCATCAAAGATGGGGAACCAGGTGACGCCGCCGTTGATGGTCTTCCAGACGCCGCCGCCGGGCGTGCCCATGTAGTAGGTTTTAGCATCACCGGCGATGCCGGAGACGGCGGTGACACGTCCGCCGCGAAAGGGACCAACCAGGCGCCAGGAGAGGCCATGCATGGCGTCGAGAGGGAGATCCTGGGCGGGGGATTTGCATGAGAAAAAGAGCAGGAAGGCGAGGCCAAGCAAGCAGAATTGCTTTTTGGCAAAGATAAAGGAGTTCAAGATGTCTCTCCGGAAGAAGAGCGAGTGTACCACGCCCAAGTACCCGGTTAGACGCAGAAGAGGGAAAAGGGGCAGTGGCCAGTGACGAGTGGCGAGAGAAGAAAGGGATTTACGCAGAGAACGCGGAGGAGCGCCGAGTTCGCTAAGAAGTGGACGACCCGCCCTTGGAAACCAAGGGTGGAGCACCCGCCGTGATAGATCGTAAAGGCTCGACGGATGAGACAGGAGCGAGACATGAATGTTCAGGAAGTGTATGAGTTTATGGATGGGGAGAAGCTGGCGGTGTTGAGCACGGCGAGGAAAGACGGGCAGCCGGAGGCTGCGCTGATGGGGTTCGCGGTGACGCCGGAACTGGAGATCGTCTTTGATACGGTGCGGAATTCCCGGAAATATCCGATTCTGAAAGAGAACTCACGGGTGGCGTGGGTGGTGGGATGTACTACGGAGATTACCGTGCAGTACGAGGGAGAAGCGAGCGAGCTCGAAGGAGAGGAACGGGCCCGATACAAGAAAGTTTATTTTGAGAAGTTTCCGGATGGGCCGGAAAGAGAGAGCTGGCCGGGGATTACCTACTTTGTGGTACGGCCGAAGTGGGTGAGGTATTGCGATTACAATCCAGGGACGAGAACGATTGAGGAGAGGGAGTTTTAAGAAGACGGTGGCGCGTGATGAGTGGCGAGTGACGAGAAAAGCAAAAGAACACAGAGACCGCAGAGGAGCGCTGAGTTCGCTCAAGAAAGAAAAGACCCACCCTCAAAACCGAGGGTGCGGCACCCCGCCGCGATAAGTCGCACAAGCCCACCGGCTAGCAAAAGCCTCACACGCAAATACGGCGTGTGGGGCCCCCAGGAAGTTGCAACAGGTTAGAGGTCGCGGAGGGCGACGGCTACGGGACGGATGGAGGCGCGGATGGCGGGAAGCAGGCCGCCGAGTACGCCCATCACCAGCGCGAACACGATGCCCATCAACAAAAGATCGAAAGTGATTTTGAAGGCGAAGGCCAGGTTCGAAAAGGTCTGGAAGTTCATGGTGCTGGTGGTGAGGCCATTGAGAGGAAGCACGGCGAGGCAGCCGATGAGACCGCCGACGATGGAGATGAGCAGAGCCTCGAAGAGAAACGAGAGAAGAACGTTGAGATTGGAGAAGCCCAGGGCGCGCATGGTGGCGATTTCGCGGCCGCGTTCGGCGACGGCGGAATACATAGTGTTGAGTGCGCCAAAGACCGCGCCGACGGCCATGATGATAGCAACAATGCTGCCGAGAACCGTTATTAGCTTGGTCATCGTCGTTGATTGTTTGGCGTAATAATCGATTTCGCGGACCACGTCGACATTCATCTGGGGATCCGAAATTACTGCATCCTTGAAGCTCTGGAATTCGCCCGGCGAAGTTAGATGAATTGTGGCGGATTGGAAGATGTTAGAAGGCCGTTGAAGAATCTGATTCAGGATGGTGGAGTCACACCAGACTTCGGAGTCGAACGCGGAGCCGCCCGCGTCAAAAACTCCAACCACTTTCCAGCGGCCGCCCGCAAAGGTGATGGTATTTCCGAGCTGCAAGCCGGCATAAGTTTTGGAGGCATTTTGGCCCACGACGAGTTCCGTAAGCCCGGGCTGAAACATGCGGCCCTGAGCGATTCTGACAAAGGTACGAATCTGGAGGACGTTAGGCGAGACCCCACGGACCTGTACGTTCGCATCGGTGCCGGTGCTAACGAGCGGGAGTGCGACCACACCAACGACATCCTGCGTGAGAAGAGCGCCGCGCGTAGCGTCACGGGCAACTCCCGTTTTGTCGCCCAAGTGTTTGATGGTTTCCAGGGTGATGCCGCCCATCATTTCGGACGAAGAACCGGCGCGCATGACGAGCGCATTCCCGGGGGATCCGGAAGCAACCATGGTGGCTTTGAAGCCTCGGGCCAACGACAACATGGCAACAAAAACACCCACCGTTCCGGCAATGCCCACAATCGCAACGATGGTTGACGTCCACCGAGCGCGAATACTGCGGAAGTTGTAGGAAACGGGTACGGTGTTAAAGAACGGAGCGAGTAGCCCAACGAGTATTGTGAGCCCCAAGAGAAAGACAAAGATCGCGGCGAGTGTGATCACCAGGCCGAAGAAGAGTTTCGGCAGCACGGTCAGACTCTCCTCAGGGCGTTGACAACGCGCAAGCGCATAGCGCCGAGGCCGGGCAAAAGTCCACTCAACAACCCGACAAGAAGTGCCGTAAGCAATCCGAGTCCGAGAATGCCCCAAGAAAGAATGAGGATGGGCAAAATACTACTCAGACCCTTTGCCAAAACGGGCATAAGGAGTTTGGCAAGAAGAAGTCCCGTCAAACCACCAAACAGGGAGATGGTAATGGACTCGGCAAGGACGAAGAAAAGGACACTGCGATCCGAGAAGCCAATGGCCTTGAAGACTGCGAGTTCAGAGGTGCGCTCGCGGACGGAAATGGCCATGGTGTTGCCGGTGACCAAGAGCAAGGTAAAGAAGACAACTCCCCCAATCGTAAGAATGAGAACCTGAATGTTGCCCCATTGCTTGACCCAGTTGGCAATCCAGGTTGACTCCGTCTCGGTTTTGGTCTCATTGGGAGAGTTCAAAAACTCGGCGTCAATGGCTTTGGCGACACGAGGGGCGTCGTCGGGGTCCTTGACGCGCAGAACATACCAGCCAATTTGCCCTTTTACCTCTTGGGGGATACGTTCTTCGAAATAATCCCAGCGGAACCAAAACTGGGTATCGTCGTCCTGGGGGCGCTTGCCGTGGTAGATGCCGACGAGATTGAACTCCCAGGCGCCGCCGCCATAAAGGGTGGTCTTGATGGGAATTCGGTCGCCGATTTTCCAGCCGAAGCGTTCGGCAGTCTTAGCGCCGGCAATAGCACCCTGACGGTCCTTCAAGAAGGCGTTCCACTGGTCATCTGAAACGACAAGCTCCGGCATTACCTGACGCTGGTTTTCCGGGTCGATGACAAACTGTGGAAAGAAGTTCTCCTCTCTTTGATAAATGCCGCCAAACCAATTGTAGTGCGTAACGTAGGTAACGCCAGGTATGCGCAAGATTTTGTCGCGATACGACAAAGGGATGAGGTTGATGATCGACGTCCGATTGATGACGATCAACCGATTGGCGCTGGCTACATCGTTGAGAATGAAGGCACCACGAACCACGGCAAGAAAGGAAAACAAGAGCAGGGCGACGGCGAAGGAGCCGAGGGTCAGGAGCAAACGGATAGGCTTGCGCTTGAGGTTAGCGAAGATAATGCGGGCGAATTTCATGCGTGGCCTCCGACGGTGGTGAGCCGGGGACCGGACTGAAGGCCCTCGACGAGGACGCCTTTGTCGAGGTGGAGAGTGGTATTGGCGCGCTCGGCGACGACAGCGTCGTGAGTCACCATCAACACGGTTTTGGAATGCTTGCCGACGAGTTCCTCGATGAGCGCCATGATTTCATCGGCGCTTTTACGGTCGAGGTCGCCGGTCGGCTCGTCGCAGAGGAGAAAGGTAGGATCGGAAACGATGGCGCGGGCGATGGTGACGCGCTGCTCCTGACCGCCGGAGAGCTGGCGGGGAAAATGGGTCATGCGGTCGGCAAGGCCGACGACGGAAAGAGCGGTTTCGACGTGGTCGCGGCGCTCGGCTTTTGAAAGCTTGGTGAGCAGCAGCGGAAGCTCGACATTCTGGAATGCCGTGAGCACGGGGATGAGGTTGTACATCTGGAATATGAAGCCGACGTGGCGGGCGCGCCATTCTGTGAGCCGGCTGGCGGACATGTGGGTGATTTCGTCGCCGGCGACGGTGATGCTGCCACGAGTGGGAACGTCGAGGCCGCCGAGAAGATTTAACAGCGTGGTTTTGCCGGAACCGCTGGGACCCATGAAAGCAATGAACTCGCCAGCGTCCACGTCGAGGTTAAGGCCCTGGAGGACGTGGATCTCCTCGCCGCCGCGGCGGTAGGTCTTGTCTAGATCGCGGACTTTGATGAGACTCGCGTTGCCGCCACTTCCGTCTACTTTCACCATAGGGAGCGCTCCTATCGCTATTGTTTGATCTGCACGGCCTGGCCATCGCGCAGGGATTCGGGACCTTTCACCACGACCAGGGCCTCGGGCTGGAGGCCGGCAAGAATTTCGACGTCGGCGCCGCGATTTTCACCGAGCTTGACGGCGCGCCGCTCGAGAGTGTCGCCCTTTATTACGAAAACGAACTTGGAAGAGTTGTCCTGGCGAATGGAGCTTTGCGGAACCAGGGCCACAGCGGCGGATTTTTCTTCTTTGCCTTTGGCACCCTGGGGTTTTTCTTCTTCGAGAAAAGTGACTTTGACACCCATGTCAGGAAGGATGCGCGGCTGCGTTGCGGGATCGATCAGGCGCTTATGGTCGTCGGCGGTGAAAGAAATTCGAACTTTGACAGTGGCTTTCTGGCGGTCGGCAGTGGGAATAACCGTGCGCACCTTGCCGGGGATTTGCCAGTCCGGATAGGCATCGAGAACGGCGGTGACACCCTGCTCAGCCTGCACCTTGGCGATGTAGGCTTCGCTGACGTCGACTTCGATTTCGTTAGAGTGGAGGTCGACGATGGTAGCGATGCCAGTGCGCGTGAAGCCGCCACCGGCGGAGACGGGAGAGACCATTTCGCCGACCTGGGCGTCCTTGGAAACGACAATGCCTGCATAGGGCGCGCGAATGACACAGTTATCGACAGCCTGCTGTTGCTCGCGGATCCGGGCGTCAGCGGCAATGACTTGCTGCTTGGCAAGAGCGATTTTGGCGTGCAGGCTGTCGGCGGTGGTGGTTGCGGAATCAAGGGCCTGCTGGGTGGACACTCCGCTCTTCACGAGTTCTTGGGTGCGGCTCAGCTCGATCTCAGCGTTTTTCAATTGGACTTCGAAGTCGGCAATGGCGGCTTGCGAGGAGTCACGGTCGGCCTTGGCGGAATCCAGGGCGCGCCGGGCGTCGGAGTCGTCGAGTGTGGCGAGGAGCTGGCCATCGGAGACGCGGGTGCCTTCATCAAAAAGAACGCTGGTGACGCGGCCGGTGATTTTCGCGGCGATGGTGGCGCGGCGGCGCGGGGTGATGTAGCCGCTGGCGTTGAGGACGCTGGCGGGGCCGGTAGCGGGCTTCTGCGCAGGTGCCACTTCCACCTGGGGCTTGCTTTGGACGAAAGTGGCGCCGAGACCACCCAAAATAACCAGAACGGCAGCGGCGAGGACAAACCAAAGCCAGCGGCGGCTGGCACGGGTAGCGTTGCGCTTGGTGTCATTGATGCGCAAGGAGCCCAGGTCGGGCTTCGTCGGTTTAGGTTGTGTCGCCATGCGGCGGCGGCTCCTTGATTTGGGAGGGCAGGAAACCTGGATACGTATCCGGACACCCAAATATTTCGATGAGGAGTACCAGAAAATGTAACCCCAGTATTTTAGCGGGAGGAGGAGGGTTTGGGGAGGGGGAAAGAATTGGGACCGCGTGGCGGCGGCGTACCCTTCGTTGCGTCCCTACAAAGTTCGCGGCGTAAAACCGCCCCTGCATTCACGTACGGAGACGGTGATAGAAGAATTCGCCGAGGCCGATGGTGAAGAGGAAATTGCCGAAGATGGCGTGATCAAGGCAGGCGAGGAGAAGCGAACCGGAGATCTGATAGGTGAGGGAAAAGAGCAAGCCGCCGATGACACAGAGGCCCACGGCCAGCCAGTTGCGAAAGATGATGTGGACAAAACCGAAGGCGAGTGTGCTGGCGAGCAGCATTCCCCAGCCGGAGCCGAAGAGCGGCTGATACCGATGAAAGAAGAAGGCGCGGTAGAGAAGTTCCTGCGGGTAGACGGAGAGCAACGGGTAAAGAAAAAAGATCAACAGCCAGAGATTCGGAGAGCGACGGATCAAAGAGAAGAGCAATTGGGGAGCGAAGAGCCGGACGGCGACGGCCAGGCCGAGCAGGCAGATGGCGTCGCGAACTAGGAGACCGGTAAGGAAGGGACGAACATTTCCCCATGTGGAGAGCACAGGAAGAGAGAAGGATGGGTCCTTGCGCAAGATAAGGAAAGAAGTGAGGGCGGCTACGAGGAGATAAGGGATGGGGTAGTTGGGGAGAATGCGGAAATAGATACACAAGGGGAGCAAAACAAAAAGAAAGAGGAATTCGAGGGTGAGAACGACCGTGTAGAACGTCATTCGGCACCATCTGGTCCGTGCGAAAGAAAACCGGCACCCACAAATCAAGAGTCTACGGGTTGCGCTTCGGGAATTGGATGCGCGGAGTCGGGATTGCGGAGCGAATTACGGAGACTATCGACGGCGCCCTGAGCGCGGCGCACCTGTTGCTGAATGTTCTGCGCGCTTTCGCGGTCGGGCGGGGAAAGGGCGGGGAGGTCGATGAGGATTTCCGAATAGCCGAGAATGGCGGTGAGGGGGTTGCTGATTTCGTGGGTGGCACCGGCGGCAAGGCGCCCAAGAGCAGAGAGTTTCTCTGCATGAACGGCCTGGGCCTGAACGGTCTTGAGATTTTCGACGGAGGCTTGCGAAAGGCGCACAAGGTGCGCGAGTTCGCGGGTGAGGAGGGCAAGCTTACGGAAGACGAGCGCGCTCAAAAGCAGCAAGGCGCCGAAGATGACGTAAAGTCGGAAAGAAGCGACGTTGCCGGGGATGCCTTTTTCGACGGCACCAAGAAAGGCGATAGGAGGGAGGGTGAGAATGGCAACCATGGCGATGCGCGCGGTCCACAGGCTTTGCTGGATTTCGCGGGCGGGAGTCTTGTCTTCGCGGGGCTGAAGCGAGGGGCCAAACAGGGCGTTGGCGGTGAACAACAGCAGGGAAAGGTGGAAAGGGGTGTCGTAGAAACCACCAGAGTCGTAGATGCCGCGGCTGATGGCCACGTTGAGGAGCAGGTTTCCCACGGCGATGAGGGTAAAGGCGAAGACGTAGCGGGCGTAGAAGAGGCGCCAGCGTCCGGTCTCGCGGAAACAGACAACCAGCAGGCCCAGGATGATGACGAGGTGCTGGACGAAATCGAGGGTGTAGTTTGCCGGGACGTAGCGGCTGAGATCAGAAACAACCATCTGCCAAGGAAGAGCGAAGTACGCGTAAAGAGCGAGCCACCAGAGGGTGAGGAGGGCAAAGTCGAAGTGGCGGAGGCGGAGATTGCGGCCCGCCGAAGCGGAATGAGGCCGCAACAGGAAAGCGGAGAGAAAGAAGACGTGCGCAAGGAGGAAAAGGACGTCGCCGAGAACGGAGGAAGGAGTGGAGTGGCGCGCGGCGGAGTCGTAGTAGATCCAGTAGATTTCCGAAAGCAAGAGCTGGACAAAGCCGGCGGCCATTAATTTCCAGAAGAGAGGAAGGACGCCGCGCTGAATCGAAAAATTGTGACGCGCGGCTAGGATAGCGAGTACGAGGAGCACGCAAGGAACTACGTCGCCAAACATGGTCTTCGCGAAACAAGGCTTCACGGCCCCGGCGACAAGGAGATGTGAGGCAAAGACCGCGCAGGCCAGGCCGAGCAGAAGCTTGTGGCGTGGGGTGAGGCCGGGAGTCATCCGCGATGCTCCATTGCGAATTGAGGTTCGTGGGGCTGCGGGGCTTGCGAAGGAGCGGACGGAAGAAAAATAGTGAAAAAGGCACCGCCCTCGAGGCGATTGCCGCAGGAGATGTCGCCGTTGTGCTGGCGGACGATGCCGTAGCAGGTGCTGAGCCCCAGCCCAGTTCCTTTCCCGATGGGCTTGGTGGTGAAAAAAGGTTCGAAGACGCGTTCCGGATGTTTGATGCCCGGGCCGTTATCGGCAAACTGGATGCAAATCTGAGGATCGCAGGCGCGGATGGAAATGTCGAGCTGGCCGCCGCCGGCTTCCTGCAGGGCATCCGCTGCGTTCGAAAGAATCTGAAGAAAAACATGAAGGAGCTGGCTGGAGTCGCCGAGGACCGGTGAGACGAGGCCCTCTTCGTGGAGGTCCACGCGAAGATTGGGATGCTTGGCGATACGGCTGAGGTGTAGGGCGCTCTCGAGCAGGGGCTTTACTTCAATGGAAGAAAGTTCCAAGGGAGTTTCCTGGGCAAAGCGCTGGAGGCTCTCCGCGAGGGCATCGGTGCGCAAAGCGTACTGGCTAATTTTGGAGGCCAGGGAGGCGCAGCGGGATTCGTCTTGAGAACGGGAAATGATGCTGGAGGTCTGCTCCTGGATCTGGGTCATACAGGAAGAAATCTGGCGGGAAGCGGTGGCGACGAGTTCACCAAGGGCAGTGAGCTTTTCGGTTTGCAGGAGATGGCCCTTCAAGCGGTCGATGCTGGAATAGGTGGAACAGAGGTGCTGGAAGGAGGCGAGGAGATTCGCGCTGAGGACATCCTGTTTGATGGAAAGGAGCAAGGTGAGAAGAAAGATAGCGACCAGAGTGAGGTGGAGGCGAAGGGAAAAAAGGACGTCAGAGCCAGAATGCGAGGCGACAAGCCACAGGCCGATAAGGGGGATGGAGATGGTGACGAAGAGAGCGGCGTGCGAGGAGACGAACGTGAGCCGACCGGCAGGTTTCCGTTGCGGATGCGGAGGAGCATCAGCACGATGGATTTGCGAGAAACAGCGGCCAGCCAGACAAAGCCAGACGATACCGGCCATGGATGTGTTGAGGGGCAAATCGTAAAGGCTGCCAGTGTAGTATTGACCGAGGTCGATAGCGGCGTTGCTGAAGTCGGAGCCGATGGCATAACACACGGCGACAAAGAAAAAGACACGCAGCACACCGCGCCACTCACCGACGGCACGGAAAAAGGCCATCCCAGTGACGAGAACGAACAGCTGGTTGGCAATGGTGTGAGCCAGGGTGAAGTGATAGTTGTAGATTTGGGTCCCGCCGGGGAGCAGACGATAGGCGTAAACGAAGAAGGCGAAGAGATAAAGAGACGCCAGAGTGAGAATTGCAAGATCGAGCAAACCGAAGGCGCGGAATGGGGAATCCTGTGTTTTATCGGGCTCGAGTGCCGCAGCGGCGGCAAAAGGAACCAGTTTCAAAAAGAGCAGGCTATCTCCGACGGGACTATCGGGCATGGGAATGCGGAACCAAAGTTCATAGGTGCACCAGATCAGCTGGCTGACCAGCCACATCAACACACCGAGAAGCACCAAAAACCAGAAGAGGCGAAACTGAGAGTGTGCGCGCAAGGCGTTCCGGAAGGCGAGAGCTCCTGCGGTGATTTGCAAGACGGCTTGCAGGTTGTCTCCGATGAAGGCGAGGGCATAGCCCTTGGGAAGAGCGAGAGCCGCCAGCAAGGTGACGCTTGCGGCACCAAGGGTGAGGAAAAGACCAAGCCATGAAGGAGGCAGCACGGGTGAGGGCTGACCCGTGGTGGTAGGCAGGCTTTTTTGGCCAGAAATCATGAGCACCCGGCAAACGACCTTGAACTGGGCCTATCGGCAGCGGACGATGGGGACGGATTCCCGGCGCGGGGCGGCTAGCCGCTTAGAACCGATCTTCCTAATTCTTTTCCAGATTGCAGGAATAAAGGGACCTTTCTGCGGGCTTGTGTAGGGAAGGTTACGCGGGTGCAGGTCTGGGCACAGGGCCATTGCCCAAATTACGAGAGTTTGCGAAAGGAGGAAGGGCTGAAAACACAAAATGGAAAATGGAAAAATAGGGAGAAAAAAGCGCGAAGATGAAGACCCACCTTCGAAAACCAAGGGTGCGGCACCCGCCGCTAATCGATCAAGCAAAAAATTTGAAACATCCGAGGCGGCTGGGACATCTTAAGCTGCGCGGTTACCGCCCGACGGGGCGGCCTGGGGCTTGACTTCTACCCCCGGAAGAAATAAGAAGGGGGAACCGCACCATGCTCCAAAGATCCTGTTGGGGGTCGTAATGGACGCTTCTCGCCGTGATTTCCTGAAAATTGCAACTCTAGGAGGGGGCGCAGCCGCGCTGTTCGGGTTTGATTTGCAGCCGGCATACGCGCAACTTCGCAACCTGAAGATCGCCCGCGCGAACGAGACACGTTCGACGTGTCCATACTGCTCGGTAAGCTGCGGGGTAATAATTTATACAATTGGCGACCGCGCCAAGAACGTGACCGCGCAGGTGGTACATGTGGAAGGAGATCCCGACCACCCGATCAACCGTGGGACGTTGTGCCCGAAGGGTTCTTCGCTCGAACAAGACATCCTGAATGACCGGCGCATTATCAAGCCGCAAGTGCGGCGGCCGGGCGGAACAGAATGGGAAGACATCAGCTGGGACCAGGCGATCACAGAGATCGCGCAGAAGGTGAAGAAGACGCGGGACGACACGTTTGTCGAAACGGATGCGGAGGGAAACAAGGTGAACCGTTGCGAGTCGATTGCCTTCACCGGCGGCTGCACGGATACCAACGAGTTTAACTATCTGGTGGTAAAAACAATGCGCGCCCTGGGGGTCGTGCATTTAGAAAACCAGGCCAGGGTTTGACACGGCCCCACGGTCTCAAGTTTGGGACCAACATTCGGCCGGGGCGCAATGACCAATGGCTGGGTAGATATCAAGAACGCCGACATGATCCTGGTCATGGGCGGGAATCCTGCGGAGAACCATCCGTGCGGGTTCAAGTGGGTAATTGAAGCCAAGCGCAATCGCAATGCAAAGCTGATTGTGGTGGATCCGCGATTCACGCGGACCGCGTCGGTTTCCGACTATTTCGTCCAGATCCGCGTGGGAACCGATATTGCATTTCTCGGTGGACTGATCCGCTACATGATCGAGAACCAGCGATACAACAAGGAATATCTGGTCAATTACACGAACGCGGGATTTGTTGTTGACAATGATTTCAAGCTGCCGGAAGACGAGGGCGTATTTTCCGGATTCGACGAACAGAAGTTCAGTTACAACCGGGCTTCGTGGAACTACGGCGGGACGGGAGCGAAGCCGGCGGCGGCCGCGAAGCCGGGCCAGCCTCCATCATTGCCTGGCCTGCCGGAACGCGTGGATTACGATGCGACACTACAGAATCCACGGTGCGTCTTCCAGTTGCTGAAGCAGCACTATTCGCGCTACACGCCGGAAATGGTGGAGCGCGTCACGGGCATCCCCAAGGAAAAATACCTGAAGGCATGCGACCTCTTCACTTCGATTCGCAAGGATGGCGACACGAAGAAAGTGGCCACGGTGATTTATGCCCTGGGATGGACGCAACACAGCTTCGGAACGCAAAACATCCGCACGGCGGCAATGATTCAACTGCTGCTGGGCAACGTCGGGCGGGCGGGTGGCGGCGTGAACGCGCTGCGCGGTCACTCGAACATTCAGGGCGCGACCGACATGGCGGGAATTTTCGACAACCTGCCGGGCTACTTGAAGGTGCCAACGCCCGCCGACGGATCGTTCGAGGACTGGATGAAGCGCATCACGCCGACGCCTTCCAAGCCGAGCGACTGGACATCCTTTAATTACTGGGGAAACACGCCGAAGTTTGCCGTCAGCTTGATGAAGGCGTTTTATGGCGATGCGGCAACGAAGCAGAACGACTGGGCGTACGACTACCTGCCGAAGGTGGACCGTAACTATTCGTGGGTCAACATCTGGGACAACATGTACAACGGCATCGTGAAAGGTTTCTTTGCCTTTGGCATGAACGGGGTGATGATCGGGCCGAACGCGAACAAAAACATTGACGCGCTGAAGAAAGCGGATTGGGTGGTGGTGGGAGAGATTTATCCCGACGAAACCAGCGAGTTTTGGAAATCGCCGGGGATCACACCCGATGAGATGAAGAAGATCCAAACGACGGTGTACCGGTTGCCCTGCGCAGGGTTCGCGGAAAAGGACGGGACGTTTACCAACTCCGCGCGATGGCTGCAATGGAAGAATGCGGCCCTGCCAATCCCACCCGGTTGCCGATCCGACCAAGCCGTTGTGTCGCAGATTTTCCTGAAGACGCGCGAGCTTTATCAGAAGGAGGGTGGGAAGTTCCCGAACCCGATTCTGAAGTTGACGTGGAGCTACACGAACCCCAACGATCCGTCGCTGGCGGAAGTGTTGAAGGAGATCAACGGAAAGACTTTCGCGGACGCCGAAGATCCGGTCACGAAGGTGCAGCTGAAGGCGGGCCAACAGGTGCCGGGCTTTGCGTGGCTCAAGGACGACGGCACGACGGCGTGCGGCAACTGGATTTACGCGGGGGCCTACCCCGAAGCGGGCAACCTGACCATGCGGCGCGACGCGAGCGATCCTTCGGGAATGGGCGTGCACCAAAACTGGGGATGGTCGTGGCCGGCAAACCGGCGCGTGCTCTACAACCGAGCTTCGTGCAACGTGGATGGCAAGCCGTGGGATCCCGCGCGGCGGCAAGTGTGGTGGAGCGAAGCGGCACAGAAGTGGGTAGGCAATGATGTGCCTGACTTCAAGGCAGACTCGAAGCCATCGGAGCGCATGGGCCCGTTCATTATGAATCCGGAAGGAGTGGGGCGCATCTTTGGCCCGTTGGGAGCTTTTGCGGACGGGCCATTCCCGACTTTCTATGAGCCAGTGGAAAGCCCGTTCGACAACCTGTTGCACCCGAAGCAAACACACAATCCGGTGGTAAGGCGCTACAAGACGCCGGACGACAAATACGGGACCGTGAAAGACGGCTTCACGGTGATTTGCACGACGTATCGCCTGACGGAGCACTATCACTACTGGACGAAAAACAACCCCATGAATGTGCAGCTGGTGCCGGAGCCGTTTGTGGAGATTTCCGAGGAGATGGCTTCAGAGATGGGATTACAGGGCGGAGAGCGCGTGAAGGTTTCCAGCGCGCGCGGCACGTACATTGCGAAGGCCATGGTGACCAAGCGCATCAAGGCCATGACGATTGACGGTAAGAAGACCTACCAGATCGGAATTCCTATTCATTGGGGATACCGAGGCATTGCGGAGGACGACGGGAAGACCGCGAAGACTCCCGTGAATTTCCTGTCTCCGACGGTAATCGATCCAAACGCCTACACACCGGAATTCAAGGGATTCCTGGTGAAGGTCGAGAAAGCGTAGGAGAGCGCCATGAGCCAAGCGACACTACGCATCCAGAAAATGTCGGCACACTCCGGAACCATTCCCGGAGAAGGGACACAGCGCGAATTCACCGTGTGCAAGCTGGTGGACACCACGACGTGCATCGGTTGCAAGGCCTGCGAAGTTGCCTGCGTGGAATGGAACGACATGCCGTTTTCGCCGACGGTATTCGGCAACACGTACCAGACGATGCCGGAAACGCGGTGGAATTATTGGAACTTGATCCTGTTCAACGAGCACGAGCGGGAAGACGGCAGCCTGCAATGGCTGATGCGCAAGCACCAGTGCATGCACTGCGCGGAGCCGGGCTGCCTGGAAGCATGCCCGTCCGACGGGGCGATCGTGCAATACACGAACGGTGTGGTGGACTTCCAGCAGGATCACTGCATCGGCTGCGGGTATTGCATCACGGGCTGCCCGTTCAACATTCCGAAGCTGAACAGCGTAACCAAGCGCGTGTATAAGTGCTCGCTGTGCACAGACCGCGTCAGCGAAGGACTGGAGCCGGCTTGCATCAAGTCCTGCCCGACGGGTTGCCTGCACTTCGGCAGCAAGGACGACATGAAGGAGCTCGCGGAGATTCGCGCAAAGCAACTGCGCGACCACTACGGCTATGACAAGGCGGGCGTGTACGATCCGCCAGGCGTGGGCGGCACGGGCGTGATTTACGTACTGCACGACGCGACGCAGCCGGAACTCTACGGCGGGTTGCCGAGCAATCCGAGCATTCCGCTGGCGGTGAAGTTCTGGAAGCATCCGTTGAAGTGGCTCGGGAATCTCGCGATGCTGGGCGGCCTGGTGGGGCTGTTTGCGCACTACCTGAAGTACGGGCCGAAAGCGCGCGAGGAATCGGACCTGGCGAAGAGGGAGGGAGAATGAAAGAACGGGGCATGGTCGGGTATCACCCGGAACAATTAATCCCTCATGACCACATCCTGCGCTACAGCTTCAAGGAACGGCTGAACCATTGGATCGCCGCGGGATCGTTCATTTATTTGATGCTGACGGGGCTGGCGTTCTGGTCGCCTTGGCTTTTCTGGATCGCCGTGGTACTGGGCGGAGCCGAACTTTCGCGGATGCTGCATCCGTGGTTAGGCTTGGTGTTCTTTTGCGCGGTTTGCTACATGTTCATGCTGTGGTCGAGCCAGATGAAGGCGGAGCCAGTGGACGCGGAGTGGTGGAAGTCGTTGCACCACTACATCAAGAACGAAGACGACAAGATGCCGCCCGCGGGCCGCTACAACGCGGGACAAAAGCTGCTCTTCTGGAGTTTTTTCTACGGCGGAATTCTGCTTCTGGCTTCGGGGTTGGTGCTATGGTTCACGGAATATATTCCGTGGAACCTGCGCTGGCTGCGGTACATTTCGGTGGTGGTGCACGCGGGAACGGCGCTGCTGCTGATTGGGAATCTGATGATTCACATCTACATGGGCGTTTTCGCGGAACGCGGCGCTTTCGGGAGCGTTATACGCGGAGACGTCTCGCTGGCGTTCGCCAAGCGGTATCACCCGGGATGGTATAAAGAGATCGTCGGGGAAACCGAACGATCGAAATGACACTGCTGGCAGCGGGGAAAGTGAATTACCGTGCGCGAATGGAACGCGCGGCACGGCTGGCGCAATTATGCGAGTTTGCGCGCGAAGTCCTCACCTTTTACCTCGCTATCGCCCAATTCCAACACGAATATTACGAATCGCTGCCGAAGCTGTGGGGGAAGAAGCCCGTGGCTCCGGCGGGTGGCGACTTGCGCGCGGAATTGAACCTGGGCGTGGTGCTTGGTGCATTTGCGGATTTGCTGAAAACGGTTGGGGAACGCGCCCCAGGAAAGCTGGCGAGCGAGGCGAAACGTCTGCAGGCACAGAGCGGCGAGCGGCAGGGAGAGATCCTCCAGACGTTCTGGAAAACCGGTTTGCAGGAGGAACAAGCGCCGGGAATGCGGTTCGCGGATTTCTTTGCGCGGGTGGTACTGCAGCCTTACGCGGACTTTGTGTGCGGGGTGATGTTGCCGCCTGCGCCGCTGATGACAGTGTGCCGCTGCCCACGGTGCAATTCCCTGCCCTTGCTGGGTGTGCTGCGGCCGGAAGGCGACGGCGGAAAACGGTATTTGCTGTGCGGGTTTTGCGGGCTGGAATGGGAGTTCCGGCGGATTTTGTGCGCGAAATGCGGCGAAGAACAGGAAGCGAAGCTGCCGATTTACATGGCGGAGCAATTTCCCCATATCCGCATGGAGTGCTGCGAGACGTGCAAGCATTTTGTGCGGACGATTGATTTGACGAAGGACGGGCACGCGGTGCCGGTGGTGGACGATCTAGCGGCGTTGCCGTTAAGCTTGTGGGCCGATGAGCACGGGTACCAGCGGATTCTGGGGAATTTGTTGGGAACGTGAGGGGAATGTAGCCCGTGTTCCGTGCCGCGTGTTCCGAAGAAAGAAGCGGCCAGCCTTAAAAGGCGGGCCCTACACTGAAATGGAGCAGATATGAGGCGAATGAGCGTCATGTTGTGCTTGGTTTTGGCGGGCGGTGCCTGTTTGCAGGGGCAAATGCAGAAGGTGAAGGAAACGCCGCTGACGGTGATTCGCGCGGGGACGCTGATTGACGGGCAAAGCGACCCACCGCGGAAGAACCAGTTGATTTTCGTGCGCGGAAACCGCATCGAGAAAGTGACGGACGGGGCGACCGCGATTCCCGCGGGAGCGCAGACGATCGACCTTTCGAATGCGACGGTGCTGCCGGGGTTGATTGACTCGCACACACACCTGTTTTTGTGGGGCGAGGATCCCGTGAAGGGCGGATACGACGCCAACATCTTGAAGGCGGGGATTGCTCTGCGCGCGGCGCGTGCGACGTACGCGGCGAAGCGGGCGCTGGAACAGGGATTTACCACGTTGCGTGATGTGGAGACCGAAGGCGCGGGCTACGGGGATATCGGCATCAAGCAAGCGATCGACGAAGGGACGATTCCCGGGCCACGCGTGTTTACCTCGACGCGAGGAATTTCGACAACGGGCGGCTACAACCTGGAAGGGTACGCGCCGGAGCTGGTGATGCCAAAGGGCGTGCAGATTGTGGACGGGCCGGTTGAAGCGAGAAAGGCGGCGCGGGAACAATTGGACCACGGTGCGGACTGGCTGAAGGTGTACATGACGCACCGTTCGTGGAGCGACAAGCAAGGTCACCTGGTGACGCAGCCGACGCTGACGGTGGAAGAACTGCGGGCGATTGTAGACGAGGCACACGGCTGGGGAAAGAAAGTGGCGTGCCACGCGTACAACGGCGAGGGACTGCAGCGAGCGTTGGACGGCGGCTGCGACTCGATCGAGCACGGTCTGGAGATTACGGATACCCAGATCGCGCAGATGGCGAAGCAGGGGACATGGTATTGCCCGACAATTGGCGTCTACTATGCGGACTGGGAGCCGGAAAACACGCCGGGGGGACAACGCGACCGGCTGCGGGCGAGTTTGCACGAGACGTCGTTTCGCAAGGCGGTGAAAGCGAATTTGCGAATCGTATTCGGCACGGACATCGGCGGAATTCCGTGGCAGGAACCGATTGCGGAAGAGTTCAAGTGGATGACGAAGTTCGGGATGAGCCCGATGGCAGCGATTCAGTCGGCGAGCTCGCGTCCCGCGGAGATGCTGGGGGAGAAGGGTGAGTTGGGAGTGGTGAGCGCGGGCGCGTACGCGGACGTGATTGCGGTGAGCGGAGATCCGTTGAAGGATATCGGCGAACTGGAAAAGGTGAAGTTTGTGATGAAGGATGGGGCGGTGTTCAAGGATGAGGTGAGTGGGGCGGGGGGGAAGTAGTTTTTAGTTAAAGGTCCACAGTTCAAGATCAAAGAGAAGGGCCGCCCTTACAAATCAAGGGTGGGGCACCGGCTGAGCAATTTGGTTAGTGCTTGTGGGAAAAGACGAGCAGGGCTTTGTGGAGCAGGCTTTCGACGGTGGCGTGCGAGGCGGCACGCGCAAGACTCGACTGCGAAGAGTTGTACAAGCTTGACGGTACATTCGAGACCGGCGTTAGGGCAGGCGCGGGGTTTTCCTGAGTGGATCCGTACATGATGCGGGCAAAACTGAGATTGGACATAACGTTCTCCAGCCGCGCAACGATCCGCGGCGATTTTCTGATTGTGCGCCGATGCGGCGAGAACGGAAGGCCGAAGCGAACCGAAGCGACGAGTTGATAACTGGCCGGACGGTCAGGGAGAAGATGATATAAATGGCCGGCCCGCCGCGTAAAATCATGCGGACGCAAAAACAACACCGCGGGCCCGGATCCACCTGGGCAGTCAGAGCTTTCGAAGGGCTTGGGGCAGGCTTGAAGATTGCGTTTACAGGAGAGAACGATGGCAGAACAGAATTTTGAGAATCATGTGCGATTGGTCCCGCCGTTTCACTTCTTTGTGCTGCCGATGCTGGCATTGAATGCTGTCGGGTCGATCGCGCGAGTAGTGAGAGGCGGTCTTTCGTTTGACGGAGTGGTGTGGATATTGACCTCGTTTGCGATTCTGCTGGCGGCGTTGCTTGGGCGGATGTTCGCGCTAAGCGTGCAGAACCGCGTGATCCGGCTGGAGGAACGCGTGCGGATGGAGAGGCTGCTGCCGGCGGATTTGAAGGCGCGCATCGGGGAGTTCAGCTGCGGACAGCTTATTGCGCTACGGTTCGCGAGTGATACGGAATTGCCGGATCTGGCGCGAATGGTGTTGACGGACAAGATCCAGGAAGGCAAGGCCATCAAGAAGATGGTGAAGAATTGGCGGGCGGATTATTTGCGAGCGTAGAGAGAAGAAGCCTTACCGTAG
>DATFSI010000084.1:0-18068 GCA_035262705.1 Candidatus Acidiferrum sp. | reverse complement strand
GGCGCGGGTGTTGTTGACGAACGATGATGGGTACCAGGCCGTGGGGTTGAAGGCGCTGGCCGAAGAACTGCGCGCGATTGCGGACGTGAGCATTGTAGCGCCGAGTTGGGAGCGCAGCGGGGCGGCGCAGAGCCTGACACTGCGACAACCGATCGTGTGCCATGCCACCGCGGAAAACGAGTGGGCGATCGACGGTACCCCGGCGGACTGCGTGATCGTGGCGCTGCACAAGTTACTGGCGGAGCCACCGGAGCTGGTGATTTCGGGGATCAATCACGGCGCGAATCTCGGTGAGAACGTTTATTACAGCGGGACGGTGGGAGCGGCGCGCGAGGCCGTGATTCATCACGTGCCCGGGTTGGCGATGTCTCTGTGTTCAAAGCGCGGGGATTCCGATTTTGCACCTTCCGCGAGAATCGCACGCAAAGCTACCGAGCTCATTCTCAAAGAGGGCTTGCCTCCGCAGGTGCTGCTGAACGTGAATGTGCCGGACAACTGGAATGGCACGGTGAGATTCACAAGGCAATCCAAGAAGATTACGCGGACGATTCTGCGCGAAGGCGAGGATCCCCGCGGGAAACGGTATTTCTGGTTGAGCGAGCAGCGCATTGACCGCGAAACGGGGTTGGACGCGGATTCGGATTACGCGGCGATTTTCGCGGGCGAGGCTTCGGTTACGCCGCTGCATCTCGACCCCACGCACACGGAATCACTGAATCATTTGAGCCATTGGGCGCCGTTGCTGGCGAAGTAGGCGAGAGCAGATCCCTCAGCGCCTAAAGCCGCGTTTATCACTCCGCACATAGCGCACGACTAAAGTCGTGCCCTCCGCAATAGCTTATTTCAACGAGACGACCTGGATGTTGGCGCTGCGCAAGGCGGCGTTTACCGCCGGTACGTCGGCGCTGGTGATTTCGCGCCACCTGGCCAATTGTGTGTCGAGTTGCTTGTCCAGTTCGGCAAACACTCCCAGCTCACCTTCCGTGGGCGCGGCATCAGCACTGTCCACGGCCTGATTCAGCGAACCGAGCTTGCTGTTGAGCTTTGTCGGGAAATTGAGTTCGTCCTCGCTGGCCGTGGCTTCGGGATTGATGAGCTCGTGCTCGAGGTCAGAAATATTCTTGCGTAGGGCGGCGGATTGCTCAATCAAAAGCTTGTTGGCGGCGACTGCAGGCGCATCGCCCGAGCCCAGGCGCTTTTCGAGGGCCAGCAGTTGGGCGCGCAGGTCGCGAATCGCCAGAATTGCCTTGTTTAATTCGTCCTGGCGGTCTCGCAGCTTGAGCATCAGGTCAAACTGCTTCTGCAAATCCGCGGCGCTGGTTTTCACGCGCGGGTCCATAACGACTTCGATCGGCTCCATTGTGGTTTTTCCGGCGGCCGTCAAGCGCACCTGATATTTGCCGGGAAGAGCGAGCGGCCCGGTGGGATCGCCTTCGTCATAGACGGCCTTGGGAATTTTCACCGGCTCCTGGTAGCGCAGGTCCCAGGCAAATATGTTCAGACCGGCTTTGGCGGGGATCTGGTCTACAGGCTCATCCTTTTCCCATTCGGCTTCGGGGTCTTCTTGTTTCTTTTTTTGTTCGCTGCTGAAAGTGCGAATCACTTTACCGGTGGAGTCGAGAATCTCAAGTTTGATCGGCTCCTTGGCTTCCTCTTTCAGGTAGTAGTAGAGAATCGCGCCGTCCGGCGGATTTTCGGCGATGGCATAGCGGCGGCGCTTGGTATGGCCCAAGCGCGTGCGCGTGGCGATGGAGGGCTTGAAGAGATGCGCATCGTGGAGTGAACTTCCCGAGTCCGCCTGCCGCAGCGGGGCGATGTCGTCCAGAATCCAGAACCCGCGGCCGTGCGTGGCGATGGCGAGATCGTTCGAATGAATCACCATGTCGTGCACCGGAGTAACCGGAAGATTGAGCTGCAGCGGCTGCCATCGCGCGCCATCATCGAAGGAAACGTAGATGCCAAGCTCCGTGCCGGCAAACAGCAGGCCTTTGCGGACGGGATCTTCGCGGACAGCATGGACGTAAGCGCCGTCGGGTATGCCGGTGGTGATGGAGGTCCAGGTTTTGCCGAAGTCGTTGGTCTTAAAAATGTACGGGCGGAAATTGTCGAGCTTCCGGGCGTCCACGGCAGCATAGGCGGTGCCGTCGTCATGCAAGGAGGCTTCAATCAGGCTGACGAGTGACCATTCGGGGAGGGCTTTGGGAGTGACGTTGGTCCAGGATTTTCCGTCGTCGCGTGTGATTTGAATCAGCCCGTCATCGGTGCCTGCCCAGATGACGCCCTTCTGCTTCGGCGATTCGGCAACGGTGAAGATGACGTCGTAGAACTCGATGCTGGCTTGATCCTTGGTGATGGGCCCGCCGGAGTCCTGCTGCTTGGATTTGTCGTTACGCGTCAGGTCAGGGCTGATGGTTTGCCAGGAGTGGCCGCTGTCCGTGGAGCGGAAAACGTACTGTGCCGCGTTGTAGAGAAGGTTTGGGTCGTGCGGCGAAAACACGATGGGCATGGTCCAGGTGTAGCGATATTTCAGGCCGGAGGCGTTGTGGCCATCGGGATCGTCGGGCCATTGCATGACCTCCTGGGACTGCGAGTTGCGGCGATCGAAACGCGTGCTGTGGCCGAAATACGAGCCGGCGTAGATTATGTTGGAGTCGCGGGGATCCACGGCGATGTAACCGCTTTCGCCGCCGCCCACGGCGTCCCAGTCCGGGCGGTCAATGAAGCCGTGATCGCTGCGCGTCAGGATGCCGACGGTGGAGTTGTCCTGCTGCGCGCCGTAAATACGATAGGGAAAATCGTTGTCGGCGGTGACGTGATAGAACTGCCCGGTTGGCTGGTTCATCTGCGGGGACCAGTTCTTGCCGCCGTCTAGGGTGATGGTGGCGCCGCCGTCGTTCGTGTTGATCATGCGCGCTGTGTCGTTAGGATCGATCCACAAGCTGTGATGGTCGCCGTGTGGCGCGTTGAGGCGTTCGAAAGTCTTTCCATCGTCAATGGAGCGGAACAATCCCGTGTTGGCGATGTAGACGACGTCGGGATTTTTCGGGTCGCCCCAGACGTGCGTGAAATACCAGGCGCGCTGGCGGAAACGGCGGTCTTCATTGATTAGCGCCCAGTGCCCACCGCCATCCTCGCTGCGATACAGTCCGCCCTTTTTTGCTTCAATCAGCGCGTAAACAATATTGGAATCACCACCCGCGACGCTGACGCCGATGCGGCCCAGCGGGCCTTCGGGCAGGCCGTTGCCTTCCAGGCGCTTCCAAGTGGTCCCGCCATCGGCCGAGCGGTAAAGCCCGCTTTTATCGCCGCCGCTCGTGAGGCTCCAGGGCGTGCGGTACGCTTCCCACATCGCCGCGAAAAGAATATGCGGATTCTGCGGATCGAAGACCACGTCGATACCGCCGGTGCGGTCGTTGACGTAGAGGACTTTTTCCCAGGTCTTTCCACCATCGCGTGTGCGGAAGATGCCGCGTTCCTCATTTGGGCCATAGACGTGGCCCATGGCGGCGACAAACGCAACGTCGGGATTTGTGGGATGCACGATGACCGCGCCAATGTGGCGCGTATCTTTCAGGCCCACGTTGGTCCAGGTTTTCCCGGCATCCACCGATTTGTACACGCCGTCGCCATAAGAGATATTGCCGCGAATGCAGGCTTCGCCGGTGCCCACGTACAGTACGTTGGGGTCGGAATCGGCTACGGCGATGGAGCCGATAGAAGAAACCTTCTCCTTATCAAAGATCGGATCCCAGGTATTGCCGCCGTCGGTGCTCTTCCAGACGCCGCCGGAAACAGCACCGAAATAATAGACATTTGGCTGGCCGGGGACGCCGACGCCGGTCAGCGCCCGTCCGCCACGATAAGGGCCGACGAGGCGCCATTTCATGCCCTCGAGGAGTTTTGCATCAACGGAAGTTTGCGCGAAGGCGTTGGTTGCGACCGCAAAAATCAGAAGGATCAGAAGGAATAAAGGATAAAAGCGCCGCACAGTGCCCCCTGGGGAGGATGACTGCAAACAAAAATAGTACTCCGGGAGAGAGGGATGGACCAGCAGCAAAAAGCAGGGCGCGCTAGAATAGCGGCGCTATGGCGGAATCCACAAATTACGATGTGGTGGTGATCGGCGCGGGGGTGTTCGGAAGCTGGACGGCGTGGCATCTGGCGCAGCGGGGGCAAAAGGTGCTGGTTCTGGATGCGTACGGAGCGGCGCACGCGCGAGCGAGTTCCGGCGGAGAGACGCGCATCATCCGAATGAGTTACGCGAAGGACGAAATTTATACGCGCTGGTCGCAATGCTCGCTTACGCAATGGAAGGAACTCGCGGTTTCTTCCGGGCAACAGCTGTTTCATCAAACCGGCGTGCTGTGGCTGGAAGGCGAAGAGTTTGGACGGCTGCGGGATTCGCAGGCAACGCTGCAACGCTGCGGCATCGCTCACGAAATGATGGACAACGCAGCGCTCAGCAAACGGTATTCCCAGGTAAATTTCGAGGGCGTGGAGCGTGGATTGCTGGAGCCTGGGAGCGGGGTGTTGATGGCGCGGCGTGGCGTGCAGACCGCGCTGGATGAGGCGAGAAAGACCGGAGTGGACTTCCGCGTCGCCCAGGTGGTGACGCCTTCCGGACGGGGACGGCTGGGCAGCATCGCCGCGGGCGGCTGCGGAACCTTTTCCGCCGAGCAATTTGTGTTTGCCTGCGGCGCATGGCTCGGGAAGGTTTTTCCGGAACTACTAGAACAGCGGATCTTTCCCACGCGGCAAGAGGTGTTTTTCTTCGGCAGTCCGGCGGGAGAAACACGATTTCTGCCGGGAGCCTTGCCCACCTGGCTGTTCAATCACGACGCGGTCTATGGAATGCCGGACATGGAGTCGCGCGGATTGAAGATGGCGCGGGATACGCATGGTGAGCGCGTGGATCCCGATACGCAATCGCGCATCGTGAGCGCGGAGGGAGCGGAGCGGGCGCGGCAGTATGTTGCACGGCGCTTCCCTGCGCTGAAAAATGCGCAGATCGTAGAGACGCGCGTCTGCCAGTATGAAAACACCTGGAATGGAGATTTCTTGATCGACCGCCATCCGGACATGCCCAACGTCTGGCTGGCGGGCGGCGGCTCGGGACATGGGTTCAAGCATGGCCCGGCGTTTGGCGAATATCTGGCCGGGCAAATCTGCGGCGAAGGAAACCCGGAGCCCCGTTTTTCGCTAGCCAGCAAGGCGACTGTGCAACAAAGGGCGGTATATTAGCAGGGCAGGCCGGCAAGGAGACTTTCCGCCGAGGATTGCGTCTCTACCCATATAGAGGACGGCCTCACGCCTTTCCCAAAGTCATTTTGCAATTCGCATTTCGTCAGGAGGAAGCATGCAGGAAGCACGAAGAGAAAGCAGGCTAGGTCTGCTGGCAGTGCTGGCCCTGTTGTTCGCTTGGGCTTTGCCAAGTGTGGCCGCCGCGCCCGAGGATTTTCACGTCCCGGTGGAGTATTACAAGCTGCCGAACGGACTACGTGTGGTGCTTTCGCAGGACCACACCGCGCCGACCGTGTGCGTGGGCGTTTATTACCGCATCGGATTTCGCATTGAACCGAAGGACCGCACCGGGTTCGCGCATCTGTTCGAGCACATGATGTTTCAAGGCTCAAAGAACCTGGGAAAGATGGAGTTCATCAAGCTGATTCAGACGAACGGTGGAATCCTGAATGGGTCCACGCGTTTTGACTTCACGAATTACTTTGAAGTGGTGCCTTCGAACAAGCTGGAGACGATCCTTTGGGCGGAAGCGGACCGCATGAACGGGCTCGCGGTGACAGAAGACAACCTGAAAAATCAGCAAGGCGTGGTGGGGAACGAAGTGAAGGTAAACGTGCTGAATCGCCCGTATGGCGGCTTCCCATGGATCGACCTTCCGATGGCGGCCAACACCAACTGGTATAACGCGCACAACTTTTACGGCGATCTCAGCGACATTGAATCCGCGAAGCTCGACGAGGTGAAGCAATTCTTCGATACCTACTATGCGCCAAACAACGCAGTGCTGACGATCGTCGGCGATTTCGAACCGGCCGAGGCGAAAAAACTAGTGGAAAAGTATTTTGGCGGGATCAAGGCGGCTCAAGTGCCGCCGCAGCCGGATTTGACCGAACCGCGCCAGGAAAAAGAGAAAATCGTTACGAAGAAGGATGCGCTGGCGCCGCGGCCGGCGATTGCGGTGGGCTACCAGATGCCGGAGCGCAACACGCCGGAATACTACGCCATGGGCCTACTGCTGCAGATGCTCACAGAGGGCGACGACAGCCTGCTGCGGCAGGAACTCGTGCAGAAGCGCGGGCTGACCGACAGCGTTGACGGCGGCATCAACATGCTCGGCAACATGTTCAATTACAAAGGGCCGATGCTGCTGGCCATCGACGTGATTTACGACCCGGCGACAAAACCAGAGACGATGATCGAGGCCATGGACTCCGTGATCGAGCCGCTGCGCAAAAAGCCCGTGGACCAGAAGACGCTGGATCGCGCGCGGGTCAAGCTTCGTTCGAGCCTGTATGACATTCTGGGAAGGCAAGGCGGCTTCGGCTTGATGGACCTGCTCTCGAGCTTCGCGCTGTTTGACGATAATCCGGGGCGCGTGAACGACCTGGTGGCGCAGTTCAACAAAGTTACGACGGAATTTTTGCAGAAGACCGCGCAGGAATATTTGCGTTCCTCGAACCGCACCATTATCGAGCTGCAACCCACGCCGAAAGACGCCGCCGCGCCGGCGAAAAACCAGTAGGTGAGGAGATGGCAAATGAGAAAAACGATGAAGAAACTGAGCCTGCTGGTTTTGGCCGTGTGCGTCGCTGGAGCCAGCCCGGCATTCGCGCAAAAGCAGCCGCCTCCTGAAGGCGGGCCGGCGAAACCCTTTTCGGTTCCGGCCAACGAAACCTACACGCTGCCAAACGGCATGAAGGTGACTCTGGTGCCTTACGGCATTATCCCGAAGGCTACGCTTAGCCTGGCTGTGTATGCGGGGGGAATCGACGAGGGGAGCGCGCGTGTTGGTGTGGCCGGACTGACTGCAGACCTGATGAAAGAAGGTACGGAAAAGCTGACTTCCAAGCAGGTGGCAGAAGCGGCCGCGGACATGGGAAGCGCTCTGGATGTCCAGGCCGGGGCCGACCAGACCAAAATGGTGATGGACGTCTTGCAAGAGTTCACGCCCAAAGCGGTGCGGCTGCTGGCCGATGTGGCGCAGCACCCGCGGCTGCCGGAGTCAGAACTGGAGCGGCTAAAGAATGATGCCCTGCGGCAGATCGCGCTGCAGAATTCGCAGCCACAAACGATGGCCGTGGTGCGCTACCGCAAGATTCTTTATGGAGATCATCCCTATTCCATCGTGGTACCCACGGAGAGCGATATCAAGAAGTTGACCATCCAGGATGTGAAGGATTTCTACGCGGGAAATTTCGGAGCCCAAAGATCGCATCTTTATATCGCCGGTAAATTCGACGTGGCGGGGGTGAAGAAAGCCATCAATGAAGCCTTTGGCGGATGGGCAAAGGGTTCGGCCAAACTCGATAACGTGCCGACACTGAAGCCGCAGCACGTGCTGGACGTGACTGACCGTCCAGGCGCACCACAATCCACGATCATGGTGGGCCTGCCCGTGCCTCCGGCCACCAGCCCGGACGCCGTGCCGCTGGGAGTGACCAACGCGATCCTGGGCGGTTCGTTCAATTCGCGCATCACCGTCAACATCCGTGAAAACAAAGGCTACACCTACTCGCCGCATAGCGAAATTTCGCGGCGGTATCACGACGGCTACTGGACGGAGATTGCGGACGTGACCACGCAATACACGGGTGCGTCGCTGAAGGAGATTTTTGCCGAAGTGATGCGCTTGCAAAAAGAGCCGGTTAGTGCGGCGGAACTCCGCGGCATCCAGAATTACTTGTCCGGGATCTTCGTGATTCGCAACTCCAGCCGCAGCGCGTTGATCGGCCAGCTGCAGGACGTGGACTTTCAGGGCTTGGGCGAAAACTATCTGAAAACCTATGTGGCCAAGGTGAATGCGGTGACGCCCACGGATGTCCAGAAGATGACCGAGGACTACATCAAGCCGGGAGAGATGACCATCGTGGTGGTAGGAGACAAGGCGAAGATTGCGGACCAGTTGACGGAGTTCCAGCCGGGAAAATAGCTGCAAGGAAAGTTCGCTAGATCTTTTTCAAGCGGCGGCGAGTGGCATCCGAGGAACGCAGGCTTTCCTTGCGGCGCGCCTTTTCGGCGTACAAATTCTGGTCCGCTTCTTTCAGGAGTTTTTCCACGCGCTCGCCCTCGCCGTGATAGACGGATGCGCCAATACTGGCGGAAAGCGGCGGATGCTCCTGGTCCGCGGCGAGCGTTTCGCGGATGCGTACGGCCACGCGTTCTGCTTCATCCTCTCGCGCTTCCGGCAGAATCAGGGCGAATTCATCGCCGCCGTAACGCGCCGCGGTGTCAATCGCGCGGCAGTGGAAGCGCAGAATATCGGCTACGCGGCACAAGGCGCGACTGCCGACCAAGTGTCCGTAGGTGTCGTTGATGGCCTTTAAACCATCCAGGTCGAGAAGCAACACGGCGAAAGGCCGGCCGGTGCGCAAGGTGCGCTCGGTTTCCGTGTCCAGAACATCCAGCAGCTTGCGGTAATTGGCGAGGCCGGTAAGCGGATCGCTGGCCGCGAGGTGCCGAACCTGTTCAAAGGTTTTGGCGCTGTCGAACAGCGCGCCACCTAGCAGAATCGCGTAACTCAGCACGTTCATGGCTTGCGCGAAGACGAACGGGCCATCGAGCAGCTTAACGGATTGGCAGGCAGCGAGCTGCGCTGCCAGGTTCAGCCACACAGCCAGATAGATGGATTTATCGAAGGCGGAGTTTTGCAGGTACTTACGACGCCGGTAGCCGAACAAAGCGATCAGGAAAATGACCGCGGGCAGAAGTTGCAGCGGATTGGGAACCAGGGCGTCAGGTTGATGCGAAATTTCGGGCGGCAGCTTGCGCAACGAAGCCGTGATTAAGTATGTCGCGGCCAAAACAGCGAACAAGCCGCCGGCAATCTCTAGCTTTGGATGCCGGGAGCGCGGCAGGAAATGCTCGACGACCAGGGCCATGGCAAACAATAGCGCCAGCAGCAGGCGGCTGATCCACCAGGCGACCGGAGCCCAGAGAAACCAGACCTGGTTTTCATGGATCAGCTGGAAGAAAAGAATGCTGGACGCGATGAGCGTCCCGCCGGAAAGCAGGAAGCCTGAACCAAGAATGAGCGAGAGGCGGTCCTGCGTTCCCTGAAAGCGCACCAGGGCAACGGCGGCAAACACGAAAGCAAAAATGCCCGTGGTGATCTGGAGGTAACCTTGGAGGATAGGGTTCGGACGCAAGGAGATTTCGCGCAACCAATCGGCGGCGAGAAAGACCAAGACGAAACCGGTGGCATGCACCAGGAGACGCTGGAACTGACGGCGCTCAAAGATGAGTGAGAATTGGCCCATAACGCTAGTCCGGGTGGCGCCCGGATGAACTCCTTGCCTATATTAGACGCCAAAGCGGGGATGGGTGTTGCGTACTAAATTGGAGTGTGAGGGAAGAGATATCGGTTGTGGGAATTTTTTCTTCCTGTACGAGGGTACAGGGTGGGTGGAGTGGCGAACGGGGCGGGAATGGAAAAATTAGGGCTTGCGCGAATGGCGGCATTTGCGCAATATAGCAGTATTGAAACGATTCAATATGCTATCTACAAAACCAAGAGGCGCTTCAGAAAGCGGGACGCAGCCTCGTCTGCGCAAGAGCAAGCCCGGCGAGCATACGCTGCGGGAGATTCTTTCGCAGCCGCGCATCTGGAGCGAAACGGAAACGCGGCTTCGCGAATCCCGCCTGCTGGAAAAATTCGCGGAGCTGTTTTCGCCGCGCACCCCGTGGCTGTTTGTGGGTTGCGGCTCGAGCTACTACTTGTCACGCCTGATCGCCGCACTGTGGACCAAGCATTTTTATATTCCGGCCACCGGCGTGCCCGCATCGGAGCTGCTTTTCGCTCCGGAGGAGACGCTGCGCCGGCTGGGCGCGGAGCAGATTGTGCTGATGTCGCGTTCGGGAGAAACCACCGAAGTGCTGCGCGCCGCGGAACTCCTTCACAGCCACAAAACGGTGCAGACGCTGGGGGTGACCTGCAACCCCAAAAGCGCTCTGGAACAGCTCTGCACGCACACTTTCAAGCTGACCTGGGCGGATGAAGCCAGCATGGTGATGACGCAATCGTTCACCGCGATTCTCCTGGCGTTCCAACGGCTGGGGCTGCAGTTCGTGGGAGACAGCGAATTTTCGACGGCGCTCGACCAGCTGGCGCCGCGAGGGCAGGTTTGGCTGGACGCTCACGCAAAGAAAATTCAGGAGTTCGCCAGAAAGAAAAAGTTTGCCGACCACATTTTTCTTGCCCAAGGGGTGCATTACTGGCTGGCACAAGAAGCCGGTTTGAAGATGACGGAAATGTCGTCTTCCTACGCGCAAGTGTACCACTCGATGGAATTCCGGCATGGGCCGCGGTCGATCGCCGGGCCAAACACGCTGATAACCTTTTTTGTTTCTGAGGCGGCCGCCAAAGAAGAGACACTGCTGGTGAAGGAATTGAAAGAGCTTGGCGCAGGAACCTGCGTGATCGTGAACCGCGCAACTTCGGAATTGCGAAAGCACAGCGACCTACTGATTGAACTGGGCCTTGAAGGACCGGAGTTTGCACGGTACGCTGTCTCGGCCATTCCGGTTCACCTGATGGGAGCTGCTATCGGACTGCGTAAAGGACTTAATCCCGACGCGCCGAAAAATCTTACCCGAGCGGTGGTGCTGGGTTCGAACGGCAACGCACCGAAGCAAAGGAGAGGTGCTTGAGCACCACGACCAGCACCATCGATGCCGGGCCCCGCCTGCGGCGCACCCTGACCCTTTGGAACCTGATTGTCATCGGGATCGTGATCATCCAGCCGATCGCGCCGATGGGCATCTATGGTGTGATCAACAACGCCGCCGGCGGCCACGTGGTAACCACTATTTTGATCGCGATGATCGCGATGTTTTTCACCGCGATTGCTTACGGCAAGATGGCGCGCATCTACCCCAGCGCGGGCTCTGCCTATACTTACGTGGGACAGGGAATTCACACAGGGTTGGGATACCTTACCGGCTGGGCCATGGTGATGGATTACATCCTGAACCCGATGATCTGCACGATCATCTGCGCCAAGCTCACGCAGAACATTTTGCCGGAAGCGCCTTATTGGGTTTTGGCGGTATTCTACGCCGGATTTTTTACAGTCTTGAACTTGCGAGGAGTAAAAACTTCCGCCCGCATCAACGAGGTGCTGGCGGCGGGCATGTCGATCGTCGTCCTCGTCTTTTTTGCCTTCGTGATTCGCTTCGTGATTGGTTATCACGAACGGGGCATGCATTTCTTTATCGAACCCTTTTACACACCCCAGACATTCGACTTCGCGAGAATCGGGCGCGGAACTTCGCTGGCCGTCCTCACTTACATCGGGTTCGACGGTATCTCCACGTTCTCCGAGGAAGTCGAGAATCCGCGCCGTAACATCATGTTGGCCACGGTCATTGTCTGCATTCTCGCCGGTGTGCTCTCGGCAACGGAAGTGTACGCCGCGCAGTTGGTGTGGGGCTCAAAACCGTTTCCGGAAGACAAGGTCGAATCGGCGTTTCCCATCGTGGCGCAACAAATTGGCGGATTTTTCTTGTTTCACCTCCTGAACTTTACCGTGCTGATTGCCAATATCGGCTCAGGAATCGCGTCACAGCTCGCGGCGGCGCGCCTGCTGTATGGAATGGGCCGCAACGATGCCATTCCAAAAGGGTTTTTCGGTAAGGTCGACGCGAAGTACCAGATTCCCAAGAACAGTGTGCTCTTCGTTGGCGCTTTCGCGCTGCTCGGAGGACTGCTGGCAGTTTGGCCTTTCCTTTTCAGTTATGACCGCGGGGCGCAAATGCTGAATTTTGGCGCCATCATCGCGTTTATGGGGGTGAACGCCGCCTACTTCACCCATTACTATTTGCGCGGTAAGGAGAAGAACATCGGTGATTTGCTTATGCCGGTCATCGGATTCACGGTGTGCGCCGGAATCTGGTGGAGCCTGAGTCCTCCCGCAAAAATCGCCGGGAGTATCTGGCTCGCACTGGGTGTTGCTTATGGCGCGTGGAAGACCTCCGGATTCCGCAAGGAAATGTCTTTTGAAATCCCGTCGGAAGAGTGAGACCTTCCCTTTTGATTTGCAATTTGCCGCGAGCTGGCCGGATGATAAGCGCGCGAGGGTGGCGCGATGAAAGCGGATGGCAGGCGCACATTGGTGACCATGCGGGACGTGGCCAAAGCCACGGGCTTTTCTCCGGCCACCGTGTCCATCGTCCTGAATAACGCTCCCTTAGCTCGGTACATTGCCACCGGCACCCGGAAAAAAATCGAAGAAACGGCCAAGCGCCTGGGCTACCGTCCCAACGCAATGGCGCGCTTTCTGCGCAGCAAGCGCAGCCAGAGCATCGGTGTGATGCTGTTTGACGTTACCGATCCATTCTGCACGCCGATTTTGCGCGGCATTGAAAATGCCCTTTACCCGCTGGGCTACCTGCCGGTTTTCGCCGACGCGCACAACCAGCATGAGCGGTTCGAACGCTACCTGGAAATGCTGCTGGAGCGCCACGTGGACGGAATCATCGTGGTGGCCAACTGGCTATTCGTGGACATTCATGTGCTCGCGGACCTCAATAAGGCAGAGGTTCCCACGGTGACTATCGGCTGGGAAATTCCAGGAAATCGCGTGAGTTTTGTGATGGTGGACAACGAAACCGGGGGCCGTCTGGCGCTGGAACATCTTTATCAGCTGGGCCACCGGCGCATCGCGATGATTCGCGGGCCAAAACGCCTGATTGACAGCGCGCCGCGATGGCGTGGCATCCAGAAATTCGCGCAGTCGGCAAAGCTCGAAATTGATCCGGCTCTGGTCTTGCAGCTCCCGGAAGTGTGGGACGCCACCGCTAGTTTTGAACATGGTTACCGGTTGACGGAGGAATTACTGCAAAAGAAAAAAAAGTTTACCGCCTTGCTGGCGTTCGATGATCTGACCGCGTTGGGGGCAATCCGTGCCTTGGCCAAGGCAGGAGTGAACGTACCGGAGCAGTGCTCCGTGATCGGTTTCGACGATGTGGCAATATCCGGACTCTCCGCGCCGTCGCTGACCACGGTGCGCCAGCCGCTTGAAACCATGGGCGGAGCCGCGGTGAGCATCGTGATGGAGGCGATCCAATCGCGGCAGGAAAACCGCGACGGCGACGCAGTAGCGCAAAAGCTGCATCCGGAACTGGTGATCCGTGATTCGACCCGGGAGATCTAGGGTGCGCCAAAAAAAAGGCGCGGGGACAACTCCCGCGCCCTTCTTATTTTTCAATCACAATCACGTTACTGGCCTGACGGCGGCACAAAGATGGAAGCCGGTGTGAAGAACTCAACATCCTTCAGCTCGGTCTTCACCTTCACGCCGACGTACTTACCCTTGTCCCCGCCGGTGGCCCCGAACGTCAGCAGGTACTGGTTGTTCAGGTGGTTGTTGATCTCGTCCAAGTACGGCTTGATGGAAACCGGAGTACCTACGCCAAGATAGTAAGATTCCGCGCCGGTATCCTGGGAGAGTTTTTCCATGTTGTTTTGCGCGTAGTTCCCGCGGAAGAAAGAACGCCCGCGATGGCTGGAACTCGGGTAATAAACGGACCAGATGTTGGTATTCTGGCGCTCGGCGCGTGAAATCACCGAGTCGAGATCCGGATAAAACGCGCCAAAGCCGCCGCCACGGAAGAAGTCAATGCCCGAGGTAACCAGCACGATCGAGCGGCGGGGTCCGGTCTTCGGCCAACGCTTCAGCAAATCGAGGGCTCCGAGATAGGGGCTGGAGCCCAGCGCGCCGATGCCGATGGGAAGACGAATCGTCTTGGCGGCCAATGCGTGGTCAGTCGTAAAGTCCTGAACAACGCGAGTGCCGTTGTCAGTAACGTAACCAACCATGACGGAAGTGGCGGGCGGCAGCGACATGATGAATTCCTTGAGATACTCCACCTGGCCGCCGAAGGAAGTGTCCAGGGAGTCGTCAATCAGAATGGCAAGAAAAAGCGATTCACCTTTTCTCCAATCGCCGATTTGTTTGCGCTCCTTGCCTTGAAAGAACTGCAGATCATCTCTTCCGATGTTGGAAACGTCAGTGTCTTTCTTGCCGACGGCGGTGACGGTGAACGTGGTGCTTCCGGAAGCCGATTTAGTCTGTGCGAAACCGACCTGCGAAAACACCAGGGCGAAAACGAGCAGTGCACCAAGATCAGATAGGAACTTGAATGGTCTCATTGGAAGTCTCCTCTTTTGGTTCCATTCAATTGGATGCGTATGGGCGGAGCGAGAATATACCAATGCCATGAAAAATTGTTACGACAATTCCGAGTAAAACAGTGCATTTTCCACAACTTTTTGTGGAGACTTGTGTTGGCTAGGATATAAACCACACACTACAAAGCGTGTTTGCTGCTCCGCCGCGGTACTAGGCCGGGGAACGCGTTTGCCATAGAATGGGCGGCCGATAGGCTGCGCCCCAGCGGAACCGGCCGGAGGCCGCTACAAAAAATGTCCTTGATGCGTACGGTGTTGCTTGCCGCTTCCACCAATAAATGGCTGCGGGAAAACGCGGTGAACTATCCGTTTGTGCGGCGCAGCGTGTCGCGCTTCATGCCGGGGGAAAGCCTGGACGCGGCACTGGAAGCGGCACACGGCTTGGCGCAAAAGCGGATTGCCAGCGTGTTCACCAACCTTGGCGAAAATGTGGCCGATCGCGGCGAAGCGGAAAAAGTGACCGCGCACTATGTGGAGGTGCTGCGGCGGATTCACGAATCGGGGTTGAGCACGGAAGTATCCGTGAAGCTGACGCAACTCGGATTGGATCTCTCGCAGGAATTCTGTTTTGAGAATCTGGAAAAAATTATCCTGCAGGAGAAGAAAGAACCGATCGTCTGGGTGGATATGGAAGCGAGCCCTTATGTGGATGCTACTCTGGACATTTGCAAGCGGGCGCTGCGTAAGTATCCGAACGTGGGGATTTGCCTGCAGGCTTACTTGTACCGCACAAAGAAGGACCTGGAGGAGCTTCTCCCGCTACGGCCGTCGATTCGCCTGGTGAAAGGCGCTTATAAAGAAGCGCCCGAGATCGCTTATCCCAAAAAACAGGGTGTGGACGAAAACTATTTCGTCCTGGCCCAGCAAATGATGGCCGCGCAAAAGACCGGCCAATGCAATCGGGTGGCGTTCGGAACGCATGACGTTAAATTGATCGCGCGCCTGGCGGAATACGCGGAGCGCAGCGGTTTGCCCAAAAAGGATTTTGAGGTGCAGACGCTTTACGGCATTCAGCGCGAGGAGCAGGAGCGACTGGCGCGCGCCGGATACCGTTCTGGCGTCTTAGTCGCCTACGGCAGCTATTGGTACCCGTGGTTTGTGCGGCGGCTGGCAGAGCGCCCGGCGAATTTGTGGTTCATGGCGCGCAACCTGTTTTCCTGAAAAAATTCGTGGGAGGTGTGCAATGCGAAGTCTGCAAAAGATGCTGGTGCTTGGCGCGGCAACGATCCTGTTGGCGGCGGGAAGGCCTGAGCTGGAGTGGAAACCGCTCTTCAACGGAAAAGACCTGTCCGGCTGGAAGCACGTGGGGCCGGGAAGCATGACCGCGCAGGACGGCTTGATCGAGACCCACGACGGGATGGGATTACTCTATTGGATCGGAGGCAAAGTCGGGCACTGCAGACTACGTGTGGTTTTCAAGATGCGCGACTTCAACGACAACTCTGGCGTGTTCATCCGCATTCCGATCGAGCCACGGGAAGAGTGGATGCCGGTGCATTACGGCTATGAAGTGCAAATTGACAATCATCCGGAAACCTCGGGGGAAGACGAATACCACATGACCGGCACGCTTTACTCGCTGACCAAGCCCCTGGCAAAACCCACAAAGCCCGGCCCCGAATGGAACACCATGATCATCACGATTGACGGGCCGCACACGGTCGTGGAGATCAACGGCGAAAAGGTGACAGATTACCGGGAAGGCGATGCGGTGCCCGTACGGAAATTCGATTTTGAGCCGCAACGTGGGCCACGGCCTGACGAGGGTTACATCGGCCTGCAGAACCACAGCCATAACGATGTGGTCTTCTTTAAGGAGGTAAGCATTCAGCCTTTGCCGTAAGACGGCTCGCACGAAAAGTCATTCGCAACGGACTTTCATTCCGAGAAGAGAGGAACCATGAGCAGAAAACCGATCAGCCGAAGAGCATTTCTGCAAAGGAGTGCCGCAACAGCGGGAGCGTTGGCAGCGACGCAAAGCATCGCCCTGGAGCCGATGAAGATTCCGGGCGTGCTGGAAGGAATGGCCGCGGAGCGCGTTCGCTTCGGAATCATCGGCGTCGGAATGCAAGGGTCGCCCTTGCTGGCAACCGCAGTGGGCCTGCCCGGAACGGAATGTGTTGCGGTTTGTGATTTGTATGACGGGCGGCACACCCTGGCCAGGGAAATAGCGGGACCGAAAATCAAAACGACCCGGCGTTACAAGGAATTGCTGGACAACAAGGAGATCGATTGCATCATCGCCGCCGTGCCGGACCACTGGCATAAACAGATTGTCGTGGATACGGTCAATGCGGGAAAAGACATTTACTGCGAAAAACCGATGTCGCACAGCGCGGCCGAGGGCGTGGAAATGGTGGCCGCGGCAAACAAAACAGGCAGGATCGTGCAGATCGGTTCGCAGCGCGTGAGTTCCGTGATTTGCGCGAAGGCGAAAGAACTCCTCGCCAACGGTATCATCGGAGACCTGACGCTCGTGGAGGGTTCCCTTGGGCGCAACGACCCCACCGGCGCATGGGAATATCCGCCGCCGCCCGATCTTTCCCCGCAAAACCTGGATTGGGACACCTGGCTGGGCAACGCGCCCAAGCTGGAGTTCGATCCCAAGCGATTCGCGCGCTGGCGTTGCTGGAAGGAATACGGCACGGGCGTTGCCGGAGATTTACTGGTCCATCTGGTCAGCGGGATGAATTACATGCTGGGTTGGAACGAGCCACCCGCTCGCGCCACCGCGGCCGGCGGGATTCTCCGCTGGAACGATGGGCGTAATATGCCCGACGTGCAAGCGGTGGTCTACGAATATGGGAAATATCCCGTTTACCTGCGACTGAATCTTGGATGCGAAACGCCAGAGGTGTATCGCTTCCAGGGATCAAGGGGAATTCTTGAGGTTACGGAATTTACGATCGCCTATTTCCCGCAGACCGGCGAGGACAGCTCGCCGAGCTACTACACCTACAGCTACCCACAAGAGATGCGCGCCGCGTATGTGAAGAAATGGCATGAGGAGCACGATCCCGCGGCGGGCAAAGAGCCCATTTTGCGGGGCTACACCTATAAAGGGGATTCTTGGGATGACCTGCGGCCACACCTATGGAATTTCTTCGATGCGGTGCGCACACGCAAGCCGGTGGTCGAGGACGCGGTGTTCGGACATAACGCCGCTTTGGCGTGCCACATGGCCAATGAATCGTATTTCCGGCACGACAGTGTGACCTGGGATGCGGCAAGCAACTTGATCAAGGGATGATTGCAGCGAGAGTGACCGACTAAAGTCAGCCGCTACGGACTTTCACTTCGACCGGTGGAATTCGATGTAATCAAGGCCGTGATAGAGGCGGTAGTTCCACGGTTTGCGGCCGCATGGGCCGCGTGAACTTCTTCGAGAAGAGCGATGCGAGGGTTGGGCGTTTCCGGCTGCGCTCCGGCGTGCTCATGGTGCTCCGGATGCGCAGTTTTGGCACTCACCAGCTTGTAAGCAGCCTTATCTTCGGGGCTGCAATGGGACTTTACGGTGCGTTCCATGCGATCAAGAACCGCGTTAGCGTGATCCGCGGTTTCGCGGACGCGCGACTTCTCCCACAACCATTTAAGTGCCGACCAGGCCATAGCCTCCTTCATCAGGTCCTTGGCTTCTTGC
>DATFSI010000083.1:0-35794 GCA_035262705.1 Candidatus Acidiferrum sp. | reverse complement strand
CGGCTGGTCCGTATACGGCCCTCGGAGCCGCATCTGCAGGACTTCGACGAGATTCTGCCCACGCAGAATGCCGCAATCGATAGCGTCTATTTCGTCTCAAAAAACCAGCGATACCGGCCGGGCATGCGCCTGTTTGTCACGCATCCGTATTCGGAAGGTCCCGGATCGCTCAACCGGGAGTATCTGGGTAAAGTGGTGCGCACGGATGAGTTGGACCGTGGGCGCCGTGGAATCGCCGTGCAGTTGCTGATGCCGATTTACCTAGGCGGCAAAGAGACGCTGCGTTGAGCAGCATAAAGGGATCCGGGTTACTGGCCGTCTTTGGCCAACAGGGTTTTCGCGCTGCGAAGTTCCGGGCGATCGAGGTTGGGCGCGTCGCCGCAATTCTTCAGAAGCTGTGCCGAATATGCGCTGGCTTTGGCGGATTGGTGGGCTAGTTCGGCGGCGCGGGCAGCTCCGGCAAGGCCGTGGAAGCGGTTCGGATCGATCTTCATCGATTTTTCATATTCTGCCAGGGCGTTTTCCGGTTGATCTAGCGATAGCAACATATCCGCGAGCATTTCCCGCGCGGGAATGTCCACTTCCGCTTTTCCAACTTGATCCTGCGTATCAGCGACCTGACGCATCTGGCGCAGGGCATCGTCGGGGCGCTTTTCGGCGAAGGCCAGCCAGGCTTGTACCTCGCCGCGGGTGATACTCGGCCCGTCGAGAACATAGGCGTACTTCGTTTTGCGCGTGGCTTCGTGGGCTTTTTCATAGAGCTTGGCATTTTGGCGTGTGGCCTCCACATCGCCGAGACGCGCGGAACCCACGGTGCGCGCCCAATAGGTGATCATCTGTAAGTGCGGCGACGCGTTAGCCGCGGGCTCGAGGGCAGCGGCATCGGCCCAGTGATGCAGCTCCAGCGCGTAGATGGTTGGGAAATGTGCCGCGGCATAGCCGAAGTATTCAAGCATCCCGGCGTCGTCGCCCATGGCAGGCATGCTGGAAAGAACTTGCTTCGACTGTTCAAGAATTTGCTGGGCGGCGGCGTCCTGGCCGGTTTGTAGATACGCATAGAGCAGGAAGTGCATGGCATGGAGTTCATGGCCGTGCATGTACATATGCGACGACTGCTGCGTCAGGGCCACGGACTTCACGTTCGCCTGAATATCTTCTTGCCAGAGGCCGAGCCGCGCAAAGATGTGCGACGGCATGTGCACGGCGTGGGCCGAGGAGGATGCGATCCGGGCGTAGCGGCGCGCGGCAGCGAGCCCCAGCGGGGCGAGTTGCGGATTGTCGCAAGAATGGATGATGTAATGCGCCAAGCCGGGGTGGTTGGGCTCCTGTTGGAAGAGGGGATTGAGGATGCCCACGGCTTTCCTTTCTGCGGAAAGCGAAGTGTCCGAAGGAGGCGCGGCGGCGAGCAAAGAAAGGGCATAGAACGCGCCCGCCTCCAGATCCTGCGGATACTGCCGGTAAAGCTTGCCCATCGTGTCAGAATAAGCGCCGGCACGTTTCAGATAGTCGGCGGAGAGATCGTTATAAAAGAGCGCCAGCGCGGAGATATAGCCGCGCTCGCGGTCGGTTTTCGCGCTGAGCTTTTGCGCCTTTTCCATTTCTTCGTGGCCACGTTTCAGGGCGGCTTCCTGCGGGCGCTCCCAGATCTGATGAAACTGGCTCATGGCAACGCCCCAATGGGCCATGGCGCAAGTTGCATCCTTCTGCGTAATTTCAATGAACTGCTGCTCCGCATCTTCGTAACCGAAAGAATGGAGCAGGGCGACGCCGCGTTCGAAAGGCGTTTGCGAGTCCGGCGCGCAGGAGATGGGAAAGGAAACCTTGCCGAGTTGTTCGCCGGCGTCGTGATGATGGCCCTCGACGTGTTCATCCTGCGCGAAGACAGGCGCGGCACACAGAACGCCCAGGCAGAGCAACCCGGGCAGGAGCGATTTTAGAAACATAATTGCCTCCCAAAAACCGCGCTTCACTTTACTGAAATCTTCGGGAATTCACCATAGCGGCCCCGGGCATGATTTGGGCTGACTCTAAGATGCCGTTTCCCATTCAGCACAGCTTCAGCCGCATCTCGTTGGTCGGCCGGAAGCCGAAGGATTCATAGATGGGGCGTCCGGCGTTGCTAGCATGCAGCGAAACGTTGCGGAAGCCATTGTCGCGGCACCAGTCGATCATGACTTCGAGGAGCCGGTTTGCCACTCCCTGGCGGCGCGCCACGGGCTCGGTGTACATGTTGAGAATCCACGCGCGCTGGGCCAGCGTTTCGCCGGGGTAACCGGGCCAGCTGGCCAACACCAGGCCACCGCCTCCGATAACCGCGCCGTCGGCGGCTTCCGCGAGCCAACCTCTGTAAGTGGCGTGCTCGAAAGCCTGGGCGAAATACTCTCTGGAAGCCTCATCTACACGATCGAGCGATGCGGCATCGCCAAGCCCCATTTCCGCGAACATGGCGCGGCGGTGATACACAAGGTGCCCGAGGTCAGCGATACCCGCTTTGCGGATTGTATAGTCCATTAGAAAACAATTTTGCCGAGGAACGCCGGCGAGGCATAGGGACAATATGGTCGCTTGTGAGGCGGCCCACTGACGAAGATCACAGGCTGCAGCCGGTGCTACATGGACTACATCTTGTGGGCGTAGTGGTCGCCGAAGAAGTCGTGCTCGTTCCAGGTGGGGCGCGTGGGGTCTTGCGAGATCAGCCAGCCGCAAAGAAAGACGAAGTGCGCGTATTTCGCCGCCTGGTTGAAATCCAACCCCGGCTGCTGCATGTCGTCCTGCGGCTGGTGATAGCGCGTGGCTTCCCACTTCTTGAAAATCTCCACCGGCTTGATGTTCGGGTCGTTGGATTTGAAGCCCGGCGTGGGATACACCGCCGGAATGCCCTGCTTCACGAATGAGTATTGATCGCTGCGCACGAAGATGACTTCCTCCGGCATGGGGTCGGGGCTCAGTTCCAGATTGAGGCGCGCGGAAGCGTGTTTTACGACGGCTCCGAGGCTGGAGTGTTCGGCGCCGAAGGGAATAATGTCCACCAGCGGCCAAAGCATCTGGTCTTCGTCTATGTTCACGTTCGCGACGATGTCCTTTTTTGAAACCGTGGGATTAGTGGCGAAATAATCGGAGCCGAGCAGGCCTTCTTCTTCCCCGGTGACCGCAACGAACAGCATGGAGCGCTTGGGGCGCGGATTCATCTGCGCGAACGCGCGGGCTAGTTCGAGAAGAATGGCGCAGCCAGAGGCGTTGTCCAGCGCGCCGTTGTAAACGGAATCACCATGGATGGGCGCGCCAATGCCAAGGTGATCGAGGTGAGCAGAAAAGACCATGTATTCATTCTTTAGCGCAGGATCGCTTCCCTCGAGCTGGGCCACTACGTTAGGGCTGGAGACATCCTCGAGCTTTTGCTGCTCCCGAATCTTCACCGTGAAGGGTAATGGGAAAGACAGCGGCTTTCCCTCCTTTGCCGCTTGAAACACTTCATCAGCGGTATGGCCGCTACCCTCAAGGAACTTTTTCGTGGCTTCCAGACTGAGGCCCGCGCCGCCTTTCAATTGCGGGAAACTGTCGTGCAGCGTACCGTCCTTCTCGATCCAACGCAGCCCCGGGCGTTCCAGGTCACGCTTGCGTTCGCTGAACGAGTAAATGCTTTCCAGTACGGGGTCGTTGAGGATGATCATGCCGACGGCGCCGTGGGCCACAGCGTTGGCCACTTTAATTTCAAATGAGGAATAGTGGGCCCTCAGAGACGACGCAAAGTTGGGCGCCTCAAAAACCAAGGCGACGATTTTGCCCTTTGCGTCAACTCCCTTGTAGTCGTCGTAGTTGAGCTCCGGTGCGGTAACGCCAAATCCTACATAAACCACGGGCCCTTCCACCAAGGACTCCTTTCGGTTTGCGTCGCCCCCGGGAAGAAAGTCCGATCCAAAGAGAAAATTCTCGGCCTGGCCATTGCGGATCACCGTGAAGGCCGCGCCGGCAGCTTCCACATGAACCGAACGGAAAGGCACTTTTTGAAAGTAGGTGGAGGCATCGCCGGCCGGAGATAGTCCGATGGATTCGAATTCAGAGGCCATATATTTGGCGGCGATTTCGTAGCCGCGTGTGGCGGTGCCGCGGCCTTCGAGCTGGTCATCGGCCAGGAACCTCATTGCCGCGCGGATAGCTTCCGGCCGGATAGCGTGCATGGCGGCTTCCGCGGGATCACCGACAGGCTGGCCAGGAACCGCTGCGATGAACAGAGCACAGGTTGCCGCGAGGCACACCCAACGAACCCAGAGTTTTGCCATGGAATTCCCCTTTTGCGCGCGAAAGTAGCCCGTAAACAGCCCATGGAGGCTTTGGACGGGTATCAAACCAGCTAGGTAAGCAGCGGTTCTCGCGACGCCGGGGTCAAGAGGCTTCGGGGGGCTCCGGGTGAATGGTTACGCGTGAAATCTGCGGGAAGCGCTCCTTAACGCTGTCCTCCAGGGCCGCCAGGACGTCGTGAACGCGGGTGATGGAGAGCTCGCTTTTCATCACGCAATGGCAGGAGACGAGGATGTGGTGCTCGACCTGACGAACGCGTACGTCATGGCAGTTGAGCAGCTCGTCGTAAGTCGAGGGCATGTGATTGAGGAAGTTCTCCACGGCCATTTCGAGCTGGCGCATTTCGCCAGCGCGCGTGTCGGGCGTGGCGATGTGGCGGCCTAGCGGCTCGATATGGATGTTAGCGTCGACATTCCCGTTGCCAAGGGCACGGATGCCGTCTTCAAGTTCCGTGGCGCGGCGATGAGCTTCGCGGAGCGAGAGATTTTCGTCCACCTCAAGGTGCAGCTCAACGAAAAGATGGCCGTCCTGCTGAGACGCGGTGACGTCGTGGACCGCGAGGCCGAGGCCCTGGGCTACGGCGCGGATGGATTCGAATAGATGCTCGTCGCGCGGGGCGCGCGGCTCGGCGTGGACCAGCACATCGGCAGGCACGATTTGCGCGACGCGTTTTTCGATGCGGTCGGTGAGGGCGTGCACCTGCTCAAGATTTGCGGTGCGCGCCACGCTTACCGTGGCGTCCACGAAATAGCGGTTGCCAGCGCGGCGCAGCCGGACGCGATCGGCGCGAAGCACGCCTTCGATTTGTTCGATGGCGGAGGTAATTTGTTCCTGCAAACCAGAGGGCGCCGCATCCAGCAGAGCGTCCAGCGTACGCCGGCCAAGTTGCGAGCCGACCCACAAGATGACGCCGGCAACGGCGAGTCCCGCGAGCGAATCCGCATACGCCAGCCAGGCAAGGTTCCAGTAGTTGCCCGCCCACACCAGGCCGACGCCGAAGATAACGACAATGGTGCTCCACACGTCGGTGGAAAAATGCAAAGCGTCGGCTTCGAGGGCTTCGCTGGCATGGCGCTCGGCTACCGCATTGAGGGCGCGGGCGCGAGTCATGTCAATGGCCAGGGCGACCAGAAGAATCAGGATGGCAATGAGGCTGGGCTGGATATGGACGGCATGAAAAAAGAGGCGTTGGAACGCTTCATAGATGATGTAAACCGCGGTGAGAACCAGCAGACCGGTTTCCATGAAAGCCGAAAAGTTCTCGAACTTGCCGTGGCCGTAAGGATGGCGCTCGTCGGCGGGCTGGTCTGAGACGCGCACGGAAAGAAACGTGATGATGGCGGCGACCAGGTCGAGGCCAGAATGCAGCGCTTCGGAGAGGATACCGAGGCTGTCCGTGCGAATCACCAGGAAGGTCTTCAGGCAGAGCAGAAGGGCAGCTGAGCCAATGCTCAACAGAGCGGCGCGTTTCTTTTCCTGGATGACCGCATGGACGCTGCGCGAAAGCACCATGCGGTAAGACTACAACAGGTGGGCGGTCGCATGCCGTGGTTTGCACTGGGAAGGATGCAAAATTACGCCGCAGCAAAAAATCATATAAGATGTTACGCACTGTGCTTCGTATAAAAAAAGGTAACGAAAATCCCTGGGGTGGACGAATGAACAAAACGCTTGGGATTGCGCTGGTGTTGCTGAGCTGCGCGGCCATGGCGAAGGGGCAGGGATCCGACGGCGCTTATGCGGCGCTTCGCAATTTGAGCTTGGGAAATGAGACCGTTAGCGTTTCAAATCTGGACCTGAAGAGAGACGCGGGAACATTCCAGATTAAGACGGGCACGGTGTGCTTCGCGGCTCCGGTAAGCGGGAAGGTGACCGGAGCTGTGGTTATCGGAGATGGCAGCTTCCTGCTCGCCCCGCCCACGGAACAGGAACGGAGAAGCCTGAAATACCTGACCAAGGAAGATGACTTCAACGAAAGATTCGACCGGTTGGTTTTGCGGTTTACGGATGCGACCTACGAAGAGCTGAAAAAGGCGGGGACACCGGCCACCGGCGGCTGCGATGCCGGCCTCTGGAAGGACATCCAGAACACCACGCGCCACAAAATCCACTACAACCTGGAAGCTGACCTCCTCGGTGAAATCCTGAGCCCCGAGCCCAGGGGCGTGTTTTGGGCATTTATCCATGGCAAGCACTACGACGACAAGGAGATTTACAGGCTGGATCCCAGCGAAGGTGACCAGGTGAGCTTTTGGACCTACGATGACACCAAGTGGGGAGACTGGGCCAGGTTTCACTTCACGCAGCCACATGCGTCGGGCACCGCAGGCAGGCAGCTGCGCATCGAGCATCACGAGATCGACACCACCCTGGAAAGAAGCGGCGCCATTTCCGGCAAGGCGAGCACAACCATAGTTTCCATGCGCAACGGACTGCGCGTCGTGCCGATGTCACTGTTCCCGACGCTGAGGGTTCAATCGGTTACGGCGAATGGTCAAGCGTTGGAATTCATTCAAGAGGACAAGAAGGACGACCCGTGGTTTTCAGTGATTCTTCCGAAACCTCTGGCCGCGGGTGAAAAGCTCAGCATCACGACGACGTATAGCGGGAAAGAAGCGGTAGTGAATGAAGGAGGAGGCAACTATTACCCGGTGGCTCGCAGCAACTGGTATCCCAACAACAGAGGCAGCGCCTTTGGTGAGTACGCTACGTATGACATGACCTTTCGAATTCCCAAGGGCATGAAGATCGCCGCTACCGGCACGCTGGTGAGTTCGACGACCGATGGCAACCAGGACATTAGTGTCTGGAAAAGCGAGCAACCCCAGACGGTCGCAGGATTCAGCATAGGAAAGTTCAAGGTGGAAGAGGCCAAGCTCACCAAGCCGCCCATGGCAATCGAATCGTATGCGAACGAGACACCTCCGGATTGGGTGAGCGGGCTGCAACGTGCTGCCGACCCGGGCTTACTCGGCTCACCCGACCAACCGCGCACACCCGCCGTCGCCCTCGGGACGATGAGCACAGTGTCATTGAACAAGAAGGCGCTGGCCGAAGGCGAATTGGCCGTCGAACTGTATACGGACTACTTTGGGCCCTCGTCGTTTACTCACCTCCAGCTTACCCAACAGACGGCCTGCAGCTATGGACAGTCATGGCCATCGCTGGTATGGATCCCCATTTGTTACTACTTCGACTCGACGGTCCGCCACCAGCTCGGCATACAGTTTGGCAGCCGCGGATATTGGAACGTGGTTACGCCTCACGAGGTGGCTCATCAATGGTGGGGCCACACCGTGGGATTCGATTCGGGGCGCGACCAATGGATGAGCGAAGGATTTTCTGATCTTTCGGCCTCACTTTACCTCAGCTTTATCGAAAAAGACCCCAAAAAATTCAACTCTTTTTGGAACGACGAAAAAGAACTCCTGCTCGAGCGCGACGCCCAGGGCTTCCGCGCTATCGATGCTGCCCCGTTGACCATGGGAACCCGTGCGAACAATTCACGGACCGGAGGCCTTACCCGGCAGCTCATCTACCCCAAGGGCGCTTACGTGCTGCACATGATTCGAACCATGATGTTCGATACCAGAAATGGCGACAAGTTGTTCAAGGAAACCATGCAGGATTTTGTGAACACCTACCGCGGCAAGGCCGCCACCACCGAACAGTTCAAAGCCATGGTCGAGAAGCACATGACTCCGGCAATGGAGCTCGACGGGAACCACAAGATGGATTGGTTCTTCAACCAATACGTTTATGGGACCGGAATTGCCCATTACAATTTTCAGGCCACCGTCGAACCCACGAGCGACGGAAAATCCCACATTAAGGGAACCGTGACGCGCACCGGGGTGCCCGCGAACTGGAAGGATCTGGTTCCTCTTTATGCGCACATCGGAGAAAAGTCCGCGCGGCTGGGTCTGATTTCCGTGAAGGGATCCTCCGAAACCATCGATGTAACGATACCGGCCAAGATTGACCGCGTGTCCATCATCGACAATCACGACATTTTGACGGAATAACCATGGAACCGGCCGCTCGGCGCGTTGCGGAGCCGCCGGAAAGTTACAGCGAAGCCTTCACGCTGGCGCTCATGGGCGGCTCGGGCAGCAGCGGTAGGTGTTTCGGTTCGCCGCGGGCTCCGCGCACTTCCACTTCCTCGAAAAGCAGCGACGGAGCGACCACGGAGGCAGGCAAGCCGTTTTGGGCCGCACCGAACGCGGCCAGCGAAGTGCCGGCCACACCCGCGGTTTCGTTCTGCATATAGTTGAATACGAAGTTGTCGTTGCCGATGCCTTCAATATTGCGCAACATGCGCGGACTGAATCCGCTGATGCGCGCACCGCGCACGATTTCCTCGTGTCCATCGGCCGGGTAGATCTTGTACACGACCAGCGGCAAACGATCCGTGGCGGCATTCCCGCCAAAGCTGGCCAGTAGTTCGCTGAAGTCATCCTGATGCAGCAGGCTGAGCGACGGGTTGTCCATCTGGCGGACCACCATGCAATATTGGAGTTTTTCCGCGCGGCAGGACTCCAGGAATTTCTTCTTCAGGTCTTCTTTCGAAACCCCTTCGCTCGAGGAAAAAAAGAGATTACTCATTACCGGCCGGGCATCGCTCAGGAAAGCGCTGCGGCCGTGGCCGTTAGAGTTTTCAAAGTCCGGCCCGGGGCGGCGCGACATCAGCAGGCTCTTGAGCTTACCGTCTTCCACCACGGCGACTTTGTCTGCGGGTACGCCTTCCTCATCGATGGCGTAGCCGCCGATGAGCAGGCCTCCCTGGTAATCTTTGGCGCCGGGATCATCCACAAGAGACACGCTGGCCGGCAGGACGCGCGAGCCGACCTTGCCGCTCCAATCACTGCGGCCGCCCAGGCTACTCATCAACTGCTCCACCACGGGCTGGAACGCCAGTGGAGGACGCGCCCCGCTGAGTGAGGGCGTCAGCACGGCGGCAAGCAGAGCGCCGGAAGCGCGCGGCTCGAAAAGCACCGGCCCGGTGTAGTCGGGCGCGGGCTGAGCGGCGCGCATCGCCATGAGCTCCGTGCCCGCAACATTCAACGCCTTGCGGACCGCGTCGGCGCCCGGCAGGTCGGCGGGCCGCGGCGCGTAGGTGGCGTAGAAATGATTCACCTGCATCCCGTCATCGGCGAGCGAGCTCAAGCCTGATTCGATGGCCGCATAAGAATGATTCGCCCGGATTTCCGTTCCTTCGCTGGTCAGCAAATACTCCGTGGTGAAGACCAGGTAATAAGTGACGCGCGATTCGTAAATCCGCGGAAAGGCGCGAAACGCGGAAGACGCGTCGCGCGCTTCCTGCTCCCAGTTGCGCCTGGTCCAGTCCGAAGCCACCAGAGGTTCGATGTGCTGCACGGGCTTGATCCGCGAGAAGTCGTCGATGTCGGAAGGGCGCGCCAGGCTGCTCAGATACGCCTGCTTGCGCGAATAGGTTTCCACGGCTTCCTTGAAGGCCTGGTCGGTGGCAATCCACAGGTCCTGCCGCAGCGAATCGTAGTCGCGATCGATGCCCACCGTACCGGAAGGACCGATGAAGCCGCGGAAACCATCTTCACTGATGAAATTGGAGCTGTCCAGCTTGTAATCGCCGACACGCGCGCCCACGTTCATCAAACGATTGCGGGTGTGCGTAGAGGCAACGAGGGCGCCATATTCCGCGCTGATTTCGCGGATATCCATGTCCAGAAGGCGGTACTCGAGATAGTAGGGCCGCACGGGTTTGTCGAGCTTGGGAATCTGGAGTTCCAGGCGCGATTTGGCACGGGCCATTTCGTCGCGCATAGCTTGCAAAGTGTGGTCGTTGTCCGCGGGACCCTGCGCGAAGGCAGCGGAGGCGGCCGCAAAAGCAAAACAAAGGACCGACTGGCGTAGGGCGCGCATCACTGGCCTCCTCCCTTCTGGATGTCGTGCGCCGGTGGCGGCAGAATGGGCGGCCGGTCCGTGGACGATTGCTTTTTCTGGACCTCGAGTTCGGATGTAAGAATGGCTGGCGAGGCGGCAGAAACCGGAACGTATCCCGATTCCGCGCCGCAATATCCGTTGAACACTTCCGGCGTATCCCCGGTGGCCACGATCTTGGTGAGCGCTGCGAGCGGCGTGCCGACAATGTCCACCCCGCGCACCAGTTCGTCGGGTCGGCCGTCGGCAAAAACCTTGTAGACCACCAGTGGCTCCACCTGGAAGGCCTGCGGCTGCCCGCGGCCGGTGAAAGTGAATCCGCCGGCGATGTCGTCAATCAGCAGGCCATAGGGCTTTCCCTGCTGTTTCACAAGTTCCACGAGCTTTGCGCGAAGTTCCTTGTCCGTGAGTTTTTTGCTGCTTTCCACCAGAAGATTGCCCTGGCGCGAAACGGGAGCCGCGCCCATCTGGCGACGCCCATGCCCGTTGGAATGCGGGAAATCCTTCAACGGGGAACGCGACATCTCGAAGTTTTTCAGAACGCCCTTTTCCACCAGGACCACCCGTTGGGCCGCGATACCCTCGTCGTCGAATTGGTAGTAGCCCAGCAGATCCTCCTTGCCCAGTTTTTTCTGGGTGGCATCGTCCACGACGGTCAGGAAAGAAGGAAAGATCTGTTCATCCACTTTTTTGGCGAAGGTTTGCCCTTCGGTTACGTCTTTCTGCCGATGACCCTCGGCGCGATGGCCAAAAACCTCGTGGAAGAAGACGGCGGCGGCGCGCCCGGTCAGCAATGCCGGACCGACCGTAGGATCGTTCAGGGGCGAAGCGACCAGGCCCTCCATTTCTTTGCGAAGTTGCGCGGAGGCGGCCAGCACGGCGTTGTCATCAGGCGCATCGGAAGGGTTCACCCAGTCAAAATTATAGTAACGGTTGATGTCCATGCCGTCCGCGGCTTTGCCCTGAATGAAAAGTTCCAGGCGGTAGCGAACCTGTCCGAATTGTAGCTGCGTGCCCTCTGAGGTCACCTGCATCTGGTTCTGTGCCTGGGCCGTAAAGGTGACGATGGAGTTGATGACGGCCGGCGATTTGCGGAAATAGCTCGTGTAATCGCGGACCTTTTGTTCCCAGGGTTTGCGGTCAAGCGAGTAGGAGGCCCACGGCCCCGCGAAGACTTGCGCTTTTTCTCGCGAAAAATCGGGTGTGGCGCCTTCCTCGGTTTGTACCTTCACTTCCTTGCCGGTCTTGATCTTGATCAGGGCTTCGGCCGCGGATCGGTATTGCAGGTCCGTCTGTAGCCACACGGCGCGGCGCAGCACCTCGGGATCGTCGTCGATGGGCACCGTGGTGCCGGGGCTGCCCCCGGGTGGCTGCCGCCCGTCAATCTTGTGCGTATTATCGAGCTCGTAGCTGCCAGTGCGCACAGCGACTTCAAGCCAGCGGCTCCGGCCTTCATCGCTGCTGAGCAGTGCGCCGTTCGAACCGGAAACGGTGGCGCGCTGCGTATCGGTCAGCGCGTAGCCTATGAAATACGCCGCTGGATCCTGCGCGCCGTAGACCTTCATGGAGCGGTCGAGTTCCGCCTTAAGGGCCTCGACGAGTGGCGAGGATTTCGCCACGGAATCGGGTGGTGCGGCAAAAAGGAGCGCGCCGGGAGCAAGAAAGGAGACGGCGCAGAGCGCGGCGCTTTTGAGGAACCAGCGGTTCAGACAAACGGAATTGGATAGCTTCAAGAGGGCCTCACTCAGAATTAGACGCAAAGTTCAAAGGTTCAGTGTACGCCACCGCCGGTGGGAGACAAAGCGCAGGATTACGGCGCGAAGCGGGAAAAGATACTGCCATTCATTGGATGATGCCTCGCTCTGACGCGTTGCTAAAGAGAAAGGCCCGGGAACCCAGGCCTTCTCCAAACCGATGGATTCCTAGCTTGCATGCAACGGTTGGCGGACTACCCGCACTGGGTCGGCGGACACCTTGGTGGCGGCGCGGGCGTCGTGCTGCTGCTGCGCGTGGCTACGATAGGAACCACAACGATCGGAATAACGGACAGAATGCCGAGGGTGATGGCCGTGCCCTTGGAAATATGGTGCACCTGGCCGACCCCCGGTGGCGCTTCGAGCGTGGTGCTTGCAACGGCGTCAGAAAGAGCGGATAACGATGCCTGGTTCGGCGGGGCCGGCCCCGAGGAATCACTGTTTCTCACGGTGGTGAACTGGCCGGCCTTCACTTCCACGCAGACACCCGCCAGGTTGCAGACCTTGACCACGCCGTCAAACACGGTCACGTTCATGACGCCGTTGTCATAAGAGACGTAGAAATCCGTGCCCACCACACCGGCAACGCCCGCGGGTGTGTGCACTTCAAATTTTCCACTCGGCTGAGAAATCTTCTGTGCTTGCGCGCGGATTTTGCCAACGGTGACTTCCAGATCCGTCTGCTGGGCGCCGGCGTCATGTTTCACGACCTTCATCGACGAGTCCGAGCCGACATTCAGCACGGAACCGTCGTCGAGCGAAACTCGGGCGCGGCCGTTGGCCTGGGTGTTGACTACGTCATTCCAGTCGACCGCGGTCTTGGCGCTGGCGGTCATGGACTTCGCGCCGCGCAACAGATTTACCGCGGGAATCACGCGCGAAACTTCACCGGCACGCGGGTTGGGCGTATCGGGCACCGCAAGGGTATCGGCGGGGACGGCGAGCAGGCACGCCAGCGCACATACCAGCGCGGCGCACGGGGATTTTCTATTCATCGAGAACTCCTAAGGCCTTCCGTGAATACCTTAGTTACTGGAAAAGGAGAGGCAGGTCAATTGAAATAGTTGCCTGTTTGGCGAGTTAACTACGGCCTGGAATCCGGCCCGCAACTAGCTCGCGAGATGGAAATACGCCGCGCACGCGCAGGGAATGCGCAGGAAGCATCACGTTTTGAATCACGCAAGCTTCTGCGAGTTCCTGCTCGCGAAGTTTTTCGATGGAACGCAATTTCAGGGGGAGTGTCGCGGTGTTCATGGGCTTGCCGGGAGGGGAGCGTCACACCGCGAGAGGACGGCGTCACAGAAAGCATAATAAGCGAGCAGTCCGGACGGGAAAAATGGGCAGAGAATGTTACCAATTGGATGCCAAAACCCCTGAAACGATTGTTTGCGGCCTGGCCCGAGGTAAGAATGTGGTTATGAAACCCCTCGCTTACCTCCTCGTTGCACTGGGCGCTGTTTATTTCCTTTACCGATATTCCTTGAAACAAATGCCGGTTTCGGATTCCGGAACATCTCCGACGCAAGCCATTAGCTTGACCGGAGTGCGTGCCGACCTTATGCAAATTGCCGAGGCGGAGCGCGCCAACATCGCGCAGAGCGGCCAATGCGCCGCCATGCCCGAGATGCTCTCGTCGGGCGCCATGAGCATGGACAAGCCGGGACGCGACGGCTATACCTACGAAATCAACTGTTCCGGGGCCGCCGACTTCCAGGTGGTGGCGCGCCACGCACCGGCCCCCGCGGGATCTTCGATCCGCTACCCGATCCTGGCCATCGATTCCCTGATGCAGGTTCGCGAAATCCAGTAACTTCCCCTATCCCGGCATTGGCTCGCCCGCGCTCTTTGCGGGAACTATTCGCCGTGTGTTTGCGTAACTCTGAGTGCGGCCGCAAGCAGCGGCCGGCCGTGTGAAGACGGAAGGGAGAGTTGAGTATGGGCGGCGAATTGATTGGTTTGGTGGCTGTGGTGCTGACCTGCGGAATTCCGCTGGCGATGATGTACACGTTTTACCGGGTGCGCAAGCTGAAAACGGAAGAGCGCCTGGCGGCCCTGGCGCGCGGCGCGGAAATCCCGGTGGAACCTGAGCTTTCGCAATATGCCAGGTCGCGGCGGGCCGGGATTCTGCTGGTAAGCGGCGGCGCGGGGTTTATCCTGATGTTCGCGCTGATCGCGCGCGCGGTGGGCGAGCCGGAAACGCTGGCGGCTTCGGCGCTGGGAGTTTTGCCCCTGGCCGTTGGCCTGGGGTACTTCGTGGACGCGGCCCTCATCCGACGCGATTTGAAAGCTTCGTGAACCTCTGATCATTTGAGCCGGCTGTCGGTTTGCGACGCGGTCTTCTGATCGGATACCAGCTTGCCAAATACCGCGTAGTTCGTCGTCGGCAGGTCCAGAAACGTCACCTGGATGTGTTCGAGCTGGGCTTTGCCCTCTTCAATCAAAGTGTTGGTGATGCGCTCTGCAATCCTGCGCTTCTGCTCGGTGGAGCGTCCTTCTAGCCAGGTGATTTGTACGTAGGGCATTTTTCCTCCTGAGTCGCGGACGTCCCAACATTCTACCTTCAAGGGACGGCGATGCCGCCGAAAGAGTGGGCGCTGCCCTGTGCTAAAATCAGTGCGCATGAATCCTGCGATTCCACAAATGCTGGAACTCGAGCGCCTGGACCAGACAACGGCAGCGCTGCGCGCGGAACTCGAAGGTATGCCCAAGCGCCTGCGGGAAGCGGACGCGAAACTCAGCGGCGACCGCGCCGCGCTAACCTCCTCCAAAGAAGCGCTGACCCATTCGCTGGGCGAGCGCAAGAAACTTGAATTGGACGTCGAGCAATGGAAGGGCCGCGCGAATAAGTATCGCGAGCAAAGTAGCTCCATAAAGACGAACGAGGCATACAAGGCCTTGCAGCACGAGATTGCCGGTGCGGAAGCGGAAGCTTCGAGGGCGGAAGACCGCGTTCTGGAACAGATGATGGCAGTGGAAGAAGTGGAGCGCCGGGTGAAACGCCTGGAAGCGGAGCTCAAGGAATCCGAGAAGGCCATTGCCGCCGAGAAGCGGCAGATCGAGGCGCAATTCGCAGAGAAAAAGAAAAGCTGGGAGACGGCGACCGCTGAGCGCAAAGCCATCGCCAAGAAAATTCCCGCAGACATGCTGGACCTTTACGAGCGCATCGCCAAAAAGCATCCCGGGCACGCGCTGGCGCTAGTCCGCGACGGCCAGTGCCGCGCCTGTGGATTGCGCGTCCTACCTCACATAGTCCAACTCCTGGAATCAGACACTAACGAAGAACTCTTCCGCTGCGAATCCTGCGGGCGCATCCTCTATTCACTCGAACCCATTCCCCAAGCCACGCCGCCCAACGAATCCGCTACCGGGGCGGCGAACCACTAATGGTCAAGCGCCCACCTGTGCCGAAGGGCGCGGGCCTTTTCGGCGAAGCGGAACCCGAGCGCAGGGTCCCACCCGCATATCAAGCGAACATTGACGGCGGCTCGCGCGGCAATCCGGGCCCGGCCGCCTACGGAATTGTGGTACGCGACCCGCGCGGCGAAATCGTGGCACGGCTGAAAAAGTACATCGGCAACAATACCAACAACGTGGCGGAATATTTCGGGCTGATTGCGGCGCTGGACTACGCGCAGAATCACGGCATTGGCGCGCTGCGCGTCGAAAGCGATTCGGAACTCCTCGTCAAGCAGATGCGCGGGCAGTACAAAGTCAAAAGTTCGGAACTGAGGCCTCTGTTTGAACGCGCGAAGAAAATGTCGCAGGGATTCGAATCGTTCCTCATCAACCATGTTTACCGTGAGCAGAATCGCGAAGCCGACGCCCTGGTGAACCAGGCGCTGGATGAAACGTCGAGGCCAAGCGCTGCGAACGGGGTCCCTAAACCCCAGCTGAAAGATCCTACTATGCGTCTGCTGGCCCGCTACCGAGACGGCGTGTTGGAGCCCTATGACACGCTGGATCTTCCTGAAGGCACGGAGGTGGAATTGCTATTGCGCGTCCGAAAATAACCGAGATTAAGCCGCGGTAAGGGCGCGGGCTACGGGCGGCTTCCAGACGTAAGAGCGGTAGAGGGTGTCGCGCTGCTCGGGGCGGAAGCCCGCTTCGGCGATGATGCGGCGTAACTCGTCTTCGTTGGTGCGGTTCCGGACGCCCGCTGCGTATACGACGTTTTCTTCAATCAGGATACTGCCGACGTCGTCGGCGCCAAATTGCAATCCCACCTGGCAAACCTTGATGCCCGGTGTCAGCCAGCTCGATTGAATGTGGTCAATGTTGTCGAGATACAAGCGGCTGACGGCGAGCGTCTTCAGGTAATCGACAGCTGTGGTTTCCTGCACCTTTTTGCCGAGCGCCGTGTTTTCCGCCGCGAAAATCCAGGGAATGAACGCCGTGAAGCCTCCGGTCTCTTCCTGCAGCTGGCGGATGCGGTCGAGATGATTGACGCGGTGCTCGAGCGTTTCGCCGCAGCCGAACATCATCGTTGCCGTGGTGCGCAGACCGAGCGCATGCGCCGTGCGGTGCACTTCCACCCAATCGTCGCTGGTGCATTTCAGGCGCGCGATCTTGCCGCGGATTTCGTCGTCGAGAATTTCCGCGCCGCCGCCAGGAATCGACTGCAGTCCCGCGTCCATCAGCCGCTGAATCGTGTCGCCAATGGAAAGTTCGCTGACCTCCGCGATGCACAGAATTTCGGGAGCGGAGAAACAATGCAAATGCACCTGCGGGTAGCGAGTCTTGAGCGAGCGCAGTAGGTTTTCGTAGTAGCCGATCTGCAAATCGGGATGAAGCCCGCCCTGCAGCAGCACGCCGGTACCGCCGAGTTCCAGCATCTCGTCGATTTTCGAGTAGATGGTTTCGAACGGCAGGATATAGCCGTCCTTGGCACCCAGCGGGCGATAAAAAGCGCAGAAGGAACAATACTCCGTGCAGAAATTCGTGTAATTGATGTTGCGATCGATCTGGTAAGTGACGATGCGCGGGTCGTTCTTCTCTAGGCGGAACCGATGCGCGGCCATGCCGATGCCGACTAGGTCGTCGGACTGGAGCATGTCGAGCGCTTGTTGTTTGGTGATGGCCACGATAATTGTCCTTCGTTCCTTACAATTCTTTGCTACCGCCAATCATGCCGTCTATCGGGAAAGAACTCGCTCGCTCGGTTGCACGGCCAGTTCGATGGGCCGCAATTTTTCCGGGATCAGGCCATACTGTCGAGCAAAGGAATAATAACGCGTCAGGCCCTGCAGGTTCTCTTCGTCCAGATGATAGTCGATGTTTTCCGCCAGGTAAGTACGCAACTTCCCCGCGGGGAGATTCATCTCCGCGGCGGCTTCGGCGGCGATGGCATCCAAATGACGGAGTCCAAAGGCCAGCGAGTCTTGAAAATCCTGCACCAATTCGGGGGTGGCCGCATCGCGCCGCGCGGCCCAGACCGCGAGCACAGCGGGCAGGCTGGTCATGGCACGCCACTTTTCGACGATATCGTAGATAAAGAGGCCTCCGGACCCGGAAAGCCCCGCGGCGGTGAGTGGGCAAACCATCTCGCCGGAACTGTCGCGCCGCACCTTCGGCGCCACGGCGATCGACAGGCGCAAAGCCGGGTCGCCGATGAGCAATGCCGCATCGGCATGCTGTAGCATGGCCGGCAAATCGGGAGCCGCCTCGAAAAACTCAGGCTTAATGCACCAGCGCTTTTCGCAGAGAATGCGCGTCAGTGCCTGCGTGCTGCGTGAACTGCGGTCGAGCGCGATGCGCTTCACTTCATGGATCGGTTGGCGCGAAACCAGCAGCAAACTGCGCACGGATTTTTTTGACGCGATAGACAGATTCGGCAGGATCACAAGGTCAGGAATGCGCTGGTATTCGATGGCCGGGATGATGGCCACCTCCACGTCGCCGGAGCGCAGCGCCTCCGCGCATTGTGACGGCACAGTAAAGGAAAGCTGGTACTTGCCGCGAAGCGGTCCATGCGTAAAGCCCCGCACCAACGGCGAGGTGTTAAGATATTCAACAATGGAAATGCGAAGTGGATTCACGTGATTCGCTGATCGCCGAAAACTTAACAGTCAGTATAGCAAAGGCAGAGCTAGTGTAGCCCTCAGCCTTAGAGGATGTCCGTTTCGGCCCGTTCAAAAACGCTGAAAATACCGGCGTTGCCGTGGCTCCCAGGCGTTTGGCGATTCCGCGCACTTCTGCTAGAATTAAGACTTTGCTTTTCAATCTTTTGGAGTGCAGACGTTATGGCATTGAAGTGTGATCTCTGCGGCAAAGGGCCGCACTATGGAAACGTGGTCAGCCACGCCAACAATACCCGCCGCCGCCGTTGGAATCCCAATCTCAAGAAGGTGCGCGCCGTTGTTTCCGGCGTCAGCAAACAGATTCGCGTGTGCACGGCTTGCATTCGCCTGGGCCGTGTGAAAAAAGCGGCCTGAGCAGAGCTTTGAACTCCTTGCGAAGCACTTCCAGCAAAGCGGCAAGGCTTCGCCGCGCGGGCGCACTTCTGCCTGCGGTGGGACTCGTGTTTTCCGTTGTTGCCGGCTGCAAGTCCTCGGAGCACCGCGCGCCCGACGTGTGGGCGGTGGTGAACGGGACGGAAATCAAGCGCGACGATATCGAGAAGTATTACCGTTCCCAGGTTAATCCCGAGGGCCAGGAACCTTCGCAGGAAGAGGCCCTATCCCTGAAGCTGAACGTCACCGACCAGTTGATCAACAACGAAATCCTCCTCGAGCGGGCGAAAAAGCTCAACCTGGAAGCCAGCGATGGCGAAGTGGAAGACAAGTTCACCGAACTGAAGAACCCCTTCACCGAGGAGGAGTTCCAGCGGCAACTCAAGGCTCGTGGCATGAGCACAGACGACCTGAAACGCGACCTGCGCCGGCAGCTTTCCATCCAGAAGCTCCTGAACCGCGAAGTAGCCGCGAAAATCACCATCACCGACCAGGATGTGATGGAGTTTTACAACACCAACCGCGGCCAGTTTAACGTGGCCGAGCCGCAATACCGCATTTCGCAAATCGTGATTACGCCCCGCAAGGAAATGCAGGTGCGCAACCGCAAAAACGACGACGCCACTAACGAAGCCGAGGCCCAGCGCAAGGCCAAAATGCTGACGGACAAGCTGAACAGCGGCGCCGATTTCGCGCAACTCGCGATGGACTACTCCGAGGACGTAAGCACCGCCGGAAACGGTGGCGACCTGGGCTACATTGCGGACTCCTCGCTGAACGCGCCGCAGACGGACCCGATCCTGAGGAAAGCGGTTCATGACCTGAAACCCGGCCAGGTGAGCCCACCAATCCAGCTCAAGGACAGTATCCGCATCCTGAAACTCGTGGCACGCGAAGCCGCTGGACAGCGCGACGTGAACGATCCCCAGGTGCAGCAGACCATCCGCGACACCTTGCGCAACCGCAAGGAGCAGTTGTTGCGTTCGGCGTACCTGGCTGTAGCGCGCGATGAAGCCAAGGTGACGAATTATCTCGCCGAGCAGGTCGTGGAAACCGCCGGTAAACTCCCGGATGCGGCAAAGTCCACGTTGCCGCCGGTCAAGTTGCCGACGCCAGCTTCCTCCGGACCTTCCCCCAACACGCAGTAATTCCCTGCGACAGAAAATTTGTCCCGGCAGGCGGCGATTTTTTCGCGGCGGGGATTATTCTACCCAGGCCAGCACTTCTCCGGCGTTGACCGCCTGCCCTTCTTTGGCGATCATGCGTTCCACCCTGCCGTTCTTGGGAGAGCGGATCTCGTTCTGCATCTTCATTGCTTCCACAACCAGCAACCCCTGCCCGGCTCCCACGGCATCGCCTGCAGCCACCAGCAAGCGCACCACTTTACCCGGCATGGGTGCCACGATTTCCTGCCGCCCTTCCACTTCCATGGCGCCGTGCTTGCGCCCGCGCCACGCGCGCGGGTCGATCACTTCGGCGGAAAATTCGTGGGGACCGCACCGCAGCTTTATCTTGCCGTCGATCGAGCGTGTGAGGTGAATTTCGAACGACTGCCCTTCCAGCAGGACCGAAATCGCATTGGGCGACACCTGAACAGCGTCTGCATTCACCGCTTTGCCGTCGATGGTGACGCTCGAAGCATCGGCCTTGCGTTCGAATTCCAGCACATGTTTCTTTTTGCCGTCCGGGCCGCTGAGCTCAATTTCGAATTTCATGGCTTGTGGTCCATGTGCTGCCGGCGACCTTCCATCTTCCATCGTGAGGGCGAGGATTGCCGACCGGCGCTGCCCGGGCTGGCGTGGTCGGAGCTTGTGCTGTGCCACAACGCCGCAGCAATCAACGCGGCTTGCTCGGTTCCCTGAAGCGGCGGCACGGCCGGCGGGCGCGGACGTGCCAGCACCTCATCGAGCCATTTGGTGTGGATCTCGCCGCGCACAAATTCGGGGTCGGTAAGAATGCGGCGAAACAAGCTGACGTTGGTGCGAATTCCCATGATGGTGTATTCGTCCAGGGCGCGGCGTAGGCGCGCGATGGTTTCCTCACGGCTGTTGCCCCAAGCGATCAGCTTGCTCAGCAGCGGGTCGTAATCCATGGGCACGGTCCAGCCTTCGTAAACGCCCTCGTCAAGGCGAATGCCCGGTCCTGTCGGTGCGTGTCGGGAAATGATTTTCCCCGGTGAGGGAAAGAAATTGTTGTCGGGGTCCTCGGCATAGAGGCGCACTTCCATTGCGTGGCCGCGCGGCGTGATGGTTTCCCAGGCAAACGGCAAGCGGTGGCCGGCGGCGATAGCGATCTGAAGTTTGACTAGATCGAGGTTGGTAACCTGTTCGGTTACGGGATGTTCCACCTGCAGGCGGGTGTTGACCTCTAGGAAGTAAAAGTTGAGGTGGGCATCGACGAGAAATTCGACCGTCCCGGCGTTCGTGTAACCTCCCGCACGGCCCAGCCGCACCGCGGCTTCGCCCATTTTGCGGCGAAGCTCCGGCGTCACCACTGGCGACGGCGCTTCTTCAACCACTTTTTGATGGCGACGCTGCACGGAACATTCGCGCTCACCGAGGGACACGCAACGTCCATGCACATCGGCAAAAATCTGGATTTCGATGTGCCGCGGCCCGACCAGATACTTCTCGATGAACACGCGGGGGTCGCCGAAGGCATTCATCGCCTCGGACGCGGCATCGCGCCATGCCCCGGCAAACGCGGCATCATTCGGCACGACGCGCATGCCCTTGCCGCCGCCTCCCGCAATGGCTTTCAGCAGGATGGGGTAGCCCATGTTTTGCGCCAGCGCTTGCGCCTCTTCAGAATTTTCAACGGGCTCGCTGGTGCCCGGCACCGTGGGAACTTCAGCGCGGCGCGCGAGTTGTTTCCCCGCAGTCTTGGAGCCCATCGCTTCCATGGCCTCAGCTGAAGGGCCAATAAACGTTAGGCCCGCATGCACACAGGCGCGGGGCAGCGCGGGATTTTCCGCCAGGAAGCCGTAGCCCGGATGCACGGCATCGCAGCCCGACTTTTTCGCCACGTCCATCAGCTTATCGATGCGCAGATAGCTCTCGCGCGAAGGGGCGGGTCCGATGTGGTAAGCCTCATCGGCCAGGCGCACGTGCAGTGACGCGCGATCGACATCGCTATAGACGGCCACGGTCTGGATTCCCAGTTCGCGGCAAGCCCGCAAGATACGTACGGCAATCTCGCCGCGATTGGCGATCAATATTTTCTTAAACATACGTGTAATGGCAGCTTGCGGATTCTACCATGCAGGCAAACCGCACCGCAGGTCGCGCATCACGCCGTTGCTCGAATGGCAGCCCAGACCATGAAGCGGCACACCGCTTTCTAGAGCGGAATATTAGCGTGCTTCTTTTTGGGGTTGCTGTCGCGCTTGTTTTCAAGAGCGCGCAATGAAGTGATAATGTGCGCGCGGGTGGTTGCCGGTTCGATGACTGCGTCGATGTAGCCGCGCTCGGCCGCCACGAAAGGATTGGCAAAGCGGTTGCGGAACTCCGCCACCTTTTCCTTGCGCAGGTCGGCGCGTTCGGATTCCGGCGCGTTCTGAAGCTCGCGCTTGTAGACAATGTCCACCGCGCCCTCGGGACCCATCACCGCAATCTCCGCGGTCGGCCAGGCAAAGTTGGCGTCGGTGCGGATGTGCTTGGAGGCCATAACGCAATACGCGCCGCCGTAAGCCTTGCGCGTGATCACGGTGATTTTCGGCACCGTGGCTTCGGCAAATGCGAAGAGCAACTTCGCGCCGTGGCGGATGATGCCTCCGTATTCCTGCTGCGTGCCCGGCAGAAATCCCGGTACATCTTCAAACGTAATCAGCGGAATATTGAACGCATCGCAGAAGCGCACGAAGCGCGCGCCCTTCACCGAGGCATTGATGTCCAGCGTGCCGGCGAGAAATGCAGGCTGGTTGGCGACCACGCCCACGGGACGGCCATCGAAGCGCGCGAAGCCCACTACGATGTTCTTCGCGTAGTGTTCGTGCACTTCGAAGAAATAGCCTTCGTCCACGAGCGCGTGAATCACGTCCTTAATGTCGTACGGCTTCAGGGGGTCTTCGGGAACGATGGAGTTGAGCGATTCCTCGCGGCGGTCGGCCGGATCGCTGCAGGCGCGACGCGGAGAGTCGTCAAGATTATTGGAAGGTAAAAAACCGATCAACTCCCGGATCATGGCCAGACAATCGGCGTCATCGCGCGAAACAAAATGCGCCACGCCACTGGTGGAATTGTGGGTCATGGCGCCGCCGAGTTCCTGCTTGGTCACTTCTTCGTGGGTCACGGTTTTGATGACGTCCGGACCGGTCACAAACATGTAAGAAGTGTCGCGAGTCATCAGCACAAAATCCGTGATCGCCGGCGAATACACCGCCCCGCCCGCGCACGGCCCCATGATCGCACTGATCTGGGGAATCACGCCGCTGGCCAGGGTGTTGCGCAGGAAGATATCCGCGTAGCCCGCCAACGACGCGACACCCTCCTGGATGCGCGCGCCACCCGAATCGTTCAAGCCAATCACGGGGGCACCGTTGCGCATGGCCAGATCCATAATCTTGACGATTTTTTGCGCGTTGGATTCAGAGAGCGACCCGCCGAACACGGTGAAATCCTGCGCGAAGACGTAAACCAGCCGCCCCTCGATGTGCCCAAAACCGGTCACAAAGCCGTCGCCCGCGGGCCGCTGCTCTTCGGAGCCAAAATCCACGCAGCGGTGGCGCACAAATTTGTCTAGTTCCTCAAACGTCCCTTCATCCAGCAACAATGCAATGCGTTCGCGTGCGGAAAGCTTGCCGGCTGTGTGCTCGCGCTCGCGGCGCTCCGGTCCCCCGCCGGCCTCCGCTTCCGCCGAGATGCGGCGCAACTGCTCCATGCGGTCGGCATTGCCGCTGGATTCCCAGGTAATGTGATTTTTCTCAGCCAAGTGGCCCTCCCTCGGGCGGTTCCTGTTTTGGCGCGAAGATCAAGACGACCACATGCGTCGCCAGCCACACGGTGCCCAAAAGAAGGACCACTCCCAGTGATATTTCCGCGGCGATGGCGCCGGCGCGGGGCAGCGGCGATCGGATCGACGTGACATAGAGAGTCGCCCGCTCGAGAATCACCATGGCACTCAGCGTGGTGGCCACGATCATCAACGTCGTCAAAATGGAGAGAATCACTCGTTTCATGGGCGCTGCACGGCCGGGGATTCCTGCCGGCCAAAGCATAACGCATCCGCGCGCAAAGCAACACGCGGGGAAATCACAGGGGAGCGGGCGAGTGCCTGGAGCGGAAGATTCTACCGCAAGCCCGACCAATCGTCAGCGACGACGATCGAATCACTGGGGTTTGCCGGATCGTACTTCACGCTGGTGGGGTAGCCGGTCACCAGGCGTTCGAAACGCACCTGGCCTTCCAAGCCAGTGATGTCCTGCGCGGTGTGGTAGGTGACGCCAGAGATCGAGTAACTGTAAGACACCAGGCTGCGCGGCCGGTTATCCGGCAAGGGGTGCGAACGCAACCCCATCAAACCGCGGCGTGGCTCAGCGGGAGGCGCGGGATGTTGGGCAAGCTCCACCACTTGCCCTTCCGCGATACGGCCGATCAGGTTCAAGTGCAGGCGGCGTTTGCGCTCTTCCGCCTCGGGATCCGCCGCGGGACGCACAAACGCATAAGCGATCAAAGCCAGTGCGGCAATGCTTCCGCCGGCCAGAGCCAGCAACAATTTCCAATCGGCGAGCAGTTCTTTCAACGCTCAACCCCTTGTTTCGATGAAAATGGGAGCGATGGGCGAAAGCCCGAAAGACGGCAAAAGCGTCCCCCCGAAAGTTCCCCTTCTGTTCCCTATCTTACCGAACGCGGGGAAATAGTGCGAAGTCAGGATGTCGGGGCGTGCACCGGATTGTGCAATACGCCAATCCCGGAGATGGAGACCTCCACGCAATCACCCGCCACGATCGGGCCGACGCCGGCGGGTGTGCCTGTCGCAATCACATCGCCGGGCAGCAGCGTCATCATGCGGGAAATCCAGCGCACTAGATAAGCCACCGGATAGACCATCAAGGAAGTGTTGCCCGACTGGCGGACTTTCCCGTTCACACGCGTTTCCACCAAGGCGTCATGTGGCTCGAGCAGCGTTTCAATATGCGGCCCAATGGGGCAAAACGTGTCGAAACTTTTGGCCCGTGTGAACTGCACGTCACTCTTCTGCAGATCCCGGGCGCTCACATCATTTAGGCAGGTATATCCGAGGATGTAGTTAAACGGATCCTCGGAGTCCTTCAGGTGGGCGCAGGTCTTGCCGATCACCACGGCGAGTTCGCCTTCGTGGTCGACATGCTTCGAATAGGGAGTCAGCACGATGGGCTCTTCTGGTCCGGTGATCGACGAAGGCGCCTTGAGAAAAATGAGAGGCTCTTTGGGCAGCTCGTTACCCATTTCCGCAGCATGCGCCATGTAGTTGCGGCCTACGCAGACAACCTTCGAGGGCTCGACCGGAGCCAGTAGGCGCGCTTCCCGCAAAGCTAGCGAGACGCTTTCGCGCGACCATTCCAGCCAGGGCGCGGCGGAAAGCTTAACAATGGTCTCTCCATCCAGCAGGCCATACGCGGGCAGAACCCGGGAAGCTACTCCAGCGGACTTGGGGACAAAGCGGCAAAATTTCATGGTTAGGAACCCTGCTCAGCGGGAGATGTGCGTACCCTGTGCGGCTCGCGCCCGCCACACAATCATACCAATCCACGACAAGGTCGCAAAAAGGAGATACGCCACAGCTCCAAGCGTAAAAACATGGAACGCGCTGCAGTATTCCTCAAGCAGGGAGAAAAACATCGTCAGGACCCGGTAGGTGAGTGTAAGCAGGCTCCAGGCGATCAGTCCGGAGAGCAACAAATCCGACGGCGAACGCAGGAAGCGCACCACGGGCATGGCCGCGAGAAAAATCAGCAGTGAAGTGGCCAGCAGATTCCGTTGCCGCGCCAGCGGTTCCAGGAATGGCACGCGATTGGCAATGAGCACCCACGCAGCCAGGACCAGAGAGAGGCATACCCCTGTGTAAGCTCCGATACGAATGGCCCGGTCGCGGAAAGCATGAAACCACCGGTACCCCGGTGGACGAAAATTTCCAATCATGGTGCTGGGGCTGCCTGCCACGCAGTCGCACGGTATAAAAACACAGGCTCAGCGGGAAGGTTGCGCGACGCCTACAGCTACGGGCTGGCTGCGGGCGCTTTCATTGCCGGCATAGTCCACAGCCGTAACGGTGTACCAGTAGTACTGGCCAGACTGCACAGACGTATCACGGTACGCAGGCGAGGGCAAGAGGCTCGGCGTAAGCAGCGAGCCTTTGCTAGTTTCATCTTCGCTACGATACACGCGATAGCCCGCCAGGTCGGGTTCCACATTGATGGACCAAGAGAGTTCCACAAGAAGCGAACCCGGGGTCGCACCGGGCTGTATCGCCCCAACCAAACCCTGTGGCGCAGCCGGCGGGAAGACGTCTTTGGGCGTCACTGCGGCTTGCGGGGAGTCGCTCGCTTCCAGGGGCCCGGAAGGAGAATCCACCACGCTGCGAACCACGTAGGCGTAGGTCTTGCCGTAATCGAAACTGGAGTCCAGGTATTGGTCTGTGGTGCTCGTGCCCAGTTGTTGCAGCGGAGATTTCCAGAGAGGCTGCGCTGGGGGATTCGCACCCGAGGCTGCATTCAATTCTCCGCGATAAACATGATATTCCTTCACCCCGGCAAGCGCTTCACCGGAGGAGGTACGCCCCGGCACGGACCATTTCAATTGAATTCCCTGCTCCGTTACCACCGCATCGAGCGAGCGGATGGCTTCCGCAACCGGATAAAGCCGCAACCCAACATCCTGTGAATTAGGCGAGGGATGCTTTGCCGAAACGAATGTGCGAACCCGATAGACCAGCGGCCGCCCCCCACGCAGTTGGGGATCAGAAGGCGAAACCGGGTCGACGAATTGCACCTGCCCGCGCTCGAGATAACGCGAAACCAGGGCTCCCGGGACCGTATCCACCACGCGGAACGTGCGGGAATCCGGCGTGCCGTCGTCACGTTGTGTCCCGCGCAAAACCTCAAATCCAGGAACTTGCGCCAGCCTCTCCCCCAGCGTACCTTTCCCAGGCATGGTAAACGTCAGCAGCACGCCGTCTCCGAATTGCTTCACGGAAAGGTCCAGGATAGCCTGCGGCACTGGCGGGCCGGGAGGGGTGGGCTCCCCCGGCGCGCCGCATCCTACTCCAAGAAGGAGAATGGAAAATAAAAAATAGAAAAAAGAAAGCGGGTATGGCCTGCGAACGCAACGTGGCGACCCTTTTCTATTTTCCATTTCTATTTTCTATCAGGGTTAGAGAATGTAACGGCTCAAATCCTGGTTCTTCACGATGTCGGCAAGCTGCTTGTTTACGTAGGCGGCGTCCACTTTCACGGTTTTCTTCTTCAGATCCGGCGCTTCGAAGGAAAGCTCGTCCAGCACTTTTTCGAGAATGGTGTGCAGGCGCCGCGCGCCGATGTTTTCCGTCTGCTCGTTCACGCTGGTGGCGAAACGAGCGATGGTCTGCACCGCGTCTTCGGTGAATTGCAGCTTCACTCCCTCGGTTTCCAACAACGCAATGTACTGCTTGATGAGCGCGTTCTTCGGCTCCGTGAGGATGCGTACAAAATCCTCTTCCTTGAGCGATTGCATCTCCACCCGAATGGGCAGGCGGCCCTGCAGTTCGGGAATCAGGTCGGAAGGCTTGGTGACATGGAACGCGCCCGCGGCGATAAACAGGATGTGGTCGGTGCGGATCATCCCATAGCGCGTGTTGACCGTGGTGCCTTCAATGATGGGCAAAATGTCCCGCTGCACGCCTTCCCGGGAAACATCCGGACCGTGCCCCGATTCGCGTCCGGCGACTTTGTCGATTTCATCCACGAAAATAATGCCCATCTGCTCGGCGCGCTCCACGGCGATGCGCGTTACCTGTTCCATGTCGATCAACTTGTTCTCTTCTTCCTGGATCAGGTATTCAAACGCGTCGGCGACGCTCATCCTGCGCTTCTTTTTCTGTTGCCCGAACAGGCCGCTGATCATGTCCTTAATGTTGCCGTCCATCTCCTCGACGCCCTGATTGGAGATGATTTCGAACGAGGGCATCACGCGTTCGCGGACCTCCAAGTCCACCATGCGTTGGTCCAGCTTTCCTTCCCGCAATTGCGCGCGGAGTTTTTCGCGCGTGCGTTGCGACTGCTCACGCTGCGCGGCGCGCTCCACTTCGGGGGTATTGGGCGCTTCCACAAGCGGCGGTAGCAGCAGATCGAGCACTCGCTCTTCGGCGGCCTGCTCGGCGCGGTCCGCCACTTCGTCGAGCTTCTCTTCCCGCACCATGTCAATGGATGTTTCCACCAGATCGCGCACCATGGACTCCACGTCGCGGCCTACATAGCCGACTTCCGTATATTTGGAAGCTTCCACTTTGACGAACGGGCATCCCGCAAGTCGCGCAAGCCGCCGGGCAATTTCCGTTTTGCCCACTCCGGTGGGGCCAATCATCAGAATATTCTTGGGCAGAACATCTTCGGCAATTTCCGGGGGCAGCTTTTGCCGCCGCACGCGGTTGCGCAGAGCAACAGCCACCGCGCGTTTCGCGGCGGCCTGCCCGACGATATATTTGTCAAGTTCCACGACGATTTCCCGCGGCGTCATGTCGTCCAGCGCGGGCAGCATCTCGCCTTCTTCGGCAGGCAGGGCGCCGTTCCCGCCCGGGAACAGGGTGATCTCTTTGTCAGTCTTGATAGCCATGAACGATTCCTTGCTTGGGCCGGAGGAGCCGATTCCGGCGTTTCCCCTAGATCTCTTCTACGGTAAAGTTTGCGTTGCTGTAAATGCAAATTTCGCTGGCGATGCGCATGGCCTCGAGCGCAAGGTCCTTGACGGGCAGCTTCGAGTGCTTCAGCAAAGCGCGCGCGGCTGCCAGTGCGTAAATTCCGCCGGAACCGATCGCGCACAAGCCGTCATCCGGTTCGATCACGTCGCCATTTCCGGAAAGAACGAAGGTTCCCTTGGCATCGGCCACAATCAGCAAAGCTTCCAGGTGGCGCAGTGCGCGGTCCTTGCGCCATTCCTTGGCCAGTTCAACGGCGCCTTTTTGCAGGTTTCCAGAATGCTCCTGCAGCTTGCCTTCAAACCGTTCGAAAAGCGAAATCGCATCCGCGGTTGAGCCGGCAAATCCCGCCACCACCTTGTCGTTGTACAGGCGCCGTGTCTTTCGCGCGGTGTGCTTGAGCACGTGATCCCCCATGGTCACCTGACCATCGGCGATCAGCACAACTTTGTTGTCCTTGCGGACGCACAAAACCGTTGTGCCATGCATCTGTGACTCTCGGGAGGTATGGGGCATTGCAATAGTATACCGCGACGGTCGGGTCCGGTCATTTTCGCCGCGGTCGACTGACGTGCGTGGGCTGCGGTTATTTCCGGACGTTCCGCCGCGCGGAGGCTTCGATGTACGTCTTGAAGACGCTGCGGTCCGCAGGCGGGGCGATCTCGAAAGTTAGCTTCAATTCGTCTTCGCCCGTCTTCCTGTAGGTCAAGCGGTAACGCGGTCCGGGCTGTGCCGGATCGCTCAAAAACACCAGCTTGCCGGGGGAAAGTTCGACCTCATAGTGAATGACATGGCCTTCATTGTCCCAATAATCGGCGCGCGGCTTCTGGTTGTCTGCACCGAGATAAATCACCATGAAATCGTCGTGGCGATACGCCGGCCTATCCTTGCTGGCGGGATATTCGGCGAAGTTGTGACGAACAAGAACCGCGCCTTGCAGTTCGGGTGCAAAGCTGAATTCTCCGCGGCCCTGGGTCGGCTCGCCGTTCCCCGTTCCCTGCCACGTTCCAAGGAACGCATCCCAATCGGCCCAGAGAGCCTTGTTTTGTTTTGCGCTTGTGCGTAAGTCGCGGCCAATAAACAAGCCAACAGAAGCACGATGCTCAATCGATGAAGCATGCACGTTACCCCCGAAGCCGGCGATTATACAGGACCTCTCGCTGGCCGCCTTTCCAACTCGGTGGGCTCGGGTACCATTACAGCCCGGCAAAAAGACCACAGCGGATCAATTGAGTAGCGGGATTTCCTTGAAACCGAGGACCTTGTAGGTGATTGGCCCTTGTACATTATTGACCAGGCAAGTATTGTAGTTAATACCCTTGCCAAGACTTGGGCCGCCGCCGGTCTGGCTAAAGGACGCCGACCCCAGCGACGTCAGTAGATTATTCGAAGCGTCCCGGGTCTTGGCAAGGAACACGGCGCCATCGATTCCTCCGGCACCGTGCCTCGTCGAAACAAAATTTCCTTGCCCGATCACCAGGACAATTCCTTCCCAGGTCGCTGCAGGGTCGTAATACAAAGTTCCCGTTACCAGCAGGAGGCCGTACCCCGTGTTGTTCCAGGAACCGAGGTCCAGGTCACCGTTGACGACGATCGTCATCGGATGTGTCGGCGACATCCCCGGCGGGAAACTTGCCGGCGTGGCGGGACCCTGGATTATCGCGTCCGCGCCAGCGGTGATGTCCTGCACCACGGCGTCCAGACCGCCCGGGGTCATCCAGTTCGAGCCCAAGGGCATTCCGCTGGGGTTCGACGGGCTTGCAACTCCCTGAATGCTGGCGGGCGCGGTGCTCGGCGCTGAGGGAGGACCAGGATTCATAGGAGCACCTTGATAATTTGACGCCGGTATGGCGCCCGCCACAATGTTGGCATAGGAAGGGTCGCTGACCGGGTCACTCGTGAAGCCGATGGCCGGCGCCATCAGCACGGAGCCTGGGCATTGATCCTGACCACGAATGTAGAAATTATTGTTGCCCGGTCCTGTGAATTGGACGTTGGACCCCGCCAACGTCAGAGCTGCTGTAAATCGCGGCAATTGCGAACTCGAATAGACCTCTAGGGGCCGCACGATATACTGCAGCATCTTTTGCGTTCCTCCGGGAAGAACCGCAAGAGACGTAATCTCCAAAGCTTGCATCGCCGTGGGTGGCCGAATGGTCTGCACAATCAGGCCTGCCGGCTGGTTCACCGGATTGTAGAAGAGAGGAATGGTGGAATCGATTGTGCCATTCCAGTCCACATCTACGCCCGGGCCCCCGTTTCCCATCGCTTGTTCGGTGAAGGCGTTGATCCGCACCCACTTGAAATTAGATCCGGGAAGTCCCGCCATGGCAGAAATCGAAGGCACTTTCGTCACCGCGCGCGTGGAGACGTCCACGCCGAACTCCTGCTTGTATTGCAAATCGGGATATGTCGCGGGATTTCCGGTCGCCTCCGGCGCCACCACTTCGCCCGGCGCCGGATTGATAATGTAGAACACCTGGTTCAGGGGCAACAGAAGGATGGGCTGCTGATTACAGTTTCCGTTTACCGGAATCTGAATACAGTTCCCATTGGTGGGCAGCAGGCGGCCGCGCCCCTCTTCGAGGCCGGCCATCGCGGCATAATACGCATTGGCCGATGACCGGTAATTGCCCGCCAGCGCCGAATCGGTTCCCGACGAAATAATCAACGCGATGGCCACCACGCTCACCAGCAAAAGCGCGAAAATCGCGATGAGCAAGGCGACGCCTCGCTCGCCGTTGCGTTTGCGAATTTGCGCTCTACCTCGCATGATCTCTTAATCCGGATTCACCCGGTGCCCCCGCCCCGTCAGTTCCACCAGTTCCAGCCGCTGCGTCTGCATATCCCGCTGCCGGGTCATCACGATCAACGTGATGTCCACGTCCCGGATATTCGTGGCAATGCCGCTGTTGCCCGCCAGGGCGCATGGCTGAGGTCCCGCAGCGGTATCACAGGTGTATTTGAATATCGGCTGCGCTCCGCCGGGAAACATGGCCGGATAATCGGCTACGATTTGCGGAATCTGCGCCGCGGCGTTGTTCATCACATTGGTGAGGAAGGGCACCATCACGTTCGGCGCGGAGGTCGTTGCCATCGGATCGGCGCCCGCCGTTTTTGGCACCACACTGCGATACAGCGTCGTACCGATCAGCTGATAACGAATCCAGCTGACGCCGTTCCCCACATTTGTCTCCACGATCAAATCAAAGTCCCCGGGAGTCGTGCAGGGCGTCCCTCCACCCGCGCCCGCTACATAGCAGGTTGTAACCGCATAGTTCGGATCCCACGCCACCGGACCAACCGCGTATTGCGAAGAATCCGGCGGAACGTTGGAATACACTCCAGACGATGGATACCCCGCCACGTTGAAGTCCCGGGTAATTTGGTCGATGGCCAGCCGAGTTTCCTGAAACGCGCCGGAAAGCTGCGACTCATTCGTGTATTTTTTCTGAGAAAGCTCGAGCAGCTCAAACATCGTCCCGCACAAAACCAGAAAGACGGCCGACGCCACCATCAGTTCCAGAACCGTAAAACCTTGCGTCCCGGTTTGCCTGCCGCTCATTTCAGCACCATGGTATCCAGTGAGATGGGGTAGCTCGGCATTTTCATCCCGCGCCGGAAGGCGCCAACAATAATGCGTTTCCCGGTTACCGGTCCATTCGTTATGGAGACCACCGCCCAGCGCACATCGTTCACCACCCCCAGGGGATCGTTGGGATCGGTGAACTTGAAACCATATCCCGCAACCCGCGGCTGGGCAAAATCAATTACCGGTGCATTGTTCACCACCACGACGGGACTCCCTACGACAACTCCGGGCTGCGTGGGATCTCCGACGTTACACGTCGTTCCGCTCGGGTAACAGGTAATGCCCAACGGGTCGGAAAAAGTGTTTACAGACAGAGGCACTGCGCGCAATGCCTCCATTTGTCTCTCCGCCAAGGCCAGTGCCGTGCCGTCGCTGCGGTTGGTGGAATTCAGCATGACGGAGGTCGGCACAAGCTGGGCCACCGCCACCACCCCCACCAGCACCACCACGGTGGCAATCAACATTTCCGTGAGCGTGAATCCCCGCTGGCCGCCACCTTGCGCGCCTCTTTTTCCCAAAATGGAAGCCGCTCTAGCGTTCATCGCAATTGCCGCCAATTTCCAGTAGTATCCGCCGACCAGATTTCCAAGGAACCCGCGGGAGTCAAAAGCACAGCCCGATACCCGGCATCGGGCGCCAAAGCATTCTGCAGATAAAATACCGTGACGTTGCCGGTAGTCAAAGCCCCCCGTGCGTCAAATTGTAGGGTCACCCCGCTGGCGGGCACTGTGGCCGGCGCCGTAGGTCCCAGGTTGGCAGCGGCAGGAAGGGCGGTGGCGCCCGTCACGCCGCCCGCGTCCACCAGGTTTCCGCCCGAACCCAGCAGGATACTCGTCGCAGTGACGCCGGTAAGCGCCGCCCCGCTGGTGTCCGTCATCGAAGCGTCGGTTTCCCCGGGATTCTGGGCATCGGGTTGAAACACGCAGCGTAGCGGCCTGTTCCGCCGTATGGCTTCATAGCGCGTCAACCGCACAATATCCGCCACTTGCGTTGCCGCATGGCTTAGCTGATAGGAATGGTAGGCGCGCAGAAAATAAGGAACCGCCACGGCCATAAGGATCAGACCCACCGCCACGGCAACCACGAGTTCGAGCAAGCTGAACCCGGATTCGCCGCGTGGCCCGCCGTGCGCGCTCTTTTTGCGGCCTCTCATCACACCTATCCCTGGCGCCGCCTGCGGCACGGGCGCATTTTTTCTCGCGGCCGGGACCTTCTACGTTAACAGGGGGCCCGCCCACCAGGGTAGAGGATATTCGCCTGGATGAATATCCAGTTACTCAGTGCCGAAGGCAGCTGTACGGGTCTCGGGAAAAGTATCGGTCAATGCGAGCCGTTTTTGCGAAAAAACAGAACCTCATTTGGCTTTTTTGCCACCGGTCTCCTTAAAGCGCTGCACCAGCGCCTCGCGGGTAAAGAAGTCCGCCGGGAGCGCAGGATTCACCTGGCAAGCGTCGTAGAAAACCTGGGCCACGCGGCGGCCGTCACGTTCGCGGGTCACTTGCATTGGAATCTGCACTCCGTTTTTTTGGAGGTAGTTGGTGTAGATGCTGATGTCCTCCCGCTCCTCCCGCGTGTTTTCATCCTTCAAGCGCACCACGCTGCGGATCAGCAGGTGGGTGTTGCGGTCCACGGCCAGCCGGTACGTGCGGTCTTCGCGGTCGGAAATCTCCACCCAATCCACCTCGCGCAGATCCACGGTATCGTGGCCGCCCCAGCGGAGTCCCAGCTCCGGGTTTTTCAGACCGGAGCGCAGCAGATTTTCCGGGCTGCGTTTCACGGCGGCCTGGAATTCCGCCAGCGAGTCTTCGGGAATGTCAGACACTCCGCCGCGGTCCATGCTCCAGCCCTGCTCGCCATTGAACACCTGGATCACCAGTCCGCCCCGTGTCAAATCCAAATCCTGCACGCCAATAATGTAGCCGAGCAGCGTGTTTCTCGAGTGCGCAATGTAGTCCGTGCGATTCTTGTCGGGAAACTCCCAGGTATCCTTGAACTGCACAAAACCCGCCAGTGCCCCGTTGTGTCCGATCACGGCCCGGCGTCCATCGCACTGCCGCTCCTTCATTCCCAGGTAGGCTGGCCCTCCCATGGCTTGCACCAGCTGGTTCAAAATCTTTTTCGCGCGAGCTTCGCTTTCCTCCGGAGCGATGGTGTCCGGGTTCTGCGCGCACGTGCCCAGCGGCGCCAGCAGCAGCGCCGCCATCAGCCATATCTTGGAACGCATGCGTATCAGCCGCACAAGACTGCGCCTCCATTAACGTTCAGGATTTCCCCGGTCATGAAATTCGCCAGATCTGAAGCCAGGAACAGAATCGGCCCGGCAATCTCTTCCGCGGTGCCCGGCCGGCCCAACGGGATCGCGGCCTCAGCCATTTTCTTTCCGGCTTTTGTCTCGAGCACGGGGTTCGACATATCCGTGGCCACCCATCCGGGCGCCACGCAGTTCACCAGGATTCCATGGCGAGCGAGTTCCGTCGAAAGACCCTTGGTCAGGCTGATGATGCCGCCCTTCGATGCGCCGTAATGCGTGTGAAACGACTCACCGCGCTGCCCCGCCGTCGAGCTGATCGGGATGATCCTGCCGCTCTGTTGTTTGATCATCTGCGGCACCGCAAAATGAATCACCGAATAAATACTTTTCAAATTCACCCGCATCATGTCGTCCCACTGCTTCTCCGACATCTTTTCGATGGGCAGGTCTTCCTGGTTCCACACGCCGGCGTTTGCAACCAGCACGTCCAGACGGCCCAGCCGGTGAATCGTATGCTCCACCAGTTTGCGATTGTCTTCGTGTTTCCCTACGTCGGCCTTGCATGCCTCCACGCGCGTTCCGTGTTTCGCGGCTTCCTGTTCCAGTTGCTTCGCGGCTTCTTTTGCGGAGTTGTAGCTGAACACCACGTCCGCTCCCGCTCGCGCGAACATTTTCACCGCCGCTGCTCCGATACCTCGTGACCCTCCCGTAATGAGCGCCGCTTTCCCTGCGAGTGAGATCATGATTCCCCCATATGAGATTCCTAAAGTGAAGGCCCAGGTTGGATAGCCGTTTTAACTCTTGCAGCCGTGTGCTTTGTGCGCCGCCCGGGCCGCTTCGGTCAGTTCGCTGAAGAGCCGCTCGGCCAGAGGGTCGCCCGCCATGCGCTCGGGGTGCCACTGCACCCCCGTAACCCAGGTCGCATCGCCGGTCCATTCCACACTTTCCACGATGCCGTCCGAGGCGCGCCCTGTAATCTTTAATTGACGCCCGGGCTGTTCGATAGACTGGTGATGCGAACTGTTGACCGCTGCTTCCGCACCCCCCGCGAGCGCCGCCAAGCGGCTGCCCGGCTCAAAGCGCGTTACGTGCCGGGGATCATCCGGCGGTTCCGGCGTCAGGTCCTTCTTGCGATGGGCGATTTTGGTATCCGTTTCGCTGCGCAGGTCCTGGATTAGCGTGCCCCCCAAATAGACATTCAAAAGCTGGCAGCCATAGCAAATGGCCAGAACCGGCTTTCCTTCCGCAAAGGCGTGTTTCAGGATGGCGCGGTCGGTCTCCTCCCGCTGATAGTCCGCGGGCTCCGACTTCCCCGAATCCCTGCGCCCGTATTCCTTTGGGTCTACATCCGCCGGGCTGCCGGGAAGCACAAAGCCCTGCAGCCCCGCCAGAACCCCTTCCAAATGCTGGGGATCCTTCAACGAAAGGACCACGGGCTCGCCACCCGCTCTCTCGACCGCCTCGGAGTAGTATCGGTTCTTATCCTTCTGGGGAGGGAGACTTTGCCCCTCCTCCTCAGAGGTGCGCCAGGGAATGCCGATGCGCGGCCGGTTGGGACCATTGGGACTCATAGAACCCAGCATCGTAGCATTCCGTCAAAGCCTCCGGCAACCGCACCCGTCACTCCGGGCAAAAGCCCATTCCGTGGCTTTATAGCTATTTC
>DATFSI010000082.1:0-5442 GCA_035262705.1 Candidatus Acidiferrum sp. | reverse complement strand
TCCAGCTTTCCTCCGTGCCGACGCCCAGCGCGCAGACCAACCCAACTCCCGTAACGACAACCCGGCGAGTCAACTCACGTGCTCCTTCATTCGGGGATTAATGTGCGACCTACTTGCCCTTGGAATGCTTGTCGATATACTCGATGGCATCCTTCACGGTGGTCATCTTCTCGGCGTCCTCGTCGGGCACTTCGATGCCGAAGGCTTCCTCGAAAGCCATGACCAATTCCACCTGGTCGAGCGAGTCCGCGCCCAGGTCGTCCACAAAGGACGCCGTGGGAGTGACTTCGGCTTCATCCACACCGAGCTGCTCGACGATAATCTGCTTTACGCGTTCTTCCACGCTGGCCATACCAGTTCCTCCGCGACTTGGGGTCGCTGCTGTCATAAGTCGTACTACCCTGCACCGTAATCCGGTCTTGAGGCCGGCCTACAAGCTCTTTTTGCCTTGCCTGGGTAACCTTGAAAGTCTACTTTTCCTGCCCAGCAAGGTCAACTTCGCGGGAAGCCAACAGCCATTAGCTGTCGGCTTTCGGAGGCAGCGTCCTCACCAGGCTCAAAGTTAAGGAAGTCTTCGTCATAAATCTCGATATCAAAGGGTTCTTCCAGGGCCATGACGTATTCCACGCCATCGAGGGTAGTCGTTACGACCATGGCCCTCACGCCAAGTACATACCACCGTTGACGTCGAGGACGTGGCCGGTGATGTAGGCGGCCTCGTCGCTGGCGAGAAACACAATGGCGGCGGCGACGTCGCGGCTGGAACCGAGGCGCCCAAGCGGGATGCGCACCTTTAATTCTTCCTTTACCTTGTCGGGAAGCACCGCAGTCATGGGCGTTTCGATAAAGCCAGGGGCGATGGCGTTGACGGTGATGTTGCGCGAGGCGATTTCGATGGCGATGGCCTTTGTAAGGCCGATGATGCCCGCTTTGGCGGCAACATAGTTGGCTTGCCCGGCGTTGCCGCTCTCGGCGACCACCGACGAGATATTGATGATGCGGCCGCCCTTGGCTTTCATCATCGGCATCAGCACCTGTTGGATGCAGAGGTGCGCGCCGGTAAGATTCGTGCGCAGCACGGCGTCCCAATCGTCGAGCTTCATGCGCACGGCCAGGCCGTCGCGCGTGATAGCGGCGTTGTTCACCAGGATGTCGATCTTGCCGAATTTCTCGAGGATGGCTTTGAAGCCGGATTTGATCTGCTCACCATCGGCAACGTCCATTTTCACGGCGAAGGCATCGCCGCCCTTGGCGGAAATTTCCTGCACGAGTTCTGCGAGCTTTTCTTCGTTGCGCGCGGCCACGGCGACCTTCGCGCCGGCTTCGGCGAGCGAGTGCGCGGTATCGCGACCGATCCCTTGCGAAGCACCAGTGACGACAGCGATTTTCCCTTTCAAGTTAAACATTCATTCGGTCCTATGGCTCGGCCCTCAGGGGCTGAAGCCCAAATTTTATTGCACCGTTTATGGCACGGCTAAAAGCCGTGCCCTCCCAAGCCGATTGGGCCGCGTACCGCCCCTACAGCAACGATCCAATTAGGCGGCGTCGGATTTCGCGGCGGCGATACGCTCGGCCGTGGCTTGCAAACTCTTTTCGTCCTCGACGTTCAGCGTGGTGACAGAACGCTCGATCTGGCGCATCAGGCCGGTGAGCACCTTGCCCGGACCGACCTCGACAAACGTATTCACGCCTTCATCGAGCAGCAGGCGCATGGACTCTTCCCAGCGCACGGGCATGGAGACCTGGCGAATCAGGGCCTCGCGCGCTTCGTCGCCGGTTTCGATGGTGTCCGCATCTACGTTGGTTACGACTGGAACATGCGGAGCCGCAAAGAAAATGGCACGCAAATCCTTTTCGAGCTTTTCCTGCGCAGGCATCATCAGCGCAGAATGGAAGGGCGCGGAAACGGGCAGCATGACCGCGCGCTTGGCGCCAAGTTGCGAGGCGATTTCGATGGCGCGCTTTACGGCGGCGGCATCGCCGGAGATAACGGTTTGATCCGGCGAATTGAGATTGGCCGGGGAGCAAACTCCACCTTCCGCGGCGCGCTTGCAGGCATCGGCGACCACAGCGGGCGAAAGGCCCAGGATCGCGGCCATGGCGCCCTGCCCGGCGGGAACCGCTTCTTGCATGTACTTGCCGCGCTTGTGGACCAGGCGCACGGCATCCGCAAAATTCAGCGAGCCAGCGGCAACCAGCGCCGAATATTCGCCCAGGCTGTGGCCGGCGACAAAATCCGCACCGATGCGCTTTTCCGAAAGCGCCCAGAGTGCTGCGACGGAAACCGTCAAAATTGCCGGCTGGGTGTTGGCGGTAAGCTTCAATTCTTCTTCGGTGCCTTCAAAGCAGACTTTCGAAATCGAAAAACCCAGCGCCTTGTCCGCTTCGTCGAAGATCGCGCGCGCAGCCGGATACTTTTCGGCGAGCTCCTTGCCCATGCCGGGGTATTGCGAAGCCTGCCCCGGAAATATGAATGCGACTTTGCCCATAAAATTGCTCCTCTCTCCGGACTTCACACGTGAGCGTGGGTCAGGGAGAGCTCTTGTTCGATTTTTTCGTTCACCCGCGCGCGCACAAGGCCAGCGGCGACGCGAATGGCGTTCTTCACGGCGTTGGCGTTGGAGCGGCCGTGGCCGATCACGCAAATGCCGCGGACTCCCAGGAGCGGCGCGCCGCCATACTCCGAGTAGTCCATCGTGCGCTTGATGCCCTTCAGAGCCCCTTTCGAAAACAGATAACCCAACTGTGAAGCCACCGAACTTTTGTAGCTCTTACGCAAAAACTTGACGATCTCCATGGCCAGGGCTTCACAAATCTTCAGCGCGATGTTGCCGACGAAACCGTCGCAGACGATCACGTCCACCTTGCCGGAAAAGAGATCGTTCCCTTCTACATTGCCGACGAAATGCACCGGCAATCCCTTGAAGCGGTCATAGACGGCGCGGGTCAGCTCGTTGCCCTTGATCTCCTCCTCGCCGACGGAGAGCAGACCGACGCGCGGCTTGCGGCTGCCAAAGGTGAGGCGGTAATAAATCTCGCCCATCACGCCGAACTGCAGAAGATGTTCTGGCTTCGAATCGACGTTGGCTCCTACATCAAGCAGCACCGAAACACCGCCTTTGGCGTTGGGAAACGGCGCCGCCAGCGCCACGCGGTCCACGGATTCCAGCGTGCCCAGGATGAAGCGCGACGTGGTCATCACCGCCCCGGTATTCCCGGCGCTGACGATGGCGTCCGCCTTGCCTTCCTTCACCAGCCGCGCGGCCACATGCACGGAGCTGTCTTTTTTGCGGCGGAAGGCTTGCGCGGGGTGATCCTGCATGGTGATCACCTCGGTGGCAGGCACAATCTCAATTGGCAACGAGGGCTTGCTGAACCGGGCCAGCGCTCCACGCATCGCCTGAGGCTGCCCTACAAGGAGAATGCGCACGCCATACTCTTCGGCAGCGCGAACACTCCCCTCCACCTCCGGAAGGGGTGCGTGGTCTCCACCCATGGCATCGACAGCGATAGTAATCATGGGATTCTCTTCCGCTGCTACCGGGGCGCCGACTTGGGTATCCCCGGGATGACGGGACACACCCTAGTTCACGCCCAACCCGGGCCTGACCAAAAACTCGCTGCCTTACTTCGTATCGTGAACCGGCCGGCCTTTATAATAGCCGCAATGAGGACAAGCCCGGTGGGGCTGCTTCATTTCGTGGCAATTGGGACACTTGGCCATGGCGGGCGCGAACAAGTGATCGTGAGCGCGACGCTTGTTCTTGCGCATCTTGGAATGTCGACGTTTTGGATTAGGCATTACTTCACTCCTGGTTTTCGCCTTGCTCAGGGCAACACACCGCGCCACTCCGAACAAGGCCGGATTCTATGGGCTTTTGGCCCGGAAATCTATTGTTTCTTGAGCCAATCCTGCTTTAACCGCGCGAGGGGAGCCAGACGCGGGTCCGTGGCATGCGTTTCGCAGCGGCACTCTTCATGATTCAGGTTCGCGCCGCACGTGGCGCACAAACCGCGGCAATCGCTCTGGCAAATCACTTTCATCGGCAGTGACAGCAGCACCTGTTCCTTAAGCACATCGGCCAGGAACAGGCCTTCTCCTTGGAAAAATCCGATTTCGGTGTCGTCATCTTTCAGCCGCTGCTCTTCCTCGGGCTTCGTGCCCTTGCGCAGAGGCTGATAGAGGAGATCAAAATCCTTATGCACTTCCTCGATGACCGGGTCGAGGCAGCGGGCACATACCATCTCGATCTTGGTTTCCAGGTCGCCGGCAATGCGGATCTGCCCGTCGAGGAGTTCCGCGGTGGCGTTGACCTCCAGCGGCTCCGCTTGTTTCACTTCACTGATGCCGTAGTCGATGCTGCCCGGAGCGTACGATTTCCGGATATGCACTTTGCGGACGGCAAGATCCTTGACGTCTAGGAACATCTCGGCAGCGCCTCCGGCGCGTACGCTCATGCCTACCCATTATTTGGGCAGTTGCGGGGTAAGTCAAGAAAACCGGGGATGGAAAGGGTAGAAAAGGAAAGCGGTTTGGTCATCTCAGGTCTCCTAGTACTGGCCGTTCCTTGGCTATCATCGATTTGGTAAAAAAGCTGATTCAGCCTCTTCTCCGTCCCTTGGGGCTGCGATTACATCCCTGAACAGTGCCCCAGACAGGAATTTGGCGCCGCGGTTTTGTTTTCCATGCTCGAACGCCGCAGCGTCAGAAACGACAGGAACACTTCCCTTTTATCTCTCACAGCGCGACGACGGCAGCACGTTTTTGCAGGCCGCGGGTCAATCGCTGCCCACGGTTCTCATAAAGGCTTGGGCCCTCGATGATTTATTGGCAGAATACAAACTTCCAGTGCCGGAAATGGTCAAATTGACGCGTAGGGCTTCGACCTGAAGGTTCTGCGGGAGCCGTGAGCCTGCTCGGCGAAACGCACGTCCTCCTGGTGGAGGCGGCCGTGCAGTGTTGCTTCGAAAACACCGTTGCGGCGACGTTTCAATTCATGGCGGAACACGGCTACCGGTTGATCGACACTACGGAAACTCAATCGCGGCCCGAAGCACAATGTACTGTGGTTGACCGAACTGGCATTTTTGCGAAACGCCAGCCGTCTTCTTGCGCACGCTACTTCATACGAATAAAAAAGAAAAGAGCTTCCAAAAAAATTTACGAGTCGCTAGCGCCGGAGGACCAGGCAACCGGCGATCATGTCGTGCAGCGCCTGCTTTCGCTCCGTGAAGCCCGCCATGATGTAGCCGATCGCCAGGGGAATCAGATTGGAGATGAGCTTTGCGAAAAAGCGACCCGAAGCACGGCCAAAGCCGATGGGATTTCCTGTAAGGTCCGTGACGTAAAGGCCCAGCACCTGCTTCCCCCAGGTGGCCTGTTTTTCGCCGCTCTCCAGATAGGCAAAGTAGAGCCAGCGAACGATAATCGCCAGCCCCGAA
>DATFSI010000081.1:0-3483 GCA_035262705.1 Candidatus Acidiferrum sp. | reverse complement strand
GGGAGGAACGCGGAACTTAAATCGTCTTCGGCCCAACGCCGGCAGCGGCGGGAGCAGAAGCGGTGCGCGTGAACGAGCCGGCGCCGGATTCCTTTTCGCCGGACTTGTCGATTTCGATAGAGCCTTTGAAGTACGCGCCGTCTTCGATCATGATGCGGGCGGTGGTGAGGTCGCCGTTGACGGAGCCGTCTTTCTTGATTTCGATGCGGTCCTTGGCGCGGAGATTGCCCTTGACGGAGCCGTAGACGACGACCTCGCGGGCGATGATGTCGGCGGTGACTTTGGCGGTGGCGCCGACTGTGAGCTTGCGCTCGTCGAGCTGCACGAGGCCTTCGATAGAGCCTTCGATCAGCAGATCTTCATTACCGGAAATTTCGCCCTTGATGTGCAGGCTAGGCCCGAGGCGCGCGGTAGAGCGGTCGGCGGTTGCACCCAAAGGACGCATGGCATCAGTACTCATTGCGGTTGTTCCCTCCCAAGTAGTCGCCGGCGAAGATTTCGACGGCGGATTCACTGGCAAACTTTTTGGTTCCGGCTGCGCTGGTTGATGCGTATCCGGCTTCTTATTACCCCACATCGGTCCTCCCCAAGGGATAGCTCACCCCACGCAGATTTCCGGCCCGGGGTAAGCAAAAGATAGACCGCGGGAGAGTGTGCGGCAAACAGAGTATCGGAAGAGGGTGCGTGAAAGTAACTAGACTGAGGAACAGGGGGTTGGGCTGTACGTGGGGCAAGGAGAAGAAATAAGGAAAGTTTAGTGGGGCGTCAAATAAAGAAGACCCACCCATAAAGAGACCAAAGGTGGGGCACCCACCGCTATTCATAAGTTACGACGTGGGTTTGTCGGGGACGGGTTGCGTGGCTAAGAAGTCGGAGACGAAGCGCTTGGTGTATGAGGTGAGGAGTTCGTCGACGCGCTGCGGAGAAGAGGATTTCAGGATGAAACCGGCGTGGTGGAATTTCGTGATGCGGTAAACGATTTCGGGATCAGTGTAGGCGGAAGTGTCTGGGTCCTGCTGACGAGCAAGAGAGACGATGACGCCGGCGTAGTCGTTGTGGGGAGTGGGGAGATTGTAAAGCTGCTTCCCTGCCCCGACTTCGAGGTGCGCCCATTCACGCCAGAGGTTAATACCTGTGGCGGCCTGCACGAGATTGGAGATATAAGCGCCGCCGATGCGCGCCGCGATTTCGAGGAAGTAGAAGCGATTATCAGCATTAGCCTTGAGGAATTCGGTATGAGTGACGCCACGTACGAGGCCGAGGGCGTTAACCAGTTTTCCGTGGATCCCTTTTAAGGTTGCGACTTCCGCTGAATCGCGCGGCAAAGTGCGCGTGGTGAAGACGCCGCCGTGATGAGAGACGTCGAGGGGCGGGGTGCCGTAGCCGTGGGCCTCGGCGAAGAGGACTTCCTTTTCGGAGACGATGCCGTCAACGTGGTAGACGCAGCCGGGGATGAACTGTTCCAGAACATAGCTGGACTGGTTGTCGCCGAGCTGGTCGAGCCAGGGCCAGAGATCGTCTGGTGACTGAATTTTCTTCATGCCGATGCCGGAGGCTTGCGCGCGAGGCTTGAGGAGCCACGGACCCTGGACGTGATTCATGAAAGCGCGGAGGTCTTCGTGGTTCAGGACGTGGAGGAAGTCGGGAACGAGAATGCCGGCTTCGCGGGCCTTGGCGCGCATGGCTAGCTTGTCGCGAAAGTAGTGGACGGTGGTGAGGCCCATGCCGGGAAGGCGAAGGTGTTCGCGGATGGCAGCGACGTTTTCGAGATCGAATTCGTCGAGAGCCACGATGCGGTCGATGTGGCGGGTGCGCGCGGCGTAGCTGACAGCGTTCAGCAGATCCTGGCGTGGCAGCTCCTCGGGCATGAAGAACATTTCGTCGATGGCTTCGCGGGGCCAGCCGGCCTTGCGAAGTTTTTCGATGGTGAGGAGATAAACGGTGCAGCCCATGGCCTTGCAGGTGCGGAGGAATTCCTGACCTTTTTCGTAGGAAGAGACACAGAGGATGGAGATGGGGCGCGCGGTGTCCATGGGCCGTAGGATGCGCGGATTATATACGGGAATGGGCGGGTTTTCTCGGGGAATGCGGTTGGAATGAGTAACAGAAAAAAGGCGCGAGGAAGCAAAGTTGGTCACTCCTCCTGGGTCTCATCGTGTATGGGATAAGGATCTAGCGCTGAATGAAGCGCTGGGCTAGGGTGTTTCGCGCCTCCGGCGCTGAGTTGAGAAGAAGCCAGGAAGACCCTCCGAACAAACTACCTTCCACACATGTAACCGGATTAATTTCGTCACCTGCAATTTGTTGTTTGAAGTGGACACTGCACAGGCAGGAATGCGTGTGCCACAACTCAGCGGGAGGGAAAGAGAAATTGCAGGAAGGGGCCGACGCGCTGGGCCCAAGCGGCTTCGTTGTGTTCGGCGCCTTCGATGCGCTCGTAGTGGAGGTCGGTTTCGAGCTGCCAGCCCTTGCCGATGAGGATGTCGCGGAAGCGCTCAGCGTCCTCTACGGTACGGCCCCCTTCGCGTGTGCCGGCGTCGAGCCAGATGCGCGGATGAGGCGTGGCGCGCGCTGCGGCAGCAAAGCGCAGAATGACGCGCTCGTTCCACCAGATGGAAGGCGAAAGCGCGGCGATGCGGCCAAAGACCTTGGGCATTTTCAGGCCTAGATAAAGAGAAACGAGGCCGCCGAGCGAGGAGCCACCAATGCCGGTGTGGTCAACGCCAGAGGCGATGCGATAGCGCCACTGCACGAAGGGACGGACTTCTTCCAGGAGAAACTTGGCGTAGCGATTGGCGCGGCCGCCGCCGAGCTTGGGCGCGCGCGTGGGTGTGTATTCGCCGAGGCGCTGCTTGCCGGCATTATAGATGCCCACGATAATGAGCGGCTCGACGCGATCTTCGTAGATGCACTGGTCGGCGGTCTGCCCAACATGCCAGTCCATGCCGGGAACGAAGGAAGTGGCACCGTCGAAAAGATTCTGGCCGTCGTGGAGATAGAGGACGGGATAGGTGCGCTGAGGCTGCTCGTCGTAGCCGGGCGGGAGATAGACGATGAGGTCGCGGCGATTCCGCAGGAAGCGCGAGGCGAACTGCTGATGTTTGATCAGATTGGAACCGTTCACGGAGCGATGACGGCCAGAAGATCCGTTGCTTCCACATGCTGGCCGGGTGCGACGTGGAGTTTCATGACGCGGTCGGCGATCGGCGCATAAATGTTGGATTGCATCTTCATGGCTTCCAGTGTCAAAAGTTTAGCACCTCGCTCGACGGTATGGTTAATGTGCACGGCGATGCCGCTGATGAGTCCTGCAGTGGGCACGCCGATATCTGCGGTTAGTGTTTGAGGAGGGGGATGGCGTAGCGGATGGGGACGCCGAAGTTAGAGCCGCCAAAGCCCTTGACGATGGCGAAGGTGACGCCGATGACGCCGCCCTGGCCGTTGAGCAGCGGGCCGCCGGAACCGCCGGAGGTGGTCTGCGCA
>DATFSI010000080.1:0-3952 GCA_035262705.1 Candidatus Acidiferrum sp. | reverse complement strand
CACGCCCAGCGAGAAATGATTTTGCACACCGCGCTCCTTGGCGTCTGCATTGGCTGGAATGTTGAGCATGTACTCGATCCAGTCGGTGCCGTCGGGGACCTGAATTTCCCACCAGTCGTCGCCGGCGTCCTTGAAACCACCGTGCCAGTACATGCGGAAGCCGAGCAGGTCTCTGTAGAAATGATCTTCGGCCGCGCGATCCTTGACGATGAAGCCAGCGTGCAGCATTCGCGTGCTGAGGTTTCCGGCCGGGGCTTTGGACCCAGTGAGAGGGTGAAGCTGCACGAAGGTGATGGGATTACCTTCGGGGTCGCGCAGCGAGAAATACTCGACCGAGTTGATGTCACGGGCGAGGGGGCCAACCGCGACGTTATGGGCAAGGAGGTAAGTGCGCATCCGGCCAAGGTCGGGTGTGGCAAACGCGATTTCGAAAAGAAGGTTTAGGGGTCGAGCAGCGGGCGCTTTCGACAATAGAACTTGCTGGCGATCACTGAGGATGAAACACGGGCGCGTCATGCCCGTGCAGCCTCCGCTGCGTGCTGGTAAGCCGAGCATTCGGCTGTAGAAATCAGTGGACTTGCGAAGATCGGTGGAATAGATGCGGACGTGCGCGATGCCTGTGATGGGCGGGCGCGTGGGCTGGTCCTGAGCGACAAGGGGTGCAGCGAGGCAAAGGCCGACGCATGCGAGCAGGAAGAACGCTGTTCGATTCATTTGTACCTCAGTGGATTCTGACATGGAATCTGTAATTGTAACCGGGCTATAGTGTTTAAAATCCGCCGGCAGGGTCGATGAGTGAGTTATCCGTCATTGGTCGAATGATTGGCGAATCCAGGCGATTACACGCATTCGTTCATGCTAATGGGTGCCAGCCTCCATTCCGCTCGGTACATCTGAACCGCTTCTATACTCTTCGCTTCGTGGGAGCAACCCGAGGAACATTAAACGTTTCTGACCGTTCTAAGCGCTACGGAATGCTTCCGAAAGTGCCTCGTAGGTTCCTGAAACTCCATTGAAGCTAGATCTGCCAAGTTTAGGGCGCGAGTCCGATTCTCATAAGCTTACGCTCCCTGAGAAATCTCCCACCTGAGTATTTGGAAGGCAAAATCACGTCAATACTTGCATGGCTATTTCACCTGACCAAGATACTTGTCGAGCCAATTGAGGGTTTCCTCGATCATCTCGGTTGGGCGATATCGTGGCCAGTGTCGTAGACCAGGCGACGCTTGTGTGCTGGCGGCGTGCCCAGTAAACGGAACATTGGCTGCTGAGAGGAAGCCGTTGGGATACGAAATCGAGGCGGCCATTCAACATCAGGACTGGAGCTTTCACCGGCGGCTCAATCGAATGGTACGAGGTGCAACGCGATAAGCATGTCTACAATACAGGAGATTGCTGGACGGAGAACACCGCGGTCCACGACGTGCGCACTGCTGTGACGACCAACGCGCGATTCATGATTACCTATGGCATTGCCAAGGGCCAGCCGCGACGCATTGACGAACCCCGCTCGCGCTTGCGCTGCGGCACTCGGCCTCGAGTGATCCGACGAACGCCTGAAATTGAGAACGGGAGAGCCGCAATGATCAAGAATTGAAGCGTACCCCGAGGTTCGTCACCCCTCGTCGGAAGGGGCTGCTGGCTCTAGGCACAGCATTATGCTTGCTCTTTGTGAATTCTCCGGTGAGCGCGCAGGAATCTCACATCATCACCATCGACGACCCAGGGCGCGGACGGAAGCCAGGGGAAGCAGCGGCACCCACCCTACGTGTCAACGGTTTTGGGGGCGATCGCGCCCCGCGCGGCTCACGCGGGCGATCCTTGGGACTCAGTTGTTCGGCGGTTCTCCGGCCGCCTGTTGCGGCCCTTCTTGCGACTTTTGCCAGGAGGAGTCAGGGTTTAACTCTTTCATGGACTTAGCGATCGTTTGTGTCTTCTTCCCCAGATCCTTCTCGTATAAGACACCGTCTGCGCCCACAACAAACGTGTTCACGCCCGACGAACGGTAATCCGCAGGATACGCCACAAACGCGAAACCTCGGGTCATTTTACCGTCCGCCACATCCGCGCCGCCCATCCCTTCTTTGCCTTGGCCGCTCAGCATTTCAAAGTAGTATCCACGATAGGGCGTAGCTGTACCTTCCGTTTGCCCAGCAGCTTCTTTGTTAAACGCCCAGGCTACGCGTGGGCCAATTGGACTCGCCGCCGCCCCGCCCTCGGTCCTCCAGTAGAGGCCATCCTGCTTCCCTGTGTCGCTGAAAACCTTCTGCGCGAACTCGTTGTGCTGTTTATAGTATTCCTTCTGCGCGGCCACCAACTGTTGGCAAATAGGTATGGCTGAAATTTCATTGCGCCCGATCCGGCGAAACAATATTTCTCTCTCGCCGCCTTCGGTGTCGAAATACCAGGTGCCGCCCTTGTTCGCGAGCGGGATCGGAAACGGCCAATTGTACGGCCCGGTATATATGGTCACGCTTCCGTCGGGCTCCTGGACCAGCCGGTTCATCTCTTCGTAGCGTCTTGCAAAAGTGGCGCGGTTTTCCACGTCCTCGGCGGCGTCGCCCGAAGAGATCAACTGCCTCCCCTTGGGACCCAGAATCTCCACAAGCGTTTTTTCGTCGCTGGCCTTTGCCGCGTTATAGAGCGCCTTGCCCGCTTCCTCCGCCGAGGAAAACGTCTTCTGGTCTTTTTGCTGGCCCATGGAAGAAATTGCGCCCACTCCCGCGAGCAGCAGCACAGCCACCGCAAATTTCGCGAAAATATCCGGTCGAAACTCCTTGACGCTTCCCTTCGCGTACCGCATACGGCTGTCCTCCTTTACCAATTCCTGCCCCTTGCTCCAAGGGCCCTGCGACGCGAGTTAATGATGTGGGCCGCCGCCTCCGTGCGGTGCTCCTCCGCCATGAAAGCCTCCACCGCCAAAACTCGCGCTACCTCTCGCCGAGTAGCTTCGCGCCTCTCCGCCGTGATCGTAATGGCTAAAGGCGCCGGAGCGCATATTGCTCTCGCCACGCGGTGCGGCGTACCCGCGCGCCGCGCGATTGTCTCCCTCGAACGGTCGCGGCGAACCGCCGGGGCGGTTGAAAACATTCCCCCGGGCCGCGGGCGGCCGGTCCATGCCCCGGCTAAACGCCTGTGGTCCGCCATGCCCTCCGCGGTAATACGCATTGCGGTTGTAAAAGGTCGTGCTATGCGAGTAGTACCTGTCGTTGTGGTAGACGACATAGCGGTTGTGCCAGTCAAACCCCCAGTGCGGCCAGCCCCAACCAAAACCGCCGAGAAATCCGACTCCGAACCCAGCTCCAAAGGAAAGATACGGCCCGCCATACCAGATGCCCGGATACGGATACCATCCCGGCCACGCCACGATCGGTGGCCCGTACACTATCCACGGATTGTACGCAGGCACGTAGACGACATCCGGTGCCGCGGGTTGAATAATGATGGTCGAACCCTGCGTCGTTACCACTTGTTGCGGAGTAGTCTTCAGGTTTCCCGCCTGCTCCGCCTTCTGCCGCATCGCTTGCACGGCATCCATCACGTCTTGCTGCTGGTTGTAATAAGCGTCGCCGAGCGCTGAAGTCCACGAAATGTTCCTGTCCATGTTGCCCAGCACGGAAGGAAAGGCAGTGAGCGCCTTCACACTGGGATCCCAATTCATCTGGTCCGCCGCCTGCGCCAGAGCTTCATTCCTTAAATCTGGATGCGCTTGCGCCCATCGGTCGGCCTCTACTACCTGTTCCGGAAACGTGGCAGCGGAGAGGATTTGCGCCACCAGCGAATCGGGATACAACGCGATGGGCGCCACCAATTGCTGCAGCTCTTCGGGGGTTTTCGTTGCGTACTCCGGGCCTCGTGGCGCCGCAGGCGGCGCTTGCGCGTCTTGCGCCAACATCGTCGTTTGTGGCCAGGCTGTGAACACTAGCGCGAACGACAACAGCCACCCGACAAC
>DATFSI010000079.1:0-14148 GCA_035262705.1 Candidatus Acidiferrum sp. | reverse complement strand
GAATCCGGCGTAGCGGCCGAAAACCTCCAGCACCATGAATCGCTCGTGCGAGCCCGCCGACGTGCGCAGCGCATTAGTCATCTGAATCGTACGCGTGATGCAGGTGCTGAACCCGATGCAGTAGTCGGTTCCCGGCACGTCATTGTCCATGGTCTTCGGAATGGCCACCACGCGCACGCCTTCCTGATAGAGCCGCACCCCATAACTCAGCGTGTCGTCACCGCCGATGGGGATCAGGTATTCGATGCCCAGCCAGGCCAGGTTCTTCAGCACCTCCGAAGTCAGATCGTTTTTCTCCGCGTTGAACTGTTCCTTCAAGTGTTCGGGGACGCTGCTTTTGCTGACGCGACCGGGATTGGTGCGCGAAGAGTGCAGAAAGGTGCCACCGGTGCGGCCGGCGCGGTTCACCACGTCTTCGGTCAGGTGCTGGAAATTGTTCGAATTGTCCTGCTTTAGGTCACGGATCATGTCCACCAGCCCGGCCCAGCCACGCCGGATGCCGATGACTTCGTAGCCTTCGCGCAACGCCCGGAAGGTGACCGCGCGGATCGCCGGATTCAGCCCGGGCACGTCTCCGCCTCCCGTCAGAATTCCAATCACGCCCTTCTTAACATTGATATTCGCCATGTTGCCCGGCCCGCCTCAGTGTGGATTAGCAAAACAAATGATTATGGCCTTAACCATGATTTTTCGGAAGGGGCACACCAGTATGAAATTACCTGCCTTTGAGCATCGAAATTTTCCTTCATATCTCTTGGTTCATTTCCTGCCGACTTCGAAGCCCTCCATTGGGGCGAAACATCTCTGCACCCCCACCAGCAACAATCACAACTCGATCCTTGTCCCCAACACTCCCAGAAATTTCGCCAGCCACGCAGGGTGTGCGGGCCACGCCGGCCCGCTTACCAGATTCCCGTCCACCACCGCTTCGTTCATCGGCACATCCACAAACGTTCCCCCAGCGGCTTTCACATCCGGAGCCGCCGCGGGATAGCAACTGCACTTCTTGCCTTGCAACACTTCCGCCGCTGCCAGCACTTGCGCGCCGTGGCACAGCGCCGCCATGGGCTTGTTCGCGTTCGCAAAGTGCCGCACGATCTCCAGCACCCGCGCATTCAGCCGGATGTACTCGGGCGCGCGCCCGCCGGGAATCACCAGCGCGTCGTACTCTTCGGGTTTCACCGCATCGTAGGTGGCATTCAACGCGAAATTATGCCCGCGCTTTTCGGAGTAGGTCTGGTCGCCCTCAAAATCGTGAATCGCCGTACGCACCACTTCGCCCGCCTTCTTGCCCGGGCACACCGCATGCACCGTGTGTCCCACCATTTGCAGCGCCTGGAACGGCACCATCACTTCGTAATCTTCCACGTAATCGCCCACCAGCATCAGAATATTCTTGCGGCCCATTCCCTATTCCTCCCAAAAACAAAGATATCCCATAACCAAGGTCATGGGATATCTCATCGGTTCTGAATTGGTGAAGACACAGGCTGAAGGTTGTGCTACCTGGCGGGTCTAAAGCCCCGTGGCTACATTTATTGCACGGTTGCGGTTGTGCCTGGCGCCGTGCTGTCCTCGATCGTCAGCATGTCCGTGCGCATTTTGTCCCACTCGCGCAGCATCAATCCGCGGGACGCGAAAAACCGACGGATCTCCGGCGAATCCCAGCGCATCACTTCCTCCAGCACCGGCACCAGCACACTCATGGCGTTGTCGCTCAGCACAGTGCGCCGCGCGATGCGCGAAATGAACTTTGCCTCGGACACCGCGATGGTCAACCCGTCATACTGGTTCACGTGCATCATCACCGGCAGGTCCGAACTTCCATCGCCCATGTAAATGATGTGGTCGTGGCTGATCCCCAGCGCCGCGCGCAGTTCCTCGAGCACGGTGATCTTGCCCCATCCCGCTGACGCCCGCACAATCGACTCCACCTCGCCGGAATCGTTGTACCGGAACCTGGTGCCGAAAATGTGGTCCGGCGGCACAATGCCTTCCAGCGCCGATTGGATAATCTCCTGCGGCGCCGCGGAAATCACGTAAAACGAAAACTTGTAACTGTCCGAGATGCTGTCCAGGGTCTTCGCGAACAGATCCACGTCGTGCTTCAGCCGGATGCGTTTCCCCGTTTGCACCAGGTGTTCCCGGCGCACTTTCCGGAAATCCGGGTCATGCAGAATCAGGTAGGAAAGCTCAGCGCCCTGCTGCACCAGATTCATCGCCGATAAACCCTTTACCTTTTCGTGAAACTCACGAGAGCCGATCAACTCAGCCAGCGCCACGCCGGAGTCGTTGAAACTCAAAGTCTGGTCGAAATCGCTCGCCAGAAGGTATTGCTTCCCCATCAGAGTATTACTCCTTTTTACGCCCTTACCTTAGGGCCTTAGATGCCCGCTCCTGCAGGCTGGAACCGGCTGGTCGCCGGTTGAGCCCCCACCTTTCCACGGTAACCGTATTCCGGACCGAAGCCATCACGAATAATTTTGATGGGTACTATGCGTGGAAAACGTGAATGAACTGTTATCGCTATATGAGATGCGCCCAAACGGTAAATAGTTGAATAAAAATGGGTTATTCCAAGAACCACTTTGAAATGAAGGGCTTGCAAGGTCCGTTTGATGGCTCACCACCGCGAAGAAAAAGCGATAGCCTCGATTGGCCGTAGCGGCTTGCACGGGGCATGCGCCATACAACCCTTGTGAAGTTGTGAAACGAGTGCGTGCCGGAAAAAGTGAGGCGGGCTTTACCGCCCGGAAATCCAGACCCGTGCCCGCTCGAGCCAGCGTTGCACGCTTCCGGTCACCGTGCCCGTTGCTTGCGGCATTCCCGGCTCGTCGGTGACCGTATAAAGCTGCCCATTTCGCAGGTACAGCTTCTGGGTCTCCTCGCGGTTCAGCGGCCGCGCTCCGCGTCTCCCAAACACGGCCAACTGGTTTCCTGACTCATCCACCGCGCGGTCGCGGTCGATGCCCTTCGAAATCGCCTGCGCCGGTCCGCTGGTGTGCGCCGTGGCAATCAGCTTCGGCGTCGGACGCGGGTTGAACCCGGAAAAGTGCGCGGGATCATCCCACGGCGAAAGAATCTGCAGCACGCGCATGCCATTCTTGCCATCGGCCACGAACGCGAACGCGCTTGCCGCCACCATGCCGATCTTCACATCGTTCACGTCGTTCAGTTTTCCATCTGCCGTGAACATCTCGGCCAGTTGCGGCGCTTCCGGCTTCTCCACATCCACAATGCCCAGGCCTTGCTTGCCTGCCGAAACATACGCATACGTCCGAGCCACATAAACGTTGCGCGCATCTTCGAACGGAACTGTCGCGCTCGGCACCACCTTGGGCTGCCCCAGGTTGGTCACATCCAGCACTTTCAAGCCGTCGCGATCCGCCACAAATGCGTAGCGGAATTGCACCGCCACCGCCCGCGGATCGTTCAGCACCGGCGCACCAATGGTCGCCGTGATCTTCGGCGCCAGCGGATTGTCCAAGTCCACCACCACCAGCGCCTTGTCCGTCACGATGTAGGCGTAAGTCCCCACAATGATGATTTTGCGCGCTCCCGTCAGCGCGCCATCGGGATTGAACGTCAGCCCGCGCTTCAGGAAATTGTTCGTGGGATTTCCGTCTAGCAGCGTGCCCACGCCGGGACTCTTGGCCTTCAAGTCCGGCGTCCCGATAATCACCAACCCCTCTTCGCGGTCGGCCACATAGAGAAAGCCGTAAATCAAGTGAATCGGCTGCTCTTCGTTTTCCTTTACACGCGCCCGCAGCGGGTCCACACCGAGCGTCGTCGGCGAAGCCACGCCCACCGCGTCCTTCGTCGGCACGTAAAAACGCTGCCCCAACGGCGAAACCGGCGCCGTTGTCATGCGCTCGGAAAATCCCTTGTTGTCAATGTTCGCGATGTCGTAGACGCGCAGCCCGCCCTTGCCGTTCGCCGTGTATACATATTCGCCGCGCGCCTGAATATCGAAGACCTCGCCTTCGTGCCCTTGGACAGGATGGAGCTCGCGCCCATGCGCTTCGAACTTCTTGTAATTGTCTGGATACGCCAGCCGTTGCAGGTCGCTGCCGTAGATCGCTTCCGGTTCGTCGTGTTCGGCCACGGTAATCGCTTCGAATCCCTTTTTGCCCGTGGCCACGAAAACGTAGCGGCCCATGAAATTCATGAAATTCGTGCCTTGCAGCAGCAACTGTGCCATCCAGGCGTTGTTGTCATTGGCCGACGAAACGTGGCAGTCCGAGCATTGCTTCGTTTCCTTCGCGCGCACCGTGTGCGGCACATAAGTGCTGAAGGCCTGCCCCGAGAATCCTTCGGCGGAAATCGTCTGTTGCGTGTAGTAGAGCCACTCGCGGTTCGCATTCTGCGAACTCACGAGCACCGCACAGGAAGAGCGCGCCGGCGCAACGCGATGCCCCGTAACCGTCCCGTCCACGCCCAGGAAGTACGCATCGTCACGCAATACCTGGAAGTTGTACGTCGTGTAATTCCGCGTCAACAACCCTTCGTTGTGCAGCATCGGCCGCCGCTGGTTCGCGGTCATCTGCAGGTGGCAGCCGAAACATGTTGGCGTCCACGACGTGTGGCACGCGTAGCAGGTCATCGACGAATTCGCGTGGGCGAGTTGCGCATCGTCTCCCGGCACCTTGTCCAGCGCCACCCCATTCTTGTTCATCAATTTCGCGCGCAGCGATTTCTCGTTGAAGTGCGGATTGCCGGGCGTGATCGTGTCCTTGGTCTGGACGATCTCCCACTCCAGGTTTTCCCGGGTCATGGAGCGCTGAAACAGCTTGTCGCTGCGCCATTCAAACCGCCGCATCCCGGATGGCGTACGCAATCCGTCCAGCCGCCTGCCACGCGGTTCTCCCGGCCGCACCGCATCCGGCGCTGCCGGACCCGAAGTCACCAGCGTGGCTTTTTGGCGGATCGAGCCATGGCAATCTATACAATCGATTTCCACCGCCGCGCGAGGTTCGCCATAAATCTTCCCGTTGCCGTGATTGTCTTGTGCGAAATGACAATCCGCGCACTGCATTCCTTTTTCCAGGTGGATATCCGCCAGGTGCACGGCTTTCTGGAAGCGCTGCGGATCGTCATAGGCGATGGGCTTCCCGTCCTTGTCCAGCCAGTTTCCCTTGCGGTCGTGGTTATAGACGCCTCGGAAAATCCAGCCGTGTCCGTGGAAATCGGCGAACTGCGTGGTCTTCAATTTCGCGTTGAACTCCGGGCTGCCGGTCTGCTCCAGGAATTTGTCCTCGCCCCACAGCCCGCGCGTCGCCGCCAATTCGGGATTTTTCAGCTGCATCCGGTAGCGGTCTTCCTCGTTCGGGTTGCGCTGTTCGGGCGGATACATCTTGTCGCCGTCAATCTCGTTGTCCCACCAGGTCAAGCCGTAATACGTGGTCACCATGTTCGTCCCCGGATGGACATGGCAGATCATGCATTGGCTCGAGGGAATCGCCCGCGTGAATGCGTGCTTGATGGGATGCCCCGACTCGTCCTTGCGAATCGTGGGATCCACCGACGCGCTGTAACTCAAGTGTCCGTACTGCGAATAAATCGTGGAATGCGCTGCATCGCGGTCATTCGCGTAAATCACGTGGCATGCCGAGCAGCCGCTTGAGCGGTAATCGCCGGGATGATCGTTGGTCCCCGGCAGGGAAAGAATCGGGTCCAGGAGCCGGGTCTTCTGCAATCCCAGGAAGACCGGGTCGGTGCGCAGTTCCGTGCCGAATCCACGGTCGCTCAATTTGTCTTCCGGCTTCCCCGGAATATCTTCGCCGTTGGGGTTTCCCAGCTCCGATTTTTTCTCGCCACCACGTTCAAACACGCGCAGCACGTTGCCCGGCTGTGAAATTTCCCAGCGATAGAGCGGTGTCAATTCCGGCATCACGCCCTTGGTACGCGTTTCCTCTGGCGTCGGCGGCGGAATCGTTTTGATCTCTTGCGGTTTTCCCGCCCGGTCATAGCTTTCCCCGAATCGCGTGTTCTTGTAAGGGATTCCCCCGTTATTGTAGAGCGCCGCACCCCACAAAAATCCCGCGTGGGTCATCATGTTCGTGGAAACAGCGCGCGTCTCCTTCGGATGGCATCCCGCCGTTCCGCAGGTTTCCTCCGCCACGCGCAGGTCGCCCGGATTCACGAACTTCACGTATTCAGCCGATTCTTTCAGCCAATGCGTGTACGCGCCTTCCGGCAACGTTGTGCGATGTTTGAAAAAGGAATCCTTCGGCTGCACATGCGCCTTTTCTTTTGCGGTCTGGTATTCCGGGGATTTGGGCGAAGTTCCCTGCGGCACTGAAACGGAATTGTCTCCCCCGTGGCAATCGGTGCATCCCAAGTGCACGCCTCTCGACGGGTGCATGGTCGGTTCGTCGGTCGCCGTATGGCACGACATGCAGCCCGTGGACTTGGCCATGGCCGCCTCTTGCGACTGCCCGCGGAACGGCCCTTGCGCATCCTGCGCCAGCGCTGCAGTATTCGGCCGGTAACACGCCAGGAACAGCAGCGCGAACGACGTGGCGATAAAAAACAGAATCAGCAGCCGCGCCCGCCCTCGTTCGTCGCGCAGCGCCCGCCAGACCTTGTGTTGTGAAAACAATGCCATCCCAGAAACCTCAGAACGTCAGCTTCGCCATCCCGAACACGGAAAACAACGTGCGGCTCGTGTAAATATCGCGGAATCCCTGCCCCGGCTGCAGAATCGAAACGCCTCCGGTCAGAATAATGTTTTCCGTCAGCGGCGGGCGGTATTGCGCTCCAATCCCGAAATCCTCGCCAATGTTGTGACGAATCGGCGCCGCGAACAAAACATGTTCGAGCGGCTCGGTGCGCATGAACCGCAAATAGTTGAAATTCACAAATCCCTTCAGCTTCGGCGTGATATCGATATCCGCTCCGGCGTTGATCAGGAAAATGCCGGGGTTCACGAAATTCGCCTGCCCTTCTTCTTTGTTCGATCTCATGTTCGGCAGCAAGCTGCCGTCGGTAGTCAGCGAAACGCCCGATCCCGTCAGGCGAATCCCCTCGCGGTTCCAGAAACTGAACAAGCCCCCGGCAAAATTCGGCAAATCCACGATGGAGTCGAATCCGTTGGCGCGGCTGCTGTGCGGATCGTGATCTCCCGATGCATAAAACGTCGACAGCCGATAGCGGATCCAGTCGCGGTCATACGAAAGTTCCACGGCGGCCATCTGCCCGTTCACGGTCACCTTCTGCCGGGCGATTGGATTGTTCGTATCCTTCCCGGCCACCTCATAAAACGCGTGCGTCAGGTTCAGGCGCTTGATATGCCCGCTCCCCAACCAACCGAAATAACCCACGTTAATGCTGTGCAAAACTGCGCCAACACCCTGGTTGATGACCGCGCCCACTGGCGCAGGCCGCACCAGGAATCCGTTGTCGTCGTAGTGCAAGCCGCCGTCATCCTTGTTCCACGCGCCGACAAATTCCGCCGTATACCCCGGAAAGAAAAAGTCCTGGATATAAACGTTCCCCAAGACCACCTGCTGATTCCGGGCGTCGAACGTGTTCAATCCGCTGTTGGTGTTCTTTTCCAGGAAATTGAAATAAGCGACGTTGTACTCGATGCGGTCGCTCTTCAGGTCACCGAAAATCCGCAGGGCGGGCTGCTCCTCGGAAAGCAGGAATCCCCGAAAGTCCGCATTGAACTCTTGAATCCCCGCGCGCACCGACACAAAGTCATAGTTCGGGCTCAAGTCGTGGAGTTTCACTTCCACGAACGCTTCCTGGAATCCCACGTGCGAATCCAGGCGCGTCGTACCCGCGCGCACATCCGGCCCGACAATCCCCAATTCCTTCACATCCAGATAATTCAGACTGATTTCCGGTGTCACCCGCACCCGCCAGTCCACCGGTTTGAAAGAAGCGTCGCCGTGGAACAAATCCAGCGTGAAGCGGAACGTCTGGTCCAGAAAGAACTGCTCGCCGCGCCCGAAAAACTCGCTACTCCCGGGCCGTGCCGCGCTCACGTCGCTCGGCACAGGCAGTTTGCGGCCGTCCACAAACGTTGTTTCCGAAGCGGTCACATTCAGAAACACTTGCTGCCCAAATTTCTCCGGCCAGATCGGTTCGTCTCCCTTGAACCGATTGCGGTTGAACGGATCGTACCAGTGCGGCTTGATGTAAACGTACTCGCCTTTTACGGGATACCGCTTGTAATCCGGCTGCTCCAGCGGCCAGCGATTCGGCACCACGTTGTAGATATCCGCAATCGGCGGCAGCACTTCGGGAGAAAGTTCCAGGATGTAGTTCGGGTCGGAATCCAGCCGGTGTCGGAATTCGCGATAGCTTCCCATCATCGCCTCGGCTTCGCCGGGAAGCGGCGGCCCCAACTCCGGTTGCCGCGGCAAGCGCGAACGAAGAGCTGCCACGCCGGTCGGCACCAAGTGGATTTCGAGCGTCACTACCTCGTTCGCGTTCAGCGAAAGATTAGCGATGCTCAGCGCTTCATATTCATCCGCTTCGGCGTGAAATTCGTATTCTCCCGGCAACAACAGCAGCATGCGGAAAACCCCATCGCCGCTGGTCATCGTGGTGCTCACCCTACCCGTCGTAAGGTGCCGCGCCTGAATCCTGGCGCCGGCCACCGGCCGCATCGTGGAATCCGCGGTCTGCTCGCGAACCGTTCCGTCGAGCGCCGCCGTGGTCAACGCCTGCTGACGCGGGATGCGCCGCGGCGGGCCCATTTCACGCGTCTGTTGTTCGGTGGAAGCTTGTGGCGGTGCGGTTTGCTGTTGTGCTATCGCCGCGCCCCCGCAGCACAACGCCGCGGCAAGGCACACCCCGACCCAGGCTAATCTAGCCGACCTAATCCTGGGTGCTGGGCGAACCTTCATTTCCTTCCGTAGGACCCGGCCAAGGCGTGCAAACCGTCTGCGCTAACTAATCAAAAATGCGCTCTTCCCGCAACCTTTTTCCTTCGGCCCCACCCGGAAATCCACAACACTTGGTTCTAGGAATTAGGCGTCACCACTTTGCAGCAAACGATGTACAATCCCCCCAAACTTTTCGCTCTGCGTATATCATGAACTCCAACTCTCTATCCATGGAACATCTTCTTCGTAAACCGCTGGAGTCCCGCCGCGCCTATCAGCAGCGGCGCAGCCTTCTCGCGCTGGGAATGCTCTTCGCCGCGCTTCTCGCAGGCGCGCTCGCGATTCTCCTGCTCGGCTGCGGAGGCGGCACGCCTACTGCAATTTCCCGGCCTCCCCTGCCGGGTGTTCCTCCTCTAAGTTTCGCCGACGTCGACAATCTTGTGAAAGCTGCCGCGGCTTCGGTCAACGCGGAGACCATGGCCATCGCCGTTGTCGATCGCGGCGGCAGCGTTCTTGGCGTGTACGATAAAGCCGGCGTCACTAGCGGCCAGACCGATATGGGTAATTTTGGGAATGCCTATGGCGTTAACGACGTTGCCGTCGCGCTCGCGCGCACCGGCGCCTACTTCAGCAACGACCAGGCGCCGCTCTCCTCCCGCACCGTGCGCTTCATCTCCGGCATCCATTTTCCGCCGGGCGTGGACAACGCGCCCACCTCCGACCTCTACGGCATCGAGAACACTAACCGCGGCTGCACGCTAGCTAAGAATTTTCTTTCGGGGCAAACGATCAATCCTTCTACGGCGCTGTCTGGCGCACCCGGCAGCGGCCTGGGCATTCTCACCGGCAAATCCAAGCTCGACGACAGTGATTCGAACGCCGTCAATCCGGGCGGCGTCCCCATTTTTCACAACGGCATCGTGGTAGGCGGTATTGGCGTGGCTGGGGTCCCTCATGATGTCGCCGAATACGCCGCTTTTACCGCTTCGGAAACCAAACCTTTCGGTATTCCCAACCCGCTACCCGCCCCGGGAGCCGTTTTCATCGGCGGGCTTGCGCTGCCTTTCGTGAACCAAACGACCATCCCCGCAGGCAGTACTCCCGGAACCGCGGACGGAACTTATTTCAGGGGACCCATGGCCAGTGCCGGCCAGCCTGCCGAAGGCGATTTGATTCAGACCGCGGCCGGCAGAATGCTCTCCCAGGCCGAAGTCCAGACCATCATGGACAACGCCGAGGCCACGGCAAATATGACCCGCGCCGCCATCCGCCTGCCACTCAATTCCGCCGCGCGCATGGTGATCGCCGTTGCCGATCTCGACGGCACCTTGATCGGCCTCCGGCGCATGCGAGATGCCACCGTGTTCAGTATCGATGTGGCCGCCAGCAAAGCGCGCAATATGATCTATTTCAACAGCGCGAATCGCACCACTAACGATTTACCCAGCGTACCCATGGGCACGGCGGTCACCAATCGCACCATCAGCTTCGGGGCGCAGCCGCTCTTCCCCCCCGGCATCACCGGTTCTTCTCCCGGGCCGTTCTACAATTTGTTTCTGCAGGATTTAGCAAATCCCTGCACGCAGGGCAACGACACGATGGGATTCAACAATAACGAAAGCGGAATCGTATTCTTCCCGGGCAGCGTCGGGCTTTACAAAAACGGCGTTCTCGTCGGAGGCCTGGGAATCAGCGGTGACGGCGTGGATCAGGACGATTTCGTCACCAACGGCGGCTCTGCCGGCTTTGAAGCGCCGGTCGCCATCCGAGCCGACCAGATCTTCATTAGCGGTGTACGTCTCCCCTACTTGAAGTTCCCGCGCAACCCCACCTTCTAGCTTCCCATGCCTTCTCATCACCTCGGCGCCGAGGGATCCTTCGTCGTCGCCACATTCATATCCAAAAACCACTGACGGCTCGCGTCTCCCGGCGCGTAACAATTCCCGTCGTTCGCATAGCCGCGGCAATGGCGTGAGATCTTCTTTTCCTTCGGCGACCTGACATATTGCCAGATCGAAGCGTACGCCACGCCGCTGGCTGAAGGTGCAGGTGGTTCGTCCGTCACACTGCATCCGGGCGAGGGCGGGCACGCGTCGTTGAAGACCCAGTACACCAGATCGCTCACCCCGATGTGCCGCTGAATATCATCTGCCGAAATAATCGTCGCACCACCGCCCTCGTCCACCGCAATCCCCGAACAATAAATTCCCGGTTGGAATTTTTCGTTCTTCAATGACCGCGCCCACGACTGAAGATACGCATGATATCCCTCGGAAAATCGCCCGCCCTCCTCCACGTCCAGAAAAATTACCGACCCTTCCGGAAACCCTTCGCGGCGTGCGGCCCTCCCTGCCGCCTGGGCATCGGCAAGACCCCCGTCAACGCAAATCTGCTTGTCAGGAAGCTGGCTAGACGTGCGTCCCAGATAGAGGAGGAGAAAACCAAATCCCTGCGTTTGCAGTACTGCGCGTTTCCCGGTCCACGAATTCGTTTTCTCTCCCGGAGGAGCGCTCAGCCAATAGCTCGTAAACGCAAACGACTTGCGCAGCAACGGCAGCGCCGCATCCCCGGGATACTCATTGCGATCAAACCCAACGAAAGATTTTGCCGTCCCAGGCAGCGCCGCGTAAGGCCGGCTTTCTGAGGCGGGCCGCTCATTCCAACCAGCCGCCAAAACCAAAACTGCGGCAACCATGGGCAAGAGCAAAATGGCAAGCCATCGCATGGTCAACACGGTAGTTTTCGCCATCGGAGAAGTTTCGCTTCTATTTTATGTTTCCGAATTACGAATCCATATACTGCGCTTCTCCGTTCCCGAACGACCAATTCTCCCACACTACTTCAACCAAACTGATCACCAGATCCGAAGGCTGCAATCCCGGCGACTCCGCCAGAATCTCCGCCATGCGCTTAAACAATTTCCGTTTCTGCTGCGGTTTGCGTCCCGCGCTCAAGGTGATCTGCACAAACACCAGGTTGTCTGATCGTCGCACGCCCAGATACTGCGGGTCGTAAATCAATCCCTCGGCGGGATGTTCTGTAATCACTTGAAAGCAGTCGTCCGGCGGGATCTGCAGCGCCTCAATCATCGCGCGATGCACGCCGTCTCCTAGCGCCTTCCGGTATTCCGCACTTTTCCCCACACGCAAATCAATCCGCACCAGTGGCATAGTTTTTCTCCCGGCCGTTGGATGCGCAAATCTGAGCAGCCGCTAGGTAGGGATCTACCCCTCCCGCAACTTGTGCCCTGACAAATTCCCCAATCCGTCGTACGCCGCATACTTGTACATTTCGCTCAACGTCGGATAGTTGAACACCAGGTCGATAAACTCATCGATGGTCTGCCCTTTGTCCAACACCATCATTCCCACATGAATCAACTCGGTGGCCGATTCGCCGATGATGCTCACGCCCAGCAGTTTGCGGTCGGCCCGCGCAAAGATCAGTTTCAGCATTCCCGCGGTGTCCCCGGTGATATGCCCGCGCGCGTTGTTCTCGTACCGCGCGCGTCCCACGCAGTAATCGATCTTTTTCTCCTTGCACGATTCCTCGGTCTCGCCGGCCGCGGAAATCTCCGGAATCGTGTAAATGCCCATCGGCAAAAGCGACGCCACGCGTTGCTTGTACTTCAATCCAAAGGCGTGGCACGCCGCCACACGCCCTTGCTCCATGGAGGTCGAGGCCAGCGCCGGGAATCCGATCACGTCGCCCGCCGCGTAAATGTGCGGCACCGCGGTGCGGTAATTCGCGTCCACTGTCATGTAGCCCTTGTCGCTCAACGCCAGTCCCGCTTTTTCTAGCGCCAGGCCGTCCACCGCAGCGCGGCGCCCTGCCGCAAACAATGCCGCCTCGGCCTCCAGCACCTTACCGCTCTTCATCGTTAATCGCGAATGCGTCGCCGTGTTCTCGACCCTCACCGGCCGTTCGTTGAACCACAGGTGCATGCCTAGCGACGCGAAGCGGTCGCGCAGCCGGTCGGAAATCTCACTGTCCAGGAACGGCAGCACGCGGTCGCGCCCGTCGACCAGCGTCACGTCCACGCCTAACGCCATAAAAATCGACGCGTACTCGCACCCAATCACCCCGCCGCCAATCACCGCCAAGCTCTTCGGGATCCGCTCCAATTGCAAAAACGTGTCCGAATCGAACGTGTGCACGTCGTCGAAGGCAATCTCCGCCGGTCGGTGCGGCTTCGACCCCGTGGAAATCAAAATCACATCGCCGTGCAAGCTCCGCAGGCCCGCGGAACCGCTCACAACAATTGTGTGGCGATCCTCAAACGCAGCTTGCCCGCGCACCAGCTCAATCTTGTGGAGCTGCAGGTTCTTCAGGATGCGCGCGCGTTCCATCTCCACCACTTCGCGCTCGTGGTGCATGAAATCGTGGATCGTAAGGTTTTCCTTTAACGAGTAGTCGATTCCGTAGAGCCCGCGCTGTTTCAGCCCGGAAAAATACAATGCCGATTCGCGCAGCGTTTTGCTCGGCACCGTTCCGGTGTTGATGCAGCTTCCCCCCACTACCGTGGCGCGTTCCACCACGGCTACGCGTTTGCCGAAATAAGCCGCCTGCGCGCCGCCCTTTTCGCCCGCCGGGCCGCACCCAATAATCACTAGATCAAACTTCTCAAGCTCTGCCACAACATCCTCCGTCGACCGCCTGCTTACCGCGCCCGCGACTGCGCAACGCATCTTACTCGTTTCCACCCTCACCGGCCACTCGCCCCGGCGCCAAACCCCGTGGCTTTTGAGAACACAACAGACGAGCGAGCGGTTTCCGCTCAATCTATAAGTGCGATAATTCCTGGAACTTTCCCAAAAACAAAGACCATGCAAAGAAGACATATTTATCTCACCACCCTGGCCACGGTGATTGCTCTGTTGCCGGTCGGATTATGGAAGGCGAGGCAAGCTTACTATTCGCCGAAGGTCGTGGAAGCAAAGCATTTTTGCGAAGGCTTTGTTCCTGAGCTGGAAGCCGTCAGACAACAGGCCGGAAAATACCCGAACAAAATTGATCCGGGTTGGCTGAAGGGGAAGCGGATTCCTGAATTTATAGACCCGCATAACTTCTACACTTCCAGCGGCGTGATGTTTCAGTTCTATTTTCGCTACCCGGGAGATTTTTGGGACAACCTGTGGGGACTCGTGCGGGACAGGGTCGCAAAATTGCGGCTGGCAAAGCTACGACACAAACTGACAGAGGCACTTTTTGGGGACCCAGAGCGTCGATCACGAACCACCCGCTTGCCCCGAGCGCATGCCGCGGGGTAACCAGTCACCGACTTGCGCCCCCGCCCCTTCTTTGATGTGAT
>DATFSI010000078.1:0-18801 GCA_035262705.1 Candidatus Acidiferrum sp. | reverse complement strand
TCATTTAAAGAGTCTAGAACTCAACGGAAAAATGCGCAAATTGGAATTTTCGGCGGGGCAGAACCGCAACGGATGGCAGAGAGTGATTCACCACGGAGAACACAGAGAGCATAGAGAAACCCACCTGCGAAGAGAAGCAAGAGCACCCTAAAGAAAGAGAGCTAGGATTCGTTGCGGAGGGCTAGGAGGACGCCGCGGAGGCCGCTGGCTACCGGTTCGCCGCGTTGGAGTTCGAGCCACAGGATGCCGCTGGGGTCGAGGCGGATGCCTTTGCGGGAGCGAATCACTTTCACCAGAGTGGCTGGATCGAGCGGCGTCTCCGGATGGAAGCGGAGGGCGAGCTTGGTGCCTTGGCGTTCAACAGAAGCAATGTGGAGACGCTCGCTGATGGATTTCAGGAGCGCAAACTCCAAGAGATTTTCGACGGACTTGGGGAGCTGACCAAAGCGGTCTTCCAATTCCTTGCGTACATCCTGCTTTTCGTGTTCCGAAGCAACCGAGGAGATGCGTTTGTAGGTGCGCAGGCGGAGATTTTCGCTGGGGATGTACTCCTGCGGAATGCGCACATCCATACCCAGGCTGAGCGTGGTACGCAATTCGGGCAGCGCTTCTTCGCCCTTTAGTTTGGCCACGGCGCCTTCGAGCATCTGCACGTACAGATCGAAACCGATGGCCTCGATGTGGCCATGCTGCTGGCGGCCAAGCAGGTTGCCGGCGCCGCGGAGTTCCAAGTCCAGCGCGGCAATGCGGAAGCCGGCCCCCAATTCGCTGAATTCCTTCATGGCCGCAAGGCGCTTGCGGGCAATATCGGAAAGGACGCGCTCCGGCGGCACGAGCAGATAGGCATAGGCACGGTGATGCGAACGGCCGACGCGGCCACGCAACTGGTACAGCTCGGCGAGGCCGAGGCGGTCGGCGCGATTAATCAGGATGGTGTTAGCGCGCGGAATGTCCAGGCCATTTTCGACGATGGTGGTGGCCACGAGCACATCGGCTTCATCGCGGATGAACTTCAGCATCACGGATTCGAGTTCCTTTTCGCCCATTTGGCCGTGGCCGACGACGACGCGGGCCTTCGGCACCAGCTTGGTCACCAGATTGGCCAGCGAGTAGATGGATTCGACACGGTTGTGGATGAAGTAGACCTGACCGTCGCGAGCGAGTTCGTTTTCAATGGCGCGGAGCACGATCTCTTCGCTGAATGGTGTGACGGAAGTTTGAATGGCGAGGCGATCGCGCGGCGGCGTTTCGATCAACGACATATCGCGCAAGCCGACAAGTGACATATGCAGCGTGCGTGGAATCGGCGTGGCGGAAAGAGCCAGGGCATGTACGTTTTTGCGCATCTCCTTCAAGCGTTCCTTGTGGGCCACGCCAAAGCGCTGCTCTTCGTCCACGATGAGCAGACCGAGGTCCTGGAATTTCACGTCCTTGGAGAGCAGGCGGTGCGTGCCGATGACGATGTCCACCTTGCCGGCTTCGAGGTCGGCAAGGATGGCCTTTTGTTCGGCGGCGCTACGGAAGCGGCTGAGCATTTCAATGCGCGTGGGAAACGCCGCGAAGCGCTTCTTGAAGGTTTCAAAGTGCTGGAACGCCAGGACGGTGGTGGGCGTCAGCACGGCGGTTTGTTTGCCATCCGCGATTGCTTTGAAGGCGGCGCGCATGGCCACTTCTGTTTTGCCGTAGCCGACATCGCCGCACAGCAAACGGTCCATCGGCGTTGACTGTTCCAGGTCCTTCTTGATATCAGCAATGGCCGTGCACTGGTCGGGGGTTTCCTCGAATTCAAAGGCGTCTTCAAACTCGCGCTGCCAGGCACCGTCAGGAGAAAACGGGAAGCCTTGCGCGGTTTTGCGTTCCGCATAGAGGGCGAGCAACTGGTCGGCCATGTCCTCCAGGGACTTGCGCACGCGCGATTTGCGCGTGGCCCAAGCAGTGCCGCCGAGCTTGTCGAGCGTGGGGTGCGCGCCTTCGACGGCGCGGTAACTTTGCACCAGGTCCATGCGTTCGAGTGGGACGTAGAGGCGCGCATCCTCGGCGTAACGCAGCAGCATGAATTCGCCGCGGCGGCCTTCGGACTCGATCAGGCGTAGGCCTTCGAATTGCCCGATGCCATGGTCCACGTGGACGACGTAATCTCCCGGCTTGAGGGCCGCGAAGTCGGCAAAAAAGCCGCTGGTGCGAATCTTGCGGCTGGGGCGTTCGACCGCGGGGGCGACGTTGAAGAGATCGGCGTTGCCATAGAGAGTGACTTTGGCGTCGGGAAAGGAAACGCCCTGGGCAAAGGGGGCGCGCACGAGGACCAGCGCGGCGGTTTCGGTGGCGTTTTCGGCAGTGAATCCTGCAGCGGCTTCTTCAGTTTCGCCCAGCACGTAAGGGACTTCGTATTCGCGGCAGATATCAGCGTAGCGCTCGAGTTCGCCGAGGCTGGCGGCAGTGAGGTAGACGGTGCCGCCGGAAGCGAGTTGTGATTTGATGTCGCCGAGGCAAGCCACCACGTCGCCATGAAAGCGCATGCTGGGGCGGGAGCTTAGCTCGAAGCGCTGGCCACCGTTTTGCGCGAAATTGAGCTGCTCGAGTTCGGCGCGCGAGGTTTTTGCCAGGACGCGTTCCCAATCGGCGTCCGGCCAGAAGTAATGGGCCACTTCGGGCGAGTTCGCATGGCCGTGGCGCTCGTAGTTTTCGGTTGCTGCGTCGAGGAGTTTTTTAGCGGCCTCACGGAGCGCGACCGGCTCATCGAGAAAGACCACCGGCTTCAGAGAACTCTCAGCAAGTTCAAAAAGGGCGCTGCCTCCGGGTTCGCTGCTGCCGCCGCCGCCTAGCCAGCGTCCGGGTTCCCACTGTTCCGCTTCGCGACTGCCGGGGGCGGGGACGCTCCATTCGGCGAGGGGAAGAATGGTGGTCTTGTTGACCGGCGCGATGGAGCGTTGTGTGCGCGGGTCGAATTCGCGCACCGATTCCACGGTGTCGCCAAGAAGCTCGATACGCACGGGGCGCAAGGCTTCGGGCGAGAAGACGTCGATGATGCCGCCGCGCACGGCGAACTGGCCGGGCAGATCCACCATTTCGGTGCGCGCGTAGCCGATGCTGCCCAGATGGCGGATCAAGGCTTCATGGGAGATTTCGGCATCCTTGGCGAGGACTTGCGCGAGGGTCAGATAAACGTAAGGGTCCTCATAGCGCCAAAGCGCCGAGGCCATGGGCGCGATCACGAGCGAGACTTCGCCGTTGGCCAGACGGTAGAGGGTGGCGGCGCGGCGTTCGAGGATGTCCGGGTGCGGCGCCTGGGCATCCCAGGGGAGGCTATCGAGCGCGGGCAGGACCGCGACGCCGCCTGTGGATCCGGGAAAGATCTGCGCGAAGAAGCGGATGCTTTCGGCGAGCTCTTCGGCGCGGCGGTTGCTGTCGGTGAGAAAGTAGGCGGGACGCCGCAATTCGTGGGTGAAATAGGCGGCACAAAAGGCTTTGGCAACGTCTTGCAGCCCGGAAAGGCCGATGAGGCCCGCGCCGGAGCGTAGTTCTCCCAACGCGCCATCCAGAGAGGGGTGGCGCAGCAGGCGCTCCAGACGTTCTCGAACCGCGGGCAGTATCATGCTGCTGACAAAATTTGGGATGCGATGCAAGGCCTGCCCGAATTGCCTGGCATCGCGAAACTCATTAAACTTCAAGCGCGAACTTTGCGCACAATTTCCGTCGTAGAATAGCCGAGAACCACATCAATCAATTCCACACGGCCTCCCGCTGCTTCCACCTCTTCACGGCCCACGACACGCTTGTCTCGCCAATCTGCACCCTTTACCAAAACATCCGGGAGCAAAGCAGATATAAGATTCAACGGCGTGGGTTCATCGAAAATCACCACTGCATCAACCGCTTCGAGGTTCGCGAGTATCTCCGCTCGTTCAGCTTGTGGAATAAATGAGGAGCTCAGGCCTTTCAGTTGTTGCATACTCCTATCACTATTAAGTCCCACTACAAGTACGTCGCCCAGCGCGCGGGCTGCCTCAAGCAATTTAATGTGACCCGGGTGCAAAAGGTGAAAGCATCCGTTGGTGAAAACAACGCGCTTTTCGTTGCGTTTCCCTCGGCCAAACCGCAAAATGAGTTGCTCGAGTGTCAACACCGAGGGGTGCAAAGGGTCTCCATGCTCGTTCCTTCCGACAGCAACGCCAATCCACGGAAAACACAATTCTATCACGCCGCCTCCGGGCGGCGCCGCCCATGAAGCGTAAATCACTGTGGCAGGCACTTGCGGGAGTGGCGCTGCTGGTCGTGGGAGGCTTGTGGGTATTGGTCTCCTCACGAGGATACACGGAGAAACACGTAGTGGCAGCGGCTGGCGCCTGCCGCGTGGACATGAGCATCGTAGAGAAGCGCGGCAACACGCCGGATGCGAACAGCGGCGCGGTGGTGCTCTTCCATGGGCTTGCCGCGAACAAACTCATAATGTCCTACCTGGCGCGAAGCTTAGCGGAACTCGGCCTCTTGGTGTATGTGCCGGACTTGCCGGGACACGGACGTACGACCGGGCCGTTCGCGGCGCAAAATACACAGGATTGCGCACTGTCGCTGGTACGCGGTCTTGCGGCGCGCGGATTGATTGCGCCGAACCGGACGATTCTGGCGGGACATTCCATGGGCGGCGCCATTGCGCTGCGCATCGCGGCGGAATTTCGTCCCGCGGGCGTGATCGCCATTTCGCCAGCCCCGATGAAGGTGGCGCACGGCGTGACCCCAGAAAACTTGCTGTTCCAGAATCCGCCGGCAATCCGGCCGAACACGCTCATTACCGCCGGACAATTTGAGCCGCCGGGACTGGCGGGCAACGCTGAAGATTTTGCCTCCGGGAATGCGGATCCAAGTGTCGAATTCCATCGCCTGCCGCATGAGACGCATGTGAGCGTGCTGTTTTCTCCCGGCGTCGCACGGTTGGCGCAAGCATGGGCGGCGCGCGTACTGAATCTCTCGAATCCCGCGCGGCTGCCCAGTTTGTTGTTCTTTGGTGGAGGACTGCTAGGCTTTGCAGGCATCCTGCTGCTCTCCGGGCCATTTCTGCGTGAGATGGCGCCCCAAGCTGCCGAAGAGGTTGCGGGCGGCCGGGTTCCCGCTACGCTGCGCTTTCTGGTCGAGATGGTGGCTGTCGCGTTCCTGGCGCTTTATGTGTTAAGGGAATCGGTTCCGCTTCGCTCGATAGGACTATTCGAGGGCGACTACCTTGCAAGCTTCTTTCTGCTGGTGGGCCTTTTGCTCGTCCTTGCGCATCCGCGTTTAGCGCAGTCGAGTTTTCGCGCTAAACCCGCGGCAGTTTTCGGCGCTGCGCTGGCAGCGCTGATTCTGCATCTGCTGGTGACCGGATGGTTCGAACTGACCATGACCGGAGCATGGCTAAGTTGGCAGCGATGGATTCGATTTCCGCTTCTCTTCCTGAGTGCGTTTCTGTTCTGCTATGCGTTGGAAATCCTGCTCGGGCCGGTGAAGCAGCCTCGAAAGCGATTAGGAATCGACTTGCTGGCGATTCTGCTGGCGTGGCTGGTGCTGGCCTGTGGAGCGCTCTATTTGCATAGCGGCCAGATTCTGGTGGTGCTGCTGATGCCGTACTTCGCGTTGTTTTTCCTGTTTTCGCGCATGGGTGCACGATTGGTACGCCAGCGCACGGCTTCCGCAACAGCCGCGGCGGTGTTCGGTGCTATACTGCTGGCGGGTTTCTGCCTGGTGCTCTTCCCTGTGTCCTAAAGCGCCTCAGGTCGCCCACCGTTTTGTCGGCCCCGCTCCGAAATGGAAAGTTACAGGTGCAAGGAACGCATGTCTGAAATTGTGATTGTCGGCGGCGGGCCGTCCGGCGCCATGTGCGGAGAGCAGTTGGCCCGCACTGGTCATTCGGTAGACATCTATGACGAGCATCTGGCGTGGGAAAAGCCTTGCGGGGGCGGGCTGACCTACAAAGCCACCGAGCACTTCCCTTTCCTGCTGGACAATCCTCATCCGAAGAAATTCATTCATCACGTCGAGATCGTGAGCGCGGAAAACCAGCGCGTCAAGCTGGACCTGCAGCATCCCATCGTCATCTATTCGCGCCGCGTTTTGAACGGATTCCTGCTAAATCGCGCACGTGAGGCGGGCTGCCGCGTGCATCCTTTGCGCGTGCAGAAAGTAGACGCCTCAACGGACAAGCCGCGCTACGCCGTGGACGGTGATTGGCGCAAGACGGACTTCCTGGTGCTGGCCTCCGGAGCGCGCAACCAGATGCTTCCCGGCACCCGTCCGCTTTCGGCGGAAGAACTGGAAATGACGCAAGGGTATTTCGTGCCGCAGACGGCGGACGAAATCATCATCAAGTTTCTTCCGGAATTCGAGGGGTACATCTGGTCGTTTCCGCGCGCGGACCACATTTCGCTGGGCATCTGCGGGAGCATGGCAGCGCATACCAGCGCGGAACTGCGCGGACACCTGCACCAGTTTGCAGCGGCAGAGCGCTTCTCGACGGAAAACGCGAAATTCTACAGCCATGTGCTGCCTTCACCGCAGGAACGCACACTTTCGAACCGCCCTGTGGTGGGCAACAACTGGGCGATGTGCGGAGACGCGGCGGCGTGGGTCGATCCGCTGACGGGCGAAGGATTGTTCTATGCGATGCGCTCCGGTGAAATCCTAGGGCGCTCGATCGCAGAGGGCCGTCCGGAGCTGTACCCGTCTCGAGTACGCGCTTCGTTTTCGTTGGAACTGGAATTCGCGGCGCGTATCGTGCGGCGCTTTTATCGCGGATCGTTTTTGGGCTGTTCGGTTACGACGCGTATGGTGCAGTTTTTGCAGCGCAACGCGGTGTTCCGGCAGTTAATGAGCGACTTGTTCTGCGGCACGCAGAATTACACTTCGCTGAAGCAGCGCGTGCTGGGGCATCTGGGCGGCACGTTAAGCCAGTTCGTTTCCAGCGTGTTGAACATTGAGCCGCCTGCGAGCAAACTGCGGCGCACAATTCCCGCCGCGGATTGAAGCGCGAGCCCCTCATCCCTAGGGGCTAAAACCCATATTTGCAAGACCCTTAGGTGCGGCTGAAGCGTGCCCTCCCCAAGACCATTTATGAATGGCTCATCGTCTTTCTTCCAATTTCCGCCTCGGTATCTCTGGATGAAACGCATCGGCTGTGGCAGCCTGAAGACAGAACACGCGCGCTGGAGAGTTTCGTGATCAGGCGTCTTTTGAAGCGGTATCCCCGTTTGATGTTCAACCTGTACCCGCCGTTGTTGGGCGCGGGGATCCGTATCACGCATATCAGCGCGGATTGGAAACAACTCGACGTGCAGATGAAGCTCCGCTCGTGGAACGCGAATTATGTGGGAACGCAGTACGGCGGTTCGCTCTATTCGATGACCGATCCGTTTTTCATGGTGATGCTGATTGAGATTTTGGGGCGTGATTATATCGTTTGGGACAAATCCGCTGCGATCCGGTTTCGGAAGCCGGGACGCGGCACAGTGTACGCGAAATTCCGCATCGCGGACGAGCAGTTGGCCGATATCTGCGCGGCATTAAGGACCGAAGAAAAGATTGAGCGGGAGTTTCCGGTCAATGTGACGGATGCGCAGGGCGAAGTGATCGCAGAGGTGAAAAAGTTGTTGCATTTCCGGAATCGAAGGGCAGCGTAAGGGAAGAAAAATCAGCCAGAGCGGCCCGCCTCAGAAGGCGGGTCCTGCAATCTCGCCAAGTCGCGAAAGCGGCGCAGGCGGGAATGCCCGTGGCACTAAGCGAGGACCTCGGCGAAGCGTTCGTACGCCCAGTCGATTTCGTCGCGGGTGATGACCAAAGGCGGGGCGATGCGGATGATGCGGCTGTGCGTTTCTTTGCAGAGAATGCCCTGCTCCTTGAGGCCTTCGCAATAGGGCCGCGCATCGGCGTTGAGTTCGATGGCCATCCACAAGCCGCGACCGCGGATTTCGCGGATGGCCGGATTGCGCAGAGAGCGAAGTTTCGCCAGGAAATAGGCGCCGAGTTCGGCGGAGCGTTCCACGAGTTTTTCCTCGATCAGGATGCGCAGCGCAGTGCGTGCGAGGGCGCAGGCGAGCGGATTACCGCCGAAGGTGCTGCCATGATCGCCCGGCTGAAAAACACCAAGAATTTCCTTTGGCGCGAGAACCGCGGAGATCGGATAAAAGCCGCCCGCCAACGCCTTACCGATGATGAGTACGTCCGGCCTAACGCTTTCATGGTCGCAGGCGAAGAGCTTTCCGGTGCGCCCGAGGCCGGTCTGGATTTCATCGGCCATCAACAGTATGCGATGGTCGCGGCAGACTGCCGCCGCTTCGCGCAGGAAGCCGTCGCGAGGGATGCGAATACCGGCTTCGCCCTGAATGGGTTCAACCAAAAATCCGCACGTGTTGGGCGTGATGGCCGCGCGCAGCGCCGCCGCGTCGCCGAAAGGAATCGCGCGAAAACCCGGCGTAAACGGGCCGAAGCCATTGCGGTACTGTTCTTCGGTCGAGAAACTCACGATGCCAATGGTGCGCCCGTGGAAGTTGTTTTCGCAGACAATGATTTCCGCCTGCCCTTCGGGAATTCCCTTCTTCGTGTAGCCCCATTTGCGCGCAGTTTTGATGGCCGTTTCCACAGCTTCGGCTCCGGAATTCATCGGCAGGGTCAGGTCCATGCCGGTTAGGCTGTGCAAATCCCTGTAGAGCAATGGGAGTTGCGCATTGCGGAAGGCGCGCGAGGTCAGGGTAACTTTGCAGGCCTGCTCGGCGAGGGTTTGCAGCAGCTTGGGGTGGCAATGGCCCTGGTTGACGGCGGAATACGCAGCCAGGCAATCGAGGTAGCGCTTCCCTTCCAGGTCATAAACCCACACGCCCTCGGCTCGCTCAATCACAACATCCAGCGGGTGATAATTGTGCGCGCCGTAAGTCTCTTCGAGGGCGATGAAGTCCTTGGTTCCCTGTAGTTGCAGTTCGCCGGCAGTCATGGCCATGCCTTGTCGTTTATTATTTCAGGTTTCCAAACGCCGGCGGGGCGACTCGAGCGGCTTTGAGCCCGGCAAAACCTAATAGAAATATGATGTCATCGGGGCGGAGATTCGGCAATACATTCCCAATCGCACCGCGCTTTCGTATGATGTATCTGCCTGCACGCCCAATACGTCCAAAAAACAGGGGGCACCCATGAGCAAACGAACCTTGGCGCTGGTGGCTATTGTGTGCTGCGCGACGCTGGTGGCACTGGCCTTGCCTTCGCACCGCGGACTGCCCGGGGCCGACGATGTACACGCGTTGCATGTGAAGATTCAGGAATGGTCTGTGCCGAGCAAAGGCGGCCATCCCCACGATCCCGCGGTGGGACCAGACGAAGCGTTGTGGTTCACCGAACAGATGGCGAACAAATTGGGACGATTGGATCCGAAGACAGGGGCGATTCAGGAATTTCCGCTGCCATCGGACAAAAATGCGGGGCCACATGGCCTAGTGGCCGATGAAGACGGAAACATCTGGTTCACCGCCAATTTTGGCGGCTACATCGGAAAACTCGATCCACGAACGGGAAAAGTGACTGAATACAAGATGCCGTCGGATAAGGCGGACGATCCGCACACGGCGGTGTTCGATGCGCATGGCATTTTGTGGTTCACGGTGCAGGGCGGAAACATGGTTGGGAGGCTGGATCCGAAATCCGGGAAGATTGAGTTGAAGGAAGTTCCCACCGACGCGGCGCTGCCCTACGGGATTCAAATCAATAGCAAGGGCGTTCCGGTATTTTGTGAACTGGGAACGAACAAGATGGCCTCGATCGATCCGGGCACCTTTACGATTCGAGAGTATCGGTTGCCGGCCGTAGTGCGACCCCGGCGGCTGGCGATTGCCGCGGATGACACCGTGTACTTCACTGACTTCAAGAGCGGGCACCTGGGGACATTGAACCTGGCGACCGGCGCGGTGAAGCTCTACGATTCGCCGGGCGGCCCAGAAGCAAATCCATATGGCATCACGATTACGCCGGACGGGATGGTGTGGTACAGCGAGTCTGGTGTACATCCGAACACCATCATTCAATTCGATCCAAAAACGCAGACCTTCGCGCGGGCAAATATTCCCTCCGGGGGCGGCGTGGTGCGCAACATGGCGGCAACGGCGGATGGGCGCGTGTACATCGCGTGCAGCGGCGTGGACAAGGTGGGCATCGTTACTCCGACAAAATAAGCGCTCGGCGTGTTTATCTCCCCAAAATTCGGAAGCGCGAGGAATTGCCTTGAAACGTTTCCTGCATTCGCGGCGGAAACACAAAGACATACCTGCAATTTCGGGCTCGTTCTCCATGGCCAACCGGCGCCGCACAGACCACCACCGTTTTCAACTTTTTCAGCCGCAACCCGCTCTGTACGTGCGAGACACCATTTAGGCCGCCTCCTACCGCCAAAGGTCCTCGTAGATTTTTGGAGGCTTGGCGCATCGAACGGGGTATCCTGACAGCGAGATGCGGAGAACATGAGCCTGCGGTCAACCTACACACCGACAACGATTAAGGGAGGTAGCGGGGAACGCAGTTCGGGCCGGCATGGCTCGGGCAGCGCGGCCGGCTCAGCCGAGACCGCCGATAAGAAAGCCAAGAAAATTGATTGGAGTTCCCTGCCCGAGATTTGGGCGCTGATGCATCCACGGCGGGGGATTCTGCTTCTTGGGCTGCTGCTGACGGGTGTCAATACCCTGGCCGGGCTGGTGCTGCCGCTTTCTAGCAAATTCCTGTTCGACAACGTAATTAACAAGCGCCAGATGCAGCTGCTGCTTCCACTGGTTCTGGCAGTCGTTGCGGCGACAGCAATCAAAGGGCTGACATCGTTCACGCTGACGCAGTTGCTCTCCAAGTCGGCACAACGAATGATCACGGACTTGCGCAAACAGGTGCAGGCGCACATCGGGCGGCTCCCTGTGACTTTCTACGACGCGAATAAGACCGGGGCGCTGGTTTCGCGGATCATGAGCGACGTGGAGGGCGTCCGGAACCTGATCGGCACGGGGCTAGTGGAGTTCGTCGGCGGGGTGATGACCGCCATCGTGGCCCTGGTGTACCTGCTCTTTGTGAATGTGCGGATGACGCTGCTGGCATTTACCATCCTGGTGGTGTTCGCACTTTTTCTGAATAAGGCGTTTTCGACGATCCGGCCGATTTTCCGGGCGCGGCCAAAGATCAACGCCGAGGTGACGGGAAGGCTGACGGAGTCGCTGGGCGGCGTGCGCGTGGTAAAGGGATACCACGGCGAGGAACACGAAGAAAACGTGTTTGCGGGCGGAGTGCAGCGACTGCTCGACAATGTATTGAAAACGCTCACGGCCACTTCGTTGATGAGCTTATCTGGCGCGATGCTGATGGGCCTAGTCAGCGCGCTGATTATGTATCTCGGGGCGCGGCAAATCCTTGCGGGCGCGATGACCACGGGCCAGTTGGTTTCCTACTCCGCATTTCTGGTGATGCTGATCGCGCCGGTTTTTCAAATCGTGGCGATCGGCACGCAAATTACGGAAGCGATTACGGGGCTCGAGCGAACGCGCGAGATTTTGAACGAGGCGAAGGAAGACCAAGACCCACGGAGGACGGAGACGCTGAAGCGGATTACGGGGCGGGTGGAATTCGAGGACGTGCACTTTTCGTATGAAGCGAACAAGGAAGTACTACACGGCGTGAGCTTTGCCTCGGAGCCGGGCACGGTGACGGCGCTGGTGGGGCCCTCGGGATCGGGGAAATCCACGATTATCGGGTTGGTTTCCGCGTTTTACACGCCGACGCAAGGGAGCATCCTGGTGGATGGGGTTGACCTTTCCTCGGTGAAGCTCAGTTCGTATCGCACGCAACTTGGCGTGGTGCTGCAGGAGACGTTTTTGTTCGATGGGTCGATTCGGGAAAACGTGGCGTACGCGCGGCCGAATGCCACTGAGGAGGAGATCCTAGCCGCGTGCCGGATTGCGCGTGTGGACGAGTTCGCGGAGACGTTTGAGAAAAAGTACGACACGGTGGTCGGCGAGCGCGGCGTAAAGCTTTCTGGCGGGCAGAAGCAGCGGGTGTCCATCGCGCGTGCGATTCTGGCCGATCCGCGCATCCTGATTCTGGATGAGGCGACATCGAGCTTGGATTCCGAATCGGAGGCGCTGATCCAAGAAGGCCTGCGGTACCTGATGCGGGGGCGGACGACGTTTGTGATCGCGCATCGGTTGTCTACGATCCGGCGGGCGGAACAGATCCTGGTGGTGCAGGATGGGGTGATTCTAGAGCGCGGGACGCATGAATCGCTCTATGCGGCACGGAGACGTTATTTCGAGCTTTATACGAAGCAGTATGCCGTGGAGACGAACCTGTTTTTGGCACCGGGCGAGGGAGACAAGATTGAGCAGGAGCAGGAAGATTCCCCGGCTGGGAATGGGAGCCGCGGGGTTTTGCCTGAGGCCTTGCAGGCGATGCGGAACCGGAATGTATGAAAGAAAGTGGCGAGTGACGAGTGACGAGTGGCGGGAACGAAAGAAAACGAAAAAGAGAAGAGTAGCCTTCTGACTGGAAGACCCACGCTCAACTACAAAGGAACTTTAGTCTCACAGTGGCTGAACAGGCAGGAGTGCCTCTACCACAAAGAAAGCGGCCCGCCTCGGAGGGCGGCCCTACGAAATCCGAGACAAAACTTAAGAGTTAGAGGGAGGGGCGGCGGAGGACCGGCTTTTTGGCTTGCGCCGCGGCCTGGGTGGGCAGAAGCGTAGCCATTTTCCGGATCATGGCCAGCACGAGACGCTTGTCGCCCTCGGAAAGCGTAGTGCTGTACTTTTTGATTTCGGCGAGGAAGCGGATTTCGTCCTGGCTCAATTCGCCGAGCATTTTCTGGGTTTCTTTGTCGCGAGGCGTTTCGGTGCCGGGGAAAAAGTCGGCCAGGGAGATCTCCATGGCTTCGGCAATCTTCGCAAGGGTCTCAAGCGAGGGCACGGTGTGGCCGTTCTCAACGCGGGAAAGGTAACAGCGCAGCAGACCGGTGCGGCGCTCGATGTCGCCCTGCGACAATCCGCGCTGGCTGCGGTAGGTTTTGATAACTTCGCCGATGTTGACCTGTGGTTTCTCTTTAGGCACGATTTCCCCCTTACGCACCGTTAGCTTAGTCGCTAACAGTAGACCCGGCAAGAGGGAAAAGGGGGTTGCTGGTAGCCAAAGGATAACGGGCGGCGAAGTGGTTGAAAAGGCGGGGGGTTGAGTGTAGGTGGAGACTCCGCATGTCGCCTGTACTGCGAGTTGCTGTTGGATTGCACACAGAGGACACAGAGAAAGAGCACAGAGACCACAGAGAAGAATAATGTGGTCCCGGCGAATGCAACAATACTTGTCTGCCGGAAGCAGGCGCTACAGGCGCTCTATTAGAAGCTGTGCGGGGCTATGTTATAGCCTTCAATTCCAAGAGCGGGGTGGTTTCCATGGAGATCAGCGGTAGCGAAATTTGCGGTAATGGTTTTCTCTTCGCCGGGCAACAGTGAAAAATAGTTGTCTGTCCAAAATACCGGTGTCACGTCCTCACCATCTTCGAGTCGATAGGCCCTCAAATGGATCATAAACGCAACGCTTGCGCTTGGATTCCTAACGTATACGGTAGACAGTTCGGCCCCACCCCTGCTGCTTCCAACCGCCTGGATATCGAGTTTCACCTGCGGCAAGGAATTGAGGCCGGTGAGGTCGGCGAAGTCTTTTTGCGGCGTGTAGACGGTGTCTTTTTTGCGCTTCCAGTCCATGGTGTCCGGTTTGGTGGAGAGCCAGTAGAAATTGTCGCTGACCGGCGTACCGGACGGGTCGTACAGCCAGAGCTTGAGGAAATAGGTGCTGGAGAGGTTGTTTGGCTTCGGTAGATCGAAGGCTTTGGTGGCCGCGTCGGCCGCGAGATCAATCTTGCCCTCGCGCGAGCCGACTTCCTTCGCATCGATGTTGTAGAGCTTCGCGGAAACCTTGTAGGCCTTCAGCTCTTCGTATCTCCCATTCACGACCGAAACAGAATTCGTATCCCAGTCATATTGCACGTGGACAAGTTCCTGGGCTTTTTTCGTGCCGAAATAGCCGCCGGCAGGGACGAGATAGTAGTCATAAAGATGCCAGATGAGCGAAGGCCAAGCATTGTTGAGCATCCACTGGATGACGCCGGTGGAGACGTATTTGTTGCGACCATAAGCCTCGTACATGGAGCGCTGGTTGTCATAGGTCATTGCCTGCGCTTTGCGCTCGAAGTCGTCGAGCGATGTGGGAGCGCCATAGCGTTTTTCGAGGGCGTCGCGAAAAATGTCGATGGTGGTGAAGCGCTCGCCGCCCGCGTGAAAATTCCAGTAATCGTTGATGGGCCATAGATGTTCCTTGGGGATGAACTTGGCCAGACTCTCTTTCGTTGGGATCGCAGGACCGGGGCTGGTTTCGGTGTTGTAGCTCCACGCGCCACCGGCTTTGGTGTCGGCGAACCAATAGACGGGCGGGACATACTCGTATGGTCCGGTCATTTTGACGCCGGACGGGCCGGTAACTTTCGTTGGGGTTGCCGAAGCGGAAGAGACAGTGGGATTAGGCCATTCGAGATTTTTGAGAATGTCGAGATACATGGTCTCGATTTCGGGCGGCGGAGGATTGTCGCTGCCATAGAGCCAGACAAAGACGCTGGGATGGTTGCGGAGGCGGGAGATCTGCTCGACGAGAGAGGCGGCGGCGATCTTTTTGGTTTCGGGAGTCCAGATCTTCCAGTGCTCCCACATATCACAGCAGATCCAGCCCGGCATAACGAGGAGCCCGAGGCCGTCGGTCTTGTCAAAAAATTCGTCGCGGTCGGTCTTCCCTTCCAGGCGAATGGCGTTTAAGCCCATGTCTTTGACGTAGGCGAGATCCGCATCGAGTTTCCTGGAATCCCAGCGCAGGAGCATGTCGGGCGCCCAGGCGGCACCGCGAATTAGTACGCGTTTGCCGTTGACCTTGAAGAGACGTCCGCCGGATTCAGTGAGTTCGGAGGTGACTTCGCGAATGCCGAAGTTGATATCAGCCGAGTCGGATGGAGCTTCACCGACGCTTACCGAGAAGCGCGCTTTGTAGAGATACGGCTCGCCCATTTGGTAGGGCCACCATAGGTGAGGATCATTGAGTTTGAGTTGCGCGAATTGTTCCGGAGAAAATCGGGCCACTTTGGATTCTTTCGCGGCAAGGTCGACCGACTGCGTGATGAGAATGCCAGGAAGATGCACTTCGAACTTGGCTTTGATCGGATGATCGGTGTTGTTGCGGAGTTCGGCAGAGAGAGTCAGCGCGGCGGACTTGTAGTCGGAACCAAGCTTGGAGTTGGCGAACGGGTGCTGCAACGTAACATCACCGCTGGAGGTGAGAAAGACTTCGCGCCACATGCCGGCGTCCTTGTCCGGGGGCGTGGGATTCCAGTCGACCCAAGTCAGGCCCAGGTCGTTTTTCTCCGGCGCGAAGATTTCCACGGCAAGCGCGTTCTTGCCGGTTTTGTTAAGGAGTTCGCCGATGCCGTACTCGTAGGCGCGGTAGGCTCCAACGACGTCGTCGCGGGTGGCTAGTTGTTTGCCGTTGAACCAGATGTTTGCACGCTGGTTGATGCCGAGAAAATGGAGCCAGACGCGGCGGCTGGAAAAGTCCGTGGGCTCGTCGAATTCAACGCGGAACCAATAGGAGTGGCGGAAGGGGCTGTCGGCGGGCATCTCTAAATTGGCGGCTTGGTGTTTGTTGTCGTTGAAAGCGCCGGGGAAGGATTTGAGATTTTCGCCGTAGTTGGGATCGGGAAGGGTTTTATCGGCAACCAGCGAACCGACTATCGTGCCGGGAACCAGCGCGGGATGCCACTTGGAATCATCAAAGCCCGAGCGGGAAATCGCCTCGCCGCCGGCGGAGACTTTTTCCGAAGATTCCATATGCCAGCCGCTGTGCAGGAAAACCCGGCTGCCGTAGGAGTCATCAGCGGAAATGCGGGGAGCGAAAAGAGCACAGGGCAACAAAAGGAAAAAAAGCACTACGGCGGAGTGAATCCTGGACATAAGGGGCCTCATGGAAAGAGGGTTGGCCGGACGAGCCGAGCCGCCCCTAGCTTACATTAAACCGATTCAATACAGAAGAAGTTGTTAGCTATGAGCTATTAGCCATGAGCCGTTAACCATCCGTGAGGAGCAAAGCTAAGGATAGACGCAGAGGCCGCAAAGAGGCGGAGAGCGCAAAGAAACGGCAGCCACCCCTTTCACCATCTACAGCACATGGCTATTGGCTTATGGCTTACAGGTGTTGGCGCAATGGTCGCGTTCCACTAGTATGGGTGGCCATTCGGAGGGGTCTTATCGAACCAGGGGGGAAATCGGGAATGAGAGGCCGCGCTTTTTTTTCTGTTTGTTTTTTGCTTTTAACAGGATGTGCAGCGGTACAGGGGCAGGCGAAACGAAAAGTCATCATTGACCAGGATGCGCGCGGTCCGGCGACAACCGACCAGCAATCCATGCTGGCTTTGCTGAACGCCCCGGAGGCGGAGGTGCTGGGCATCTCCGTGGTCAGCGGCGACATGTGGCGCGACGAAGAGGTCGCCCACACGTTGCGCATGCTGGAACTGACCGCGCACTCGAATATCAAAGTGTATCCCGGGGCGATTTTTCCGCTGATCAACAGCAAAGAAGAGATCGCGCGGTGGTCGAAACTCTATGGCGAGGTACGCTATCAGGGAGCGTGGAAAGCGTACGGGCAGGGCGGGGCAATGCGCACACCCCACGGGCCGTATGAAATACCGGAACTGCCGGAGGGGAAGCCAACGCTGAAAGCGGAGACGGAAGACGCGGCGCACTTCATCATCCGCATGGTGCACCAGTATCCCCACGAGGTGGCGATTTATGCGGGCGGGCCGCTGACCAATCTGGCGCTGGCCGTAAGTCTGGACCCGCAGGTGCCCGAACTCGCGCAAGAGCTGGTGGTGATGGGCGGGAGCATCGCACCGGAAAATGTGTCCACGGAGTGGAGGACCGCAAATCGCAGGGAGTTCAATTTCTGGTTCGATCCGGAAGCGGTGCACATCGTTCTGCGCGCACCGTGGAAGAAGATCACCGTAACGACGGTGGATATTTCGGTAAAAACGAAGATGACCAGCGCCGTGATTCAACAGATCGCTGGAGCGGGGACGCCTTCGGCAACGTACATCGGCAAATATTCCCACGAAGAGTTGCTGTGGGATGAATTGGCGGCGGTGGCCTGGCTGCATCCGGAAATCATCACCAAGCAGGAAAAGCTATACATGGATATGGATATTTCGCACACCGCCGCATACGGAAACACGCTGGTGTGGACGGAAGAAGACCACCCGGGCTTGGGTGAGCAGCCGGTGGGGGTCCAGGTGGACTTGGATAACGAGAAGTTTATGAAACTGCTGGTGGAACTGCTTTCGGCAAAGAAGTAATCAAAAGGTGTCAGCGGTAATTTCGAGGTTGTGGGGAGTCCAGTCGTCGGGTGGGAAGGCGATGCGCCAGAATTTGGGCGTAGGCCGCAGAAATTCCACGGCGACTTCGGTTTTGCCGTCGGCATCCGGATTGCTGCGCACCACCCGCACCGACTGCTCTTCTTCCGTATTGACATTCTTGAGAATGATTTGCTGGCCGACTTCAACCTTCAACGACAAATGAAATAAAGCGCCGTGGGCGTTGACGACCGAGGTGAAGGTGTCTTAAAAAACGTGCTGCTTGTTGGGGCCGCGGGCGACCTGAATAGGAAGGCGCAAAAAGACACGCTGGCTGCGGCGCCGATTGGGGACGGGCTAGACATTGGGAGGGCCCATAGTCCTAGAGGGGCGGTCGTTTACGAGTGTTACGGAGGGAATAGGAACGGGTCAAGAGGAGGAAAGTATCAGGGTAAGCAAAGGGGCAAGGATGGTGCCGGAGGCCGGACTTGGCCATCCCAGGCAAACTGTCGATTTTGATCTGCGTCAAACGACTATAGAGTGTGTGGTTCTGTGCCCGATAGAAGCCCCGAAGATCCAGCGTCGTGGGAGCGCGGGCAAACCCACACCGGAAACTGCGGGTTACCGTAGTTTTTTCATGGAAAATTAATTCAAGGAAATGGAGAAAGCATAATGGAGTCAAAACCCACGCATGAACAAGCACAACTTCACCTTCAGGTCTACGACCAGCGGCGGGAGGCCAGGCTACGCCAGGCGCGCGATTGGTTCGCGAAAAACTATATCGTGAATAACATCGATGACGCCATGCGTATCGCCCCGATGGGAAGTGAGACCGGAACCCATGTAGGCATGGTGATCGGTTATTGGGAGCAGGCCTGCGCGTTGCTCAATTACGGGCTCCTGCACGAGGACCTCTTCTTTGAGACCAGCGGTGAGTTTTTTGGAGTTTGGGAAGCGGTTAAGCCCGTCGTTCCGGCGTTCCGCGAGCGTTTTGCCAACAAGCAAATCCTTGCTCATCTGGAACAGGCAGCCAAGCGTTTTGAGGCCTGGTCCGAACGCCGTAGCCCGGGTCATGTGGCTACTATGCGACAATTCATGCAGCAGATGCGCGCTCAGGCGGCATCGGCTGTCAAAGCCTGATTCGAGCTCACACATCGAATTGAAATCGCGGGCAGGGCGTCCCTAGCCATTGGGACGTCCTGCATTTCCTGGAGTTCGCACCGTTGAACACACCAAGGTGCGCAGACCGTTTCTCACGTTAGTGACCTGGAGCCGCGTTCAACTCGACGAACTGTTTGGAAGTTGGTCCCGGAGGAGGGAGTCGAACCCACACGGGGAGTGATCCCCGGCAGATTTTGAGTCTGCTGCGTCTGCCAGTTCCGCCACTCCGGGAA
>DATFSI010000077.1:0-4681 GCA_035262705.1 Candidatus Acidiferrum sp. | reverse complement strand
TCCGCAGGCTGGTCCACTCGAATGCAGCCGTGACTTAAATCGCGCACATCCTGCGAAAACAATTGCGGTGCTTCTGTCCCATGGAGATACACGTTGTCTGGATTGGGGAAAATAATCTTCACAAGACCAAGGGAGTTCGTTGGCCCCGGCTTTTGCCTCACCATCAAATGGCCCGTTTTCAGTCCCTCCAGCACTTCTGGGCTGACCGCATTTTCGGTCACTACCTCGCCCTTTGTCGTGATCACCTGAAAGTTATGCCTTACGATATAATTCGGATCCTTCTGGATGTGCGGCACGATTTCGTTCCTTTGAATACTGGGAGTCACTTCCCAATAAGGCCGAAACACCACGTATTGGATCTCCTTCTCAAACACCGGTGATTTGTGGCCGTACGCCTTTCCAATGATCACCTTTTTATAAAATGAGACTGTCCCATCCGGGTTCATCGCACGCAAACGATACTCGGGAAGATTCACCACCACCGGGGGCTGCGCAAACGAATGCGGCAGCCAGCGCCATCGCTCTAACGTGAGCTTGATCTGGTTGATCCGGGCGGCAGCAGGCGTATTCATCTCATTAACGGTTCTCGCGTCAAGCACACCTGTAGGATCCTCGCCATGCCGGTTCTGGTAATGCTTCACGCCCTCGACGAGCTCGCCTTCGTAAACCGCTGCATTCGGATCCAATGGAACGCCCGGCGGAATATCGCCGATGAGTTGAAGAAACCGGCCCAGGCGCGCCAGGCTCGGATATGGTTGGCCCGGTCGTATCGTCTTTGAACTTGTTTGCAGCTTCTCCCCATCGTCTTTCTTTGCGTACTCTTCATACACCGGCAAAAGTGCCAGCAACTTTCGGTACCCCGGAAACGGTGGCTCGAGCTTTTGAATTTCGGCTGCCGGATCGCTGGCATTCACTACCTTGCTTTGAACGAACTCCGCGACGCTGAACTGATTCTCTCCATTGTCCAACTGAAAGTTAAATTCTTTAGGGTTAACGCGGCCTACGTGGACAGCACGTATGTAGCGCATCGCCGACACAGTCAGTGCCGTCTCGAACGAGACAAGGTCTTGCTCGGATGGATTTTGTCCCAGTAAGGAGAGCCGGATGGGCCAGCGGGAGGCATCGTAGTCTTCCGGTTCAAGTCCTCTGGAGCTAGCGTTCTTCAAAACTTCAATCACTGCAAGACCCTGCTGACGCACGTGGCCGTTCTGAAACCAAGCCAGTGAGTGGCCGTTTGCCTCATAAAATTTGGTGAACTCCCTCTTGTATGGCGCAAAGTTTGGCCAGCGAAGGTCCGCGTTGCTAGCAGAATCTGCAACAGCGTCGAGGGCAGAAACACCGGCGGCTGTCAACGTCTGCCCGCCCGGAACAACAGGTTGTCGACTGAGGGAAGCGGACGCATGGGCGGGTGCCCGTCGGGCAACAATTATCACAATCGCAGTTATTGCAAATAAAGGAATTATGAGGAACCGGAGCGAACGTATACCGGTCATAGCGAGTGCCCTTTCGCAATGCTTAGATTCAGCAAGTCTAAAATGGTTCCAAAAAAGTTCCGACAGATTGCGCGTTTTTCCGGCCGACTCCATTACTTCCAAATAACCAGTAACCGAAAATGTTCCGCGCTAGTAAGGCGACCCGGCGCATCGCCACACTGTAGTACCGCTTTGGCAGCGCATGAAGATAAGGTCCAACATAGATTCGGTCATCCCACAGGATAGCAATAGGTGGCCTTTTTAGCCCAGTCTCATTGGCCTTTGTCAGGGCCGGGTTAACGCAGGTAATCGTCGAAGTGGAGTTCGGCACAATGGAGTTTACCGGTTTCCCGGGAGCCATCAGCTCACCCAGCCGATAAACGGATGGTATGAGCACACAGGCTGCGTTGATACCCCGTGCTATTCTTTCGCTCTATCCACGAGGAGGATCACGCCATGAAAGACATAATCGCAACGGACCATGCCCCAAAGCCAATCGGTCCGTATTCGCAGGCCGTACTAGCGAATGGATTTCTCTTCACCGCGCAGATCGCGCTGGACCCCAATACGAACACATTTCTCGAAGGGGATGTGGCGCAGCAAACTGAACGTGTGCTGGAAAACTTGAAGGCGATTCTCACGCACGCGGGACTAACCCTCTCTCACGTTGTGAAAACCACGGTATTCCTGAAAGATATGAACGATTTTGTGGCGATGAACGAAGTATACGCGACATATTTCCCCGTGGCCGCCCCGGCGCGTTCCACCGTACAGGTCGCCGGGCTACCGAAAGACGCGCTGATCGAGATTGAACTGGTCGCCGCTCTCTGAGGAGTGTCCCGTTTGCGACGCAAGAAACAATCCAGCCAGCGGGCTTGTGTTTTTTCTTGACTTCTCCCTTTTGAGAACTTGTCAGGAGCCTTCCTCTCCGCAATAGGTTAGTTCAGTATGGCATCCTTAATCTCGGCCAGTTTCAGATTGTGCACGAGGAGCCAAGAAAATGGGAGCTACAGAGAACAAACAGCTATTGCACCAAATTTTTGAGGAACTATCGAAAGGCAACTCCGAACCCTTCGTTGCCAGCATGGCGGACGATTTCCGCTGGACCGTTACCGGGACGACGAAATGGTCCAAGACATATGAGGGGAAGCACTCCGTCCTAGTGGAATTGTTTGGTCCACTGCGCACCAGAATCAAAGGCCGAATCAGAACCAAGGCGCATCGCTTAATTGCAGAAGGAGACTACGTCGTGGTGGAAGCGCGGGGAAGCAACATGACAAAGAGCGGACTGCCCTACAACAATAACTATTGTTTTGTTTTTCTCCTTTCTGACAACCGATTGAAGGAAGTCACTGAGTACTTCGACACGGAATTGGTCACCGCCGTACTCGGCCGATCAGAAGGTGACTTGTAGTCGACGGTCCCGATTAACGGCTAATTTGTATTTCGATGGGGCAGAGACTCCGCGCACAAATCTCCAACGTTCATGCACTAGTTCGCGGCACCGTGGACAAACTAAAATGCGGTAGTGGATTAGATTTGCCCAAGGAAGTCGTCACAATGAAAATCGGCTCGATTGTTATCCGTTGTTACGAATTCGACAAAATGTTGGCTTTCTGGCAGGAAGCACTCCACTACGTCCCACGAGAGCCCGCGAAAAGTGGATGGGTGGTCCTTCGTGATCCCGAAGGAACCGGCCCCAACTTGTCGCTGGATCGATATCCGGAAAGGCGTTCAGGCAAAAGGAGCAGGCTGCATCTCGACCTCTACACAAAGAACAGGGAAGCTGAGGTTGAACGGCTCGTCAAGATGGGAGCCACTCGCTATCCATGGCGGTATAAAACGGGCGACGATTTCGTAGTCCTTGAAGATCCCGACGGTAATCTCTTCTGTGTGGTTCAACGAAACGCCTGATTAACGGGGTGGATTCAATGGGTCGACGCAACATTAGCTCGAAATATACTTGCAGGATTTTGAAGGGCTAAATTCGTTCGCGACGGCTGATTCAAAAGAAACAAAGCCCTGTTTAGGTCTAATTGAGTACACCCAGGGCAGCGGTTCTTCGTTAAAGAATATGGGCTCAATCAATTAAAGAAGTGTTGCGTCGACCGCCTGAGCCGGCACCGTAAATCACGACTTTGATGCAAGCCGCACTTCCACGTTGCGGCTGAGCCCGTTGTCGGGCGTTTGCCGCCGAGAATGAAACCGCGTCATAATCCTGCACGTCACACATTCAGCGGAATGGGAATCGCAACAGTCCAAGGTGTCGTGATGCGCCCATCAATCATTCTGGCTATAGCCGTCTCCACTTCTGCTCTTGCATTGGCACAAGCTCCTTCAAGGAAGAATGATGTGCCCCGCTCGCTACGCCCATGTTGAAGCGACGGACGGAGACAGTTTCAATCCCCGTGTCCTTCCGGATGATCGCAGAGCCATCGCAGACGTTCAACATGCGTTGCTGGATTGGAAACGCTATATCCTTACAGCGAAGAGGCGTGAAGCAGAGCTTGTTTTCGTCGTCTGCAAAGGCGATTTGGCGAGCGTGCAAGGCGGAATAAGACCCACGGTGGCACTGAGACTCCTGAGAAAAATGGCAATCCCCGTACAACCGGGAACACAGAAGTAACTACCATCGTTGGAGTGCAAGGGGGGTCACCCGACGACCTTGCAAGGACCTTTGTGGAGGCAATACCTAAAAGACGGTCTCGACCCGCCAGAAATGCTGCTCCTTCAACAGTTCCGAAAGGCAGTTGAAGCCGCGTCAAAACAGGCCGCCGCAAAGCCAACCAACCCATAGTTCGTGGTGTTGTGAGCCTCATCTGTCCGCGAGCCTTCCATGTTGTGGCTACTACTTCAAGTTACCGCGAACCTCGTTATGCGGATGCTCCGGCCACGCGCTGTTCCTTCGCGCCCATGATTATCAGCCATAGTACGATTGCGAGCTCAGCGTATAAGACAGGTTGGATGTAGTTGATGACCTTGTCTTCGCCAGCCCCCAATACCAATAGATACGGCCCGACCTTGTGAAAGTTCTGGCAGTCTACTGTGGCCCTTATTGTTGTAAACAGGCCCTTACGCTCGATCCACACGGAAAATTGTGAAGCAATTCGCGCCTTCAGGTCTAAGTGCCCGGTCGGGTGGATTCAATTGGTCGATGCGACACCAGGTCGAAGCATACTTGCAAGATTTTGAAAGGCTAAATTCGTTCG
>DATFSI010000076.1:0-2060 GCA_035262705.1 Candidatus Acidiferrum sp. | reverse complement strand
TTCGGTCACCGCGTCCACAGGCAGGAATTTCGCCACGCCCGCGTTGGCAAACAACACATCTATCTTTCCCAGCTTCTCCTCGACCGCCTCGAACGCCTTCTGGATGTCCGCGGCCTTCGACACATCCGACTGGATGGCCAGCACGTCGCTCCCCAGTTCTTTCACCGCCGCGTCCAGCGTCTTCTGGCTGCGCCCGGTGATGGCCACCTGCGCGCCCTCTTCCTTCAGCCGCTTGGCCGTGGCCAGCCCGATACCGCTGTTTCCGCCCGTCACCAGGGCGATTTTCCCTTCTAAGCGTTTCATGGTTCCCTCCCGTGGAAGCGCTACCCAGTGGCTTCCCACCGGGCCTAGTTTCTCTGCAACTTCGATACTTAGATGAACGTCTAACCATGTGGTTACAAGATTCTGATAGAATCACGCCAACTGCATCGCTTGTTGCTGTATCCTTCGGGAGGGCACGGCTTTATCCGGACCTCTCGACCTGCTTGTTCTGGGGCTAGCCCTGGGGCGACAGTTTGCATCCATCAAATCGGAGGGCCCCGAAATGAACCTGGCCCAGGTCGAAAAAATCGCCAAGGCCCTCGCCGACCGCACCCGGCTTGAAATCTACGAGCACATCGCGCGTCATCCGCAGGTCAGCTGCGGACAATTGGTCGCACTCCGCGGTGTCACACGAGCGACCGTCTCCCACCACCTGAAAATCCTCTCCGAAGCCGGCCTGATCGCCTGCCGCCGCAAGGGTCAGTTCATCCTCAATACCGCCGAACCGCGAATCCTCACCGCCTTTACCAAAGCAGTAAAAGGCCTCTCAAAACGCTCCGTGTAGGATCCGGGCTTAAGACCGGCCTCGATCAGGTCTGTGGACTGGCCGATCGTTAGATCCGCTCTTCCCGGTTCTTTTTTTGTTATTTTCTTGGGAATTATCCAGGCAACTTCAACCAGGCAGGAACTACTCCGGCTCGTTCTCGTTTTTCACTTCATCCCGTTGCACCTTCGACGATAGCAGCCGGTTCGCCGTATTCGGCGGCGCCGTGGGCGCTCCCAGCCCTGCGGTGCCCGATCCCAACCCCAGCTTCTGCAGCGTCAATGCGTCGTACTTCCCGCTGGGCGTCAATCCATTGGCGGCCTGGAACTTTCTCATCGCTTCTGTCGAGTCGTCATCCCATTTCCCGCTCGACTCGCCCGCGTAAAATCCCTTTTTCGCCAACGCCTCCTGAATCTCGTTGATGCGCTCTGTCGTAGGAGCCGCCTGGCCCTTCACGCGCTTGCTCTTGCGGCTGGCACCCTTTCTCGTTTTTGTCGTCGTTACGGCCTTGCCGGAAGTCGAATGCGTCTTCGCCGTCATTGATCCCGATGTGCTCTTACTCGCGGCCGTCGTGTGGGCGCTTTTGTGCGCCGTGCCGTTCTGAACAGCGGCGGCCACGGCCGCGGGCAGCACCACGCCACCCGCGGCCAGAGCCACGAAGATGCCAAGCCTTCTTCCGCTGTTTAGCAAGTTCCTCATCGCTGGGCGAAGCTGCCTGCCTTATTGTTTGGCGTCCACCGGCACCACGCCCGGCAGAAACATGGTCATCACACGGTCGCCGTTGCGGCGGAGCACTTTGAACACAACGTTCTCCCCCGCCTTCAGCCGGCCAACCGCCTTGCGATAGTCATCCACCGACGTCACCGTCTGTTCGTTCACCTGGGAAATCACGTCTCCCGGGCCGAACCCAATGTCATCCGCGAAACTCGCCGGCTCGACTTCGCTCACAATCACGCCCTTCTGCCCTTGCACGCCCACGCGCTGTGCGCGCTCCGGCGTCAGGCTCTCGACGTGCAGCCCGAACTCGGCGGGAGCATTATCGTTCTGGTTGTTGTTCACGCGGCCCTGCATATTCGGAAACACGCGCGTACGATCCTCAACAGTTGCCGTGGTGTCCTTCTTTTCCTTGTCGCGGTAATAGGTGATCCGCACCTTGCTGCCGATGGGAGCCGAAGCGATCGGGTTCACCAGGTCGTTTCCGGTCTTCACCGCAGTTCCGTTCACCGAGGAGATCACGTCGCCACCCTTCAGTCCG
>DATFSI010000075.1:0-30666 GCA_035262705.1 Candidatus Acidiferrum sp. | reverse complement strand
GCTGGGTGGACTGGGAGTGGTGGCGATCTGGTATCCGCAGATTCTGGGAAATGGAAAAGACATCTCGCAATTGTTGTTTGCGGATCAGGTGGCGCCACTGCTGGTGTTTGCGCTGCTGGTGTTAAAGCCGTTGGCGACGGTGATGTGCCTGCGGGGCGGCGTGCCGGGAGGATTGTTCACACCGTCGCTCACGGCGGGGGCCTTGTTGGGCGCGGCGCTGGGGCATGTGTGGTCTTTAGTGTGGCCCGGAGTGCCCGGCGGGCTATTTGCCTTGCTTGGGGCCGGCGCCATGCTGGCAGCGACGACGCAAGGGCCCATCTCCTCGATGGTGCTGATCATGGAGTTGACCGGAGTTAACCGGTCGTTTCTTTTGCCGTTGTTTGTGATTGCCTGCGGGGCCGTGCTGGTGGCGAGGTCGGTGGATTCCCGGTCGATCTACGACGCGAAGCTTACGGACGAACAAATTGCGGAGCGGCAGAGGCTGCGAGATGTGACGCCGCAGCAGGTCTGGCCGGGGATAACGAGATAGAGGAAGCCGCGAGTGGAAGAAGATTCCCCAGGGGATGAATTAGAAACTCCACCATCAGAACCTGGGCTGAGCTTTGGTGTTGAGGAGGGTGCGGGGTGTCGGCGGGGCCGCCGGCGAGGACCAGGCTTCGCTAACCTGTGTTTCGGTTTTTGGCGATTTCAGGCTCGCGGCGGTGTTTTTGCTGAGATTCCGCGGCTTGCGCTCGCCCGCTGGCTTCAAGGAACCGTTCGAGAAGGTCGGCACCGTTCGCTGCAGAGATGGCATTCATAGACGACGGTCCTCCTTGGCGCTTCGCGGGCAAGGGCGAGTCCCGTAAACGCCCAAGAGCTTGCTTTCTGCCGGCATTAAGGCCGATAGGTTGCTTCTCTGGAAGCTCTTGATTCCCCGCATTAATCAGGCTATACATCATAGCCCCGCGCCCGAAAGGGTTTCATGGGCCCCAGCCTTGGTGCAACTCCGAAGTCCACCGTCCAGGAACCCATCCAAAGGAGAGCACCCAATGCATAAGTCTTCCGCGAATACGTCTGCCTGGTTTTTGGTTGTCATCCTTGTAATGATGTCAGCCGCACCGGCAGCTTTGGCGCAGAATGTAGAAGGCCATCCCAACGTAAACCACAACGCGAAACACGATGTTTCGCAACCCTTTTGGCGGATAGCAATCGGCGCTTCCTCGCCGACCGGAGGCAGCGATACGCAAGCCAACCCCGTGCGGGCCACTCGCCCTCCGCTCAACAATCCCAAAGCGGACCCTGTGGCGGCGCCGTTTGCCGGTCCGCTCACGGGAGTTACGCCGGTCCTTAATTTCGACGGGCAAAGCGCCCAGGACAATCGCAACCTCTTCGGTTTCGCGTTCGTCCCTCCGGACACCAACGGCGCCGTGGGTGCCACACAGTTCGTGCAAATGGTGAACGTGACGCTCGCGGTCTATGACAAGTCTACAGGCGCGTTGCAGTTCGGCCCGGTGGCGATCCACACTTTGTGGAGCGGCTTTGGCGGTTTGTGCGAGTTCGGGGGAAACACGCCGATGTTCGCCGATGGCGGCGATCCCGTGGTTCTGTACGATCACCTGGCGAATCGCTGGCTCGTTACGCAGTTGCAATTCGATTCCACATCTACACACACCGCGCAGTGCATCGCCGTTTCCACCAGTTCCGATGCTACCGGTTCGTATAACCGCTACGAATTCGACTACGGCGCGAACTTTCCCGACTATCCCAAGTACGGCGTCTGGCCGGACGCCTACTACAACACTATTAACCTCTTCCTCGGGAACTCGCGCAAATCCGCAGGAGCCCAGGCGTGCGCCTTCGATCGCAACGCCATGCTCGCCGGAGCGCCTGCCAGTTCGATTTGCTTCCAGCAACCGCCCACGGTCACGAGCCTCTTGCCCGCCGATCTGGATGGCGGCGCCTTGCCGCCGGCAGGCTCACCCAACTACCTGGTTGGCCTCGCCGATTCCACGCACCTCAACTTCTTCCGTTTTCATGTGGACTTCGGCAATCCTGCCAATTCCACCCTCAGTGGCCCTACGCTTATCCCCGTGGCCCCCTTCAACGAAATCTGCGCCCGCGCAAACACCGTCTCCTGCATAGCGGAGCCGCCTTCCGGGGAAAAAGTGGACGGCCTGTCTGACCGGGTGATGTTCCGGCTCGCGTATCGGAATTTCGGCGATCATGAATCCCTCGTGGTCAACCACACGATTGAAGGAGGAGCGCTGGCCGGAGTGCGCTGGTACGAAATCCGCAATCCTTCGGCGCCGTTCATTTTTCAGCAAGCCACGCTGGTGGATCCCAAAGTGAATTATTGGCTGGGCAGCATCGCGATGGACAAGGCGGGTGACATCGCGCTGGGCTTCAGCGTTTCGAGTCACGGAATGCCTCCGGCTATCTATATTGCCGGCCGAGGTCCCGGCGATCCGGCAGGAGTGATGTTCGGGCCGATGGTGCTGGTAAACGGCAGCGGGGTACAGAAAAACAATTCTTTCAATCGCTGGGGCGATTACAGTTCGATGTCCATGGATCCCGCGGATGATTGCACCCTGTGGTATACGAACGAGTATTACGCGACCACCGGCATCATCAACTGGTCCACGCGCATCGGCGCGTTCCACTTCAATGCCTGCAAATAGGGCGACCCTAAGCGCGGGAGAGTCCGCGCTTGCGACTTCAAAGCACGGCGGTTAATGGAGAGAAGTTATTTCGGCACTCCAGCTATAATGTCGGACGATGCCTCGCGGCCGCGGCTTTTTCTCACAGTTCTGGGGTGCGTTCGGGCGTGTATTTCCGCGCTGCTCCACGATTTCCCAGGCCATCGCATTCAATGTGTTCCTGGCCTTTTTCCCAACGCTGCTGCTCGCCGTGGGGTTCGCTTCGAGTTGGATCGGTTCGCGAACGGCGTTGCTGGATGCGATTCGCGATTTCACACAGTTTCTGCCGCCGGGCAGCCAGGGCATTGTGGTCGATTTTCTGAGCCGCCGCGGCGCGGACGTCTGGAAATTCGTTGTTCTGGGCTGGTTCGGATGCCTCTTTGGAGGCACGCAGGCAATGAGGCTGCTGATGGACGGAATTCATCTGATTTATGCGGATGAGAAGCGCATCGGTTTTCTGCACCGGCAGTTTCGCGGGTTGTTGCTTTTGCTCATCACCATGGCGCCTATCTTGGTGGCCGGGATTCTGGGAGTTTTCGGTCGACCGCTGCGCCGCTGGTTCGGTGGATTCATCGGGCAGCACGTTCTCGTTAAAGGTCTTTGGCTGGTCTTCTTTCCTCTGGTGGCCATGCTTCTCGCCATGGCCGCGCTGACGGTAATTTACTGGGTGGCGCGGCCCAAGGAGGAAAGCCTGCGGCACGTGCTGCCAGGGGCGATGCTGGCTACTCTGCTGTGGTGGATGGTGAACGCGCTGTTCGGCATTTATGTACGGCGCGTGCCGTACAACGTGGTTTATGGAGGCCTCGCCGCCGTGATAGGCTTGCTCATCTGGATGCAGATTTCCGCGCTAATTGTGTTCCTGGGAGCGGCGTGGAACGCGGAAGCGGATGATGCAAGATGAGGTAAGGAAGTAACGAGGGACTTTGGATTTGACCATGAAGGTTGTGCAGGTGCAGTGCTATGCGGGTTACCAGGCGGACGAATCGCCGCGCCTGCTGAAGCTGGGGGAGAACTCCATTCCCATCGTCGAGATTGAAGACCGCTGGTACTCCCCTGGAGCCACTTTTTTCCGCGTGGTCACCGAAACCGGCGACCGCTACCTGCTGCGCCACCTCGCAGCACAAGACCAATGGACGCTGGAAGGCTTTCGCAGCCATCGCGTTGACACGCTGAAAACCCACAGCGTATAGTCGGGGAATCCCACCCGCGCGAAGCGCCCTTCTGTGCGGTTTTCCGCATGGGTTTGTAATTGGCGCGAATGGGGGCAAGGGAAGGGATGAACCCGCATTTGTCCTACCGGAAGTCGTTTTGCCGTCTCTTATGTGGTGTTTTGTTGCTGCTCTGCCTCGGTTGGGGATCCCCGCGCGCGCAAGAGCCTGCCATCCCCGCAACCGCAAATACGAACAAGCCGGATAACGCTTCCGAGATTTCGCAAACCGATACCGCGGCTAGCTTCAAAGTTCGCGTAAACCTGGTACAGGTGCGCGTGATTGTCCGCGACCCTTCCGGCAAGACCGTGGACAACCTGTCGAAGCAGGATTTTATCCTCTACGACCAGGGCAAGCCCCAATTCATCAGCAATTTTTCGGTGGAGACCCCGCAATCGCGGCTGCAACGCGCGGCTTCGGCGGCCAAGACGCAGGACGATGCGGGTGTGGAAACCTCAGCCAGCAAGGCCCCAGTGCTTCCCGAGCGTTTTGTCGCCGTGGTCTTCGACGACCTCCATCTTTCGCAGCAGGACGCGACCTTTGTCCGCCAGCAAGCCGGGAGGTTTTTGGATTCCACTGGGCCAACGGATCGCGTGGGGATCTACAGTACCTCCGGACAGAACACGCAGGAATTCACCGCGAACAAACAGGACCTGCACCGCGCACTGCTGGGGGTGATCCCTCATCCTTTGACGCCGCAGCCCATCGGGACGGAATGCCCGCAGGTAACGCACTATATGGCGGACCAGATTGAGAACAAGCGCGACGCCCAGGCCCTTGGGGTGGTGGTGGAAGAGACCGTGCAGTGCGCCTTCAACGGGGACGAATCGCAAAGGGCGTCGGCGATCCCCATGGCACAGTCCGCCGTGCTACGCGCGCTGAACGCCGGCGACATTGAAAACCAATATGCCTATCGCCGGATGGAGGATGTCTTGCGGCGGCTTGCGGCGATGCCAGGGGAGCGCATCCTGCTGTTTGTGTCGCCAGGTTTCGTTCTGGCCAATTCGTATCTCGACGAGTCAGGGATAATCGATCGTGCCAACCGGTCGAACATTGTGTTGCACACGATTGACGCGCGCGGCTTGTATGTTCCCGATGTGCGGGGCGACATTGCGCAGCCAAACGCGGATTTTCCGCGCACCGCGGGTTACAAAACCCTGTATCGCGTGGACTCGCAGTTCGAAGACCAGTTCGTGCTTACCGATTTTGCCTACGGCACAGGCGGCACATTCTTTCATAATTCCAACGATTTGCAGCGCGCGTTCCAGCTTGCCGCGCTCGCCCCCGACGTCTCCTACGTGCTGGCGTTCTCGCCGCAGAGCCGCAAGATGGATGGGCAATACCATCTGCTGAGCGTGAAGCTGGCGAAAAAAAACAACTATTCCGTCCAGGCGCGGCGAGGGTATTTTGCCCCGCGCAAAGCCGCGGACCCGCACGAACTGGCGCGCCAGGAAATCCAGGAAGCCATTTTTTCGCAGGAGGAGATCAGCGAACTGCCGCTAGACCTGCAGACGCAGTATTTCAAGAGCGATCCCCAAGACGCACGGTTGAGCGTGGTTTCGCGCCTGGACCTCAAGAACATGCATTTCCGCAAAGCGGACGGCCGCAGCAACGATGATTTGACTCTGGCCACGGCTATTTTTGACGAGAACGGCAACTACGTGACCGGCGGTGAAAAAACGGTGCAGATGCGCCTGCGCGACGCTACTTACGAGCGGCTCACGCGCGCCGGGTTGACGGTGAAGTCGAGTTTTTCCGTGAAGCCGGGCCGCTACCTGGTGAGGCAGGTGGTGCGCGATTCGGAAGGTTCGCAAATGGCGGCGCGGAATGGAGCGGTGGAGATTCCTTTCTGAAGAAGGAAGTAAAGAAGCAACGAAGTGAAGAAAAAGGTGCTGCTGCCCACTTCATTTTTCAGCATTGGCGGTGGGGAGGATGTCATGCCTGCAATAAAGATAGGGAACCGGAATCTGCGAAGGGCACTTTGGATGACACTTGCTGCGGCGCTTTCGGTCTGGCTGAGCGCGCGGGCGCAAGAGCCAGCAAAGCCAGAACCGCCTGCACAGCAGCAGGAGCAGCCGCTGGCCACGGCGCCTACGATCCATGTCGAATCACGCACCGTGCTGGTCGACGCGGTGGTCACCGACAAGAAAGGGAACTATCTCCACGACCTGCAGCAAAAGGATTTCCGGGTTTTCGAGGACAACAAGGAACAACCGATTACCAGTTTTTCGTTTGGCAGCGACCCCGCCGCGCCGGCCGGTTCGCAGAAGCGCTACGTCGTTTTGTTCTTCGATAATTCCTCGATGGCGTCGCCCGATCAGATTCAGGCGCGAGTCGCGGCCACTAAATTCGTCGACAAAAACGCAAGTCCCGATCTGCTGATGGCGGTGGTGGATTTTGGTGGAAGCCTGCAGGTGCGGCAAAACTTCACCGCGAATGGAGAATGGCTTGCCAAGGCGGTGAATGGAGTCAAGACGCCCAGCATCGAGACCAACGGGCAGAGTGCATCCAGCTTGCCCGCGGAGATGGTGGCTTCGTCGAGTTTCACGTCGCTGAGCAGGTCGGAGTCCGATTTTGGCGCGCGCACGATGCTGCTTTCGCTGCGCAGCCTGGCAAAGAATCTCCGTGGAGTTCCTGGCCGCAAGATGCTGATCCTGTTTTCGGCGGGCTTCCCCACGGATGATCCGGAGCGGCTTTCGGAACTGACCGCGACGATCGATGCGTGCAACAAAGCCAATGTGTCGGTTTATCCCCTGGACGTGCGTGGCTTGGCCGCGCCGGTGCCTGGTGGCGGAGCGGGGGCAAGGGTTGGCCAGCGTCAAACTCATGCGCCCTCTTTGCGGGCCGCTGCACGGGCAGGGCGGTCGGGTGAGTTGCGGAAGCCTCGTCTAGTCCTTGCTGCCTTCCCTGAGCCGCAAAAGGGCGGCGGCGGAGGCGCCGGCGGAGGACGTGCCGGAGGAGGTGGCGCCCCCGGGGGAGGCTCGCCGGGCGGCGGCGGTGCTCCTGGAGGGGGAGGCGCGGGTGGAGGAAAGGGTGGCGCGCCTAGTGGCGGAGGAACCGGCGGCGGTGGAGGTACGCGCGGTGGAGCACCGGGAGGCGGAGCTCCTGGCGGGGGACGTCCGATCAACTCGCCTTACAACAACTATTACAACAATCCGAATAACGTGCCGCGCGCCATCGTGCCGCAGCTGCCGGGCTCTATGGCCACCAACCAGCAAATCCTGCTGGCCCTTGCGGAAGGCACAGGCGGCTTCGCCATTTACAACAGCAACGATCTGTTGGGAGGACTCGAGAAAATCGCGCGAGAGCGCAATGAATTTTACCTTCTCGGTTACGTTCCCCCCTCGAGCGCGGAGGGAAGTTGCCACACCATCAAGGTGAAGATGGCGCACGGTGATATGCAGGTGCGCTCGCGCAGTGGATACTGTAAAGTGCACGCCGCGAATCCGCTGGACGGAAAGCCCATCGAAAAACAGATGGAGCTGCAGGCGGCGGGAGATCAGCCGGGAGCGATTCACTGCTCGCTGCAGGCTCCATTCTTTTATTCCGGCCCGAATGTGGCGCAGGTGAATCTGGCGATGGAAATTCCCGGCGACTCCGTGGTTTTCAACAAGGACAAAGGGAAGTACCACGCGACGGTCAACGTGCTGGGCATCGCTTACAAGCCTGATGGCTCGGTGGGCGCGCGCTTCAACGATACGCTGAATTTCGACCTCGAAAAGGACGAGTGGAAGGAATTTGCCAAGCAACCTTACCGCTACCAGAACCAGTTTGACGCCGCGTCCGGCGCATACAAGCTTTCGGTGGTGCTGAGCTCCGGCGGCAATGGTTTTGCCAAATTCGAAACGCCGCTGCAGATCGATCCCTACGATGGGACGAAATTTGTCCTCGGTGGCGTGGTGCTCTCTAATACTGTTCAGATGGTGAACCAGATTCCCACCGACGTGGACGCAACTTTGCTGGAAGACCGCACCCCCCTGATCGTCAAAGGCATGCAGATTACGCCCGCGGCCAATTACTCGTTCAAGAAGACTGACCGCGTGGTTTTGTATTCGCAGCTCTATGAGCCGCTGCTGAAGGCCGATTCGCCGCCGCGCATCGCCGCCGGCTACAGCATTCTGGACTCCTCGAACAAACAGGTGTTTTTTTCCGGCTCGATTCCACTGGAGGAATACATCGAAAAGGGAAATGCGGTGGTTCCCTTTGGGCTCTTGATCCAGGTGAAAGACCTGGCGCCGGGGAATTACCACCTGGTGCTGCAGGCGATCGACGGCGCCAAGAATAAGGCGCCCTTGCGAGAGGCAAATTTCACGGTGCTTAACTGAACCACTGATCCCGGTTGGATTCGGGGCGGCGTGACCCTTCGCTGCGCTCAGGGCAAGAAGGCGCACCGACTGCTTGCGGAACACCTGCCCTTCCCCAGCAACTTTTCCCCGGTCCCAGGGTTTAGGCAAGGCATCATGCAGCCCGGGCAATACTGTCTACGCGTGTCCGCGCCTCGAAAGCCCACGCCGCGGCTGCGTGATTCCCTGCGTTCGTTGCTGGCGTTGACCCTTTCCTTCGGCATGTTTTTGTCGTTCGGTGTCGATGTGCAGGCTTTTGCGGTCGCGGACAAAAAGCCCAAGCAAGATCACGTTCTCAAGGGGCTCCCCATCACGGAACTTTCCGCCGACGAGGCCATCCTTCACGCGCTGAATCGCTTGGCCTATGGCCCACGCCCGGGCGAGGTGGAGCGGATCAAGCAATTGGGCCTGGCGAAGTGGATTGACCAGCAACTCAATCCGAAATCTATCGACGATTCCGCCGTTGAGGCGCGGCTGAGCGTTTATCCCACCTTGAAGATGTCCACGGCGCAGTTGCTGGCCGAGTATCCGAATCCCAAGCAGGTCGTGAAACAAGAGTTGCGTGTGCAGAACCAAAAACCCCGCCAGGGTGAGGCCAGTGGTTCCGGCCGTGCCCGTGATACCCAGGCAAACACCAATAGCCAGGACCCCGTGCAGCAAGCTTCGCAGGGCGCGGACGCAGCCATCGGCGCCATGGCGCAGGGAACGGACGCAGGTTCCCCGAAGGGGACGGAGGGCGCTGCGGCCGGCACAGCTACGGCAAAAGGGGATGCGCCTTCGCCGATGAAAATGGACCCGGCCACGCGCGGCGCCAGCTTGAAAGATTCGCTGGGCATGGACCCGAACGCCGTGCCGCGCGCCATTTCCGAGGACAGCAAGCGGCCCGCGCGCGTGGTCGAAGAACTCGCCATGGCCAAGACGCTGCGCGCGATTTACAGCGAGCGGCAGTTACAGCAGGTGATGGACGATTTCTGGTTTAACCATTTCAACGTATTTGCCGGGAAAGGCGAGGTGAAGTGGTACCTGACGTCGTACGAGCGCGACGTCATTCAGCCGCACGCCTTCGGCAAATTCCGCGACCTGGTGACCGCCACAGCACAAAGCCCCGCGATGCTTTTTTATCTCGATAATTTTTTGAGTGCGGATCCGAATGCGGCGGCGCGCCTGGCTGCGCAACGCGCCATGCGCCAGCAAATGCGGCGGCGTCCCTATGGCGATCCGCCGCGCCTCATACCGCAGGGACAGAACACGAAGCCGCAGCCGCGCGGGCTGAATGAAAACTATGGCAGGGAATTGATGGAGCTGCACACGCTGGGCGTGGACGGCGGCTATACGCAAAAGGATGTGACCGAGGTCGCGAGGTGCTTTACCGGCTGGACCATCGAGAAGCCGCGCGAATACGGGCAATTCAAATTCGACGAGCGGCTGCACGATCCGGACTTGAAAATCGTCCTGGGTAAGAAAATTCACGCCGGCGGAATGAAGGACGGCGAGGAAGTGATCTCGCTGCTGACGCAGAATCCCAATACTGCGCGGTTTATTTCGACCAAGCTGGCGCGCCGCTTTGTTTCGGACATGCCGCCGCCCTCGCTGGTCGACCGCATGGCCAAGGAATTCCAGAAGTCCGACGGCGACATCCGCCAAGTGTTGCACACCATGATCTATTCGTCGGAGTTTTGGACGCGGGAGGCATACCGCGCAAAAATCAAGACGCCGTTCGAACTCGTGGTGAGTTCGGGGCGTGCACTGGGCACGGATGTGGACACGCCGATGCCACTGGTGCAGTGGACGGGCCGCATCGGCGAGCCGCTTTATCAGTGCCAGCCGCCGACGGGATATTCCGATAAAGCGGAAACCTGGGTGAACACGGGCGCGCTGCTGAACCGGCTGAATTTTTCGCTGGCGCTGGCGGGCAACCAGGTCCGCGGTTCGCGCAGCGATGTTGCGGCATTGCTTGGATCGGATTCGTCGGACGACCCCAAGACGGCGCTCGACCGCGCCGTGGGTGTTTTTCTAGGTGGGCAGGCCGCGCCCAGCACCAAGGAAACGCTGGAGAACCAACTGGAGAATCCGCAGATTGTGCGGGCGAAACTTGACGATCCGGTTAAGCAAGTGGATTTGAGCGTGGTGACCGGCTTGGTGCTGGGCGCGCCGGAGTTTCAGCGGCGGTAGATTTTTATGTAGCGCCATCCCTTTAAAGGTGGCATGTTTGCCCGCGGAAGAAACGAAGATGCCGCACGAAAATACCACGTCACATGAAAACCTTGGGAGATGGTGATGAGCTACGAATGTTGCGAAGGCTCGCGGCCGGCGAAATTCTCGCGGCGTTTTTTCATGAAACAGGGCGGCATCGCGCTGGCCGGCCTCAGCACCATGCCGGCATTTCTGCAGCGCGCTATTGCCGCGACGCCCTCAGCAGGGAAGAAGCAACTGGTCGTTTTGTTCCAGCGCGGCGCCGCGGATGGACTCAATATCGTGGTTCCGTTCGCCGAATCTAACTATTACCGCATGCGGCCGACGATTGCGATTCCGCAACCGCGTCGCGGCGGGGGAGAAGCCGCGATTGATCTGGATGGCTTTTTCGGCCTGCATCCGGCGCTGGCTTCGTTTGTTCCGCTCTTCCAGAAGAATCAACTCGCGATTGTGCATGCCGCCGGTTCACCCGATCCCACGCGCTCGCACTTTGACGCACAGGACTACATGGAGTCCGGCACGCCGGGCCTCAAAGCCACGCAGGACGGTTGGCTCGACCGCGCGCTAGGCACGATTCCGGAGGAAAACGCGTCACCTCTCCGCGGGGTGGCTATGGGGCCAAATCTGCCGCGCATGCTGCAGGGCAGCACCGGAGCGATTGCGATCCCCGATTTGCGGCAATTCAAGGTGCAGCCACAGTCCGCAGCCATGGCCAACGTGGCGGAAGGCGGGTTCGAAGCCATGTACGCGCAAACCGTCGATCATGCACTGCACGGCACAGGCACGGAAACGTTTGAGGCCATCGACCTGCTTCGCAAGATCGACACATCGAAATATGTTCCGGATAACGGAGCAAACTATCCGAAATCGCCGGTCGGGCAGCGCCTGCAGCAGATTGCGCAGATGATTAAGGCAAACATCGGGCTGGAAGTGATGTTCCTCGATTGCGGTGGCTGGGACAATCACGTGAACGAAGGCAACACACAAGGACAGCTTGCGAATTTGCTGCGTGACTTGAGCCAGTCCTTGACCGCGTTTTCTCAGGACATGGGTGACCGCATGGGTGAGGTTGTGGTGGTGACCATGAGCGAGTTCGGGCGTACCGCCAAGGAAAACGGCAATCGGGGCACGGACCACGGCCACGCGAATTGCATGTTTATCCTCGGGGGAGACGTAAAGGGAGGCCGTGTTTATGGCCAGTGGCCGGGGCTCAAGGAGCACCAACTCAACGAAGGACGCGACCTGGCGCTGACCACGGATTTTCGTTCGGTAGTCGGTGAGATCCTGACCAAACATCTCCGTGTGGAGGATCTGGCGCCGGTGTTTCCAGGCTTCGACAATAATCCGCGCAAATTCCCAGGATTGATTCGCTCCTGACCATCCCAAACAACAGGGGCGCAGCATGCGGCGCCCCTATATTTTCTGTGGCTAATGGCTGTTGGCTAACAGCTTCTTTTATGCCGCGCCCTTGATGCGCATGCCGTAGAACGAACGGTGGACGAAGAAGAGCGACACGACGAAGAACGCTGCGGCCAGAACATGAGCTAGGGTATTGCCCTGGCTGGAGGTCAGGCTTACCGCGAGCTCCACGGCCAGCAAGCCAAACAGCGTGGTGAACTTGATGACCGGGTTGAGAGCAACGGAAGACGTATCCTTGAACGGATCGCCGACCGTGTCGCCGACCACCGTGGCGTCGTGCAACGGCGTGCCCTTCTGCTTCAGCTCCACTTCCACGATTTTTTTGGCGTTGTCCCAAGCGCCGCCGGCGTTGGCCATGAAAATCGCCTGATACAAGCCGAAGGTGGCGATGGAGATGAGATAGCCGATGAAGAAGAAGGGTTCCACGAAGGCGAAGGCCAGTGTGGCGAAGAACACCGCGATAAAAATGTTCAGCATGCCCTTTTGCGCATAGCGCGTGCAGATTTCGACAACTTTTTTACTGTCGGTGATACTGGCTTTTTCTACGCCTTCGAGCTTGATGTTGGCCTTGATGAATTCAACGGCGCGGTAAGCGCCAGTGGTCACGGCTTGGGTGGAGGCGCCGGTGAACCAGTAGATCACCGCGCCGCCGCTAATCAGCCCGAGGACGAAGGGCGCGTGGAGGAGCGACAACTTGTCCACATTGGCGGCCAGGCCGTTGGTGAGCGCCATGATGATGGAAAATATCATCGTCGTGGCGCCGACGACGGCCGTGCCGATGAGCACCGGCTTGGCCGTGGCTTTGAAGGTGTTGCCTGCGCCGTCGTTGGCTTCGAGGAGGTGCTTGGCGCGTTCGAAATTCACGTCGATGTTGTACTTTTGTTTGAGTTCCTGCTGTATACCGGGAACGTGCTCAATCAGCGAAAGTTCGTAAACCGATTGCGCGTTGTCGGTCACCGGACCGTAGGAGTCGACTGCGATCGTCACCGGCCCCATCCCGAGGAAGCCGAACGCGACCAGGCCGAACGCGAACACTGGCTCCGCGGCCATCAGGCTGTGCAGCCCTTGCTGCGAGACCACATAGCCGATGGACATCAACGCGACCATCGACAAGCCCAAGTAGTAGCCGGAGAAATTGCCGGCAACGAAGCCGGAGAGGATGCCCAGCGATGCGCCGCCTTCCTGCGCGGAGGTGACCACTTCCTTGGTGTGGCTGGACTCGACGGAGGTAAAGACTTTTACTAATTCCGGAATGATGGCGCCGGCCAAAGTGCCGCAGGAGATGATGGTCGCCAGCTTCCACCACTGCGAGGAGTCGCCGCCCAGCGTCGGAATGATAAGCGCCGACACGAGGTAGGTGAGGCCGATGGAAACAAACGAGGTGATCCAGACCAGCGAAGTGAGCGGCGCTTCGAAGTTCATTTCGTCGGCTTTACCGTACTTCGCCTTGGCCATGAAGCCGTTGATGAAATATGCGGCCGCGCTAGCCACCAGCATGATGATGCGCATGACGAAGATCCAGACCAGGAGCTGCACTTGCACGGTAGGATCCTTGACCGCTAGAAGAATAAAGGTGATGAGTGCGACGCCGGTAACGCCGTAGGTTTCGAACCCGTCGGCGGTTGGTCCGACGGAGTCGCCGGCGTTGTCGCCGGTGCAGTCGGCGATCACGCCTGGGTTGCGCGCGTCGTCTTCCTTAATCTTGAAGACGATCTTCATCAGGTCGGAGCCGATGTCAGCAATCTTGGTAAAGATGCCGCCGGCGATACGTAGAGCGGCGGCACCCAGCGATTCGCCGATGGCGAAGCCGATGAAGCACGGTCCGGCGAATTCGCCGGGGATGAAGAGCAGAATGATGAGCATCATCAGGAGTTCCACGCTGATGAGCATCATGCCCACGCTCATGCCGGCCTCAAGCGGAATGTGGTTGATGGGGAAGGGCTTGCCACGCAGCCCGGCGAAAGCGGTGCGCGAGTTCGCGAAGGTGTTCACGCGAATGCCGAACCAGGCCACGGCGTAGCTGCCGCCCATGCCGACCAGGCTGAAGAAGAGAATGAGGGGCAGCGTGCTGGCGACAGATTTCCCGGGCACGGGAGCCAGCCAGCCGAAATAAAGAACAATCACAATGGCGATGAAGACCCAGAGCAGGAGAAGGAATTTGCCCTGTGTGGTGAGGTAGGTTTTGCAGGTTTCGTAGATGAGCTCGGAGATGTCGCGCATGGACGGGTGGACGGGAAGATTCTTCAGGCGCGTGTAGATCACCAACCCGAAGCCCAGTCCGAAAATGCAGAAGAGAATCCCGAAGAGCAACAGCGTGTGGCCGTCGGTGCCGCCAAGAAACTTCACCGTCGAGAGGTCGGGGAGCTTCAAGTTGGCTTCGCCGCCCGCTTCCTCCGCAGACTTCGCCAGCAGTGCGCCGCCGCTTAACAGCCAGCCAGCCGCCGCCGCAATCTTTTTCATTAATCCAGGGCCCGTGGACCTGGCCTTGTCCATCGCAAAGCTCATGAACTATTCCTCCAAACTCGTCTTTCCGTGTGGCGCTTTACCGCTGCCCATGCCGGCCCGCGCCTGGTCGACCGTAAAACTTCGCACACCCGTCCAGTCCAAGAGCGAGCAGGTTGCTCCCAACCCAGGAGCGAACTAGCTTTGACGCGAGGCGTTTCCTTGAATTTCCGGAAACCCGCGAAGCAAACAGGACGGGAACTCTTGCAACCCCGGCGCAGCCGCCCCTCAGACCCTGAGCGGGTCAGAACTACCACCCTTAAACTACCCCTGATGCCACGCAGCTAGGGAAGATGGAAGCCTTGTTTTATAACATTTCGCTAATAGCCGGTCAAATTGTTTGCTATGTTGCGCGGAATCTTTTGTGACGCTCGACACCGCCCGAATTTCCTCACATTTAAGGGTTTTTGTGCTGAAAGATTCCCATCCAGAAGGCCTTTCCCGCGGGCAAAGGGCATTGCTTTTCCAGCACCAGGGAAAATCCATTGCGCGTGACTGCCACGGTAAACGCAGCGGGACCGATTAACGCGAAGTGTTCCTTCAGATGTTGGATGGAAGCAAAGCCAGAGCTGGCAACGTCGGCCTCAAAAGCACTAGGGAGCTGCAAAACAGCCGCAAAATAGCCGCCAGGCGCGGCCAACGAAAGGCAGTTTTCCAGACAAGGCGAAAGGCGGGTGTGCTCGAAGAGCAAAGCCGCGTGAACCATTTCGACAGGCTGGAGACGCGGGCGTTCTTTGGCCATATCCAACCGGTGCAGTTCCAATTGTTTAAGGGCAGGATAACGGCTCTTTACGGCCGCCAGATAATCAGCGTTGATATCGATACCGATGATGCGGCTGGTGGTCTGCGGTTCAATGTGTTGCAACCCGTTGCCGCCGGCGGTGCCGACGACGGCAACGGACTGCGGCCGGCAAAAGGTCAGTGCCTCGGCAAAAAGGCTGGCCAGCGGAGCCAGCTGATCTACACCAGTGGCCCCCATGTGGCCTTCGTAGTCGCGCAATGCGACCTGCAACCATGGCTGGTCCATTTCCCTATGATACGTTGACAGAAGACATACGCCGCGCGATTTAGCGCTGAAATGGCTTCCGCTAGATAGCGGTGGTAACATGTCAGGCTCACCGAAGCGTTGTTTAGACTTTTAGTTCAGGCGAAAACGGGCTTATGACCAGCGAAGGGATCGGAACGGCTACTTTTGTAAGCGTTGGGATTCCTTTGCGGCACGATTGGAGCAGGGAAGAGGTCCGGGCCATCTACACTACGCCGCTTCCCGACCTGGTTTATCGAGCGCAGACCGTTCATCGGCAATGCAATGACGCAGATCACGTGCAGACCTGCCAGCTCATCTCCATCAAGACCGGTGGCTGTCCGGAGGATTGCGCCTACTGCCCGCAGAGTGCGCACTACGACGCGGGTGTGGAACGCGAGGGCTTGCTGGACGTGCAGCACGTGGTTGCGACCGCGCGCGACGCGAAGAGCCGCGGTGTGGCGCGCATGTGCATGGGTGCGGCTTGGCGGCAAGCGCCCAACGGGCGTGATTTTGAGAGAGTTTTGGAGATGGTGCGGGGGATTTCCGCGCTGGGACTGGAAGTCTGTTGCACGTTGGGAATGCTGACGGACGAGCAGGCTTTGCGCCTGAAAGAAGCGGGGCTGACCGCTTACAATCACAACCTCGATACTTCGCCGGAGTTTTACGGCAACATTATCACCACGCGTGTTTACGAAGACCGGCTGGCCACCATCAGCGCGGTGCGTAGAGCGGGGATTACGGTGTGCTGCGGCGGGATTCTCGGCATGGGAGAAAAAGAAAACGACCGCGTCGGCCTCCTGCACCAGTTGGCGACGCTGCGCCCACATCCGGAGAGCGTGCCCATCAATATGCTTGTGCGCGTAGAGGGCACCCCGCTGGCCAATGTGCCGCCGCTCGATCCTTTGGAGATGGTACGCGCGATTGCCACGGCGCGGATCCTGATGCCCGGCTCGCGCGTGCGGTTGGCCGCGGGTCGCAAGCAACTTTCGCCGGAAGCCGTGACGCTGTGCTTCCTCGCAGGCGCGAATTCGATTTTTGTTGGGGAAAAGCTCCTGACTACTCCGAATCCCTCGGTTGATGAAGACGAACTCCTGCTTCAAAGCCTGGGCATGAAACCCCTTGAGCCGCATGCCGTCTGACACCCTATCCACATGGCAAGCCCGGTTGTATGAAGGCTTGCGAAAGCTCGAAGAGCGCAGCCAGCGGCGCAGCCTGGAAGAGATTCCTGGTGTCAATTTTTGCTCAAATGACTATTTGGGGCTCGCGGCAAGCCCGGTGTTGCGGGAGCGCGTGGCCGAGGCCGTGCGTAATGCCGAAAGAGTTGGCGGCACGGGGTCGCGGTTGCTTAGCGGGCAAACCGAAAAGTGGCGCGAGTTGGAGGGGAATTTCGCCAAGTTCGCCGGCACGGAGGCGGCGCTGTTTTTTACGACGGGTTACGCAGCGAATGTCGGGCTGCTTTCTTCTTTGGTTGGGAAGGACGACATCATTTTTTCTGACGAACTGAACCACGCCAGCCTGATTGATGGTATGCGCTTGTCCGGTGCGCGCAAAGTCATCTATCCTCATCTCGGCCTGAGTGCACTGGAAGACGCGCTTCGCCGGGAGGCGGGTGCCCCGCGGCGCAAGGTTGTGGTTACCGAAAGCGTCTTCAGCATGGATGGAGACATCGCGCCTTTGCCGGAAATCGTAAATCTCACCGAAAAATACAACGCCGTAGTGGTTCTGGACGAAGCCCACGCCACTGCCGTGCATGGCCCGGAGGGGCGCGGATTGGCCGCGGCTGAGGGGTTAACGCATCGTGTGCTGGCGATTGTTCATACGTGCGGCAAAGCGCTAGCTTCAGCGGGAGCGTTTGTCTGCGGCTCAGCGGTGCTCAAAGAACACTTGCTCAATCATGCGCGGACGTTTGTGTTTTCGACTGCGCTGCCCCCGTATTTCGCAGCCCAGATCCAAGCCGCACTGGAACTCGCGGAAGGTATGGACGAGGAGCGCAAGACGCTGCTCGAGCGCGCTGCCGGGTTTCGCGCCATTTTGCAGGCCGAGGGCTTTGATGTGGCGGACAGCGGTAGCCAAATCGTGCCTGTGATTCTGGGTGGCAATGATCCCGCGCTGGATGCCGCGGAGCATCTGCAACGCGAAGGTTTTGCGGTGCGCGGCATTCGTCCGCCAACGGTACCAGAGGGCAGGGCGAGACTGCGCCTGTCCCTTACTACGCGCAGCCCTGAACACGAGCTCATGCGGTTCACGGAAGTGTTGCGCGCGTGGCGTTCGCGGCAAACTTCGCTGGCTTCGGCGAGGCACGCATGAGGCGGCATTTCTTCATCACTGGCACCGACACCGGTGTGGGGAAGACCACGTTGTCGGCATTGTTGTGCGCTGCGCTCGATGCAGTGTACTGGAAGCCGATCCAGACGGGCACGCTCGAAGGTTCGGACCGCGTGACGGTGATGCGCCTGGCGGGCATCGGCACGGACCGCACGCTGGATGAAGTCTACAAATTCGTGCCGCCGGTTTCTCCGGACTTGGCTGCGCGCTGGGCCGGCGTGGAAATCGATTTGAACCGCATCACGCTCCCTCCCAGCCTGATGAACGACTGGCTGGTGGTGGAAGGCGCGGGCGGCGTGCTGGTACCCATCAATGCAAAGCAGTTCATGCTGGACATGATGGTGAAATTCAAACTTCCGGTGATCTTGGCGGCGCGCAGTGGACTGGGAACCGTGAATCACACGCTACTGACGCTGGCGGCGCTGCACGCGGCGGAATTGCCGGTGCATGGCGTGGTGCTGATCGGCGATCAGAACCGCGAAAACCGCGAAACTATCGAAAAGTTTGGCCATGTGCGCGTAATCGGAGAGATTCCCAAGCTGCCGAATCTTCACCGCACCGCCCTCATGCAGGTTTTTCTGAATCATTTCGACCGCTCCGCGTTCGCGCAGTAACGAATGACGAAACCTTCCTGGCTTCATCTCGAAAATGTCTGGCTGCCTTACGCGCAGATGAAGACGACCCCTCTGCCGTTGCCCGTGGTGTCGGCCAAGGGCGTGCGGTTGCGGCTGGCCGGCGGGCGCGAACTGATTGACGGCGTCGCCAGTTGGTGGACGATGTGCCACGGGTACGGTCATCCGCACATTCTGGAGGCCGTGGAAAAGCAACTGCGAGAGTTGCCGCATGTGATGTTCGGCGGCCTGGCCCATGAACCCGGCTATCGGTTGGCTACCAGGCTCACAGCGCTGTTGCCCGGGGATTTGCGGCACATTTTCTTCGCCGAATCGGGTTCCGTTGCGGTGGAAGTGGCGATGAAGATGGCGGTGCAGTTCTGGTTGAGCCAGAGAGAACGCCGCACGAAATTTGTCAGCTTTCGCAACGCCTATCACGGAGACACGTTCGCCGCGATGTCTGTGTGTGATCCGGAAGAGGGAATGCACCGGATGTTTCGCGGTGTGGTGCCGGAACAGTTTACGGCGGAGCTGCCGGATTCGGCCGAGAATTTGCGCGCTCTGGACAGTCTGCTGAAGGAGCATCGGCGAGAGGTTGCGGCGGTTCTTGTGGAACCACTGGTTCAGGGTGCGGGCGGAATGAAGTTTCACTCGCCGGAAGCATGCGCGGAACTTCGCCGGCTTTGCGATCGCCACGGACTGCTTTTGATTTTTGACGAAATTTTCACCGGCTTTGGCCGCACGGGCACCCTGTTTGCCTGCGAGCAAACCGGCGTCCAGCCAGACATTATCTGCTTGTCAAAGGCGCTGACCGGGGGAACGCTGCCGCTAGCGGCGACGGTGGCGACCGAGAGGGTTTATGCAGCGTTTCTTTCCGATGACCCGGAGGCGGCGCTCATGCACGGGCCGACGTTCATGGGGTATCCGCTCGGGTGCGCTGCGGCGAACGCATCGCTCGATCTTTTTGAGAAGGAACCGCGGATTGAGCAATGCCAAGCCATCGAAGCGCAACTACGGGAAGAACTCACGCCGTGTGCGCGCATGCCAGGGGTCCGCGGAGTTCGCGTGAAAGGGGCCATTGGCGTGGTGCAGATGGAAAGGCCGGTGGATGCCCTGAAACTCCGCGCGAAATTCGTGGAGAAAAATTGCTGGATCAAGCCGTTCGGCGATGTGGTTTATCTGACCCCGCCCCTGGTAATTTCTGCCGCAGATCTTTCGGTCCTGACCCACGCAATTTGTGAAACGTTGCGTCAGCCTTTAGACTGAAACTACCTTTTTCAGAAGGGTCATTTCTTGAATCCCAAGTTAAGCGGGTGGAAGCAGAAGATAGTGGCCTTCGCCGGTGCACTGGGGGCGCCGGGGCTGTTTCTCATTTCGTTTCTCGACTCTTCCGTTTTGACGTTTCCGGTAATCAACGACCTGCTGCTCATCGAATTGTGCATCCAGCACCCCACGCGGATGGCATTTTATGCGTTGATGGCGGCCAGCGGCTCGGTGCTTGGCTGCGTGCTGTTGTATTTCATCGCGCGAAAGGGCGGGGAAGCGTTCTTTCATCGCAAGGCTGGAGACCGCGCGGGGGCCATACGTCACTGGGTGGAACAGAATGGATTCATTGGCGTACTGATGGCCGCGCTACTGCCGCCGCCGACACCATTCAAGTTTTTTGTCCTGGCCGCGGCGGTGTTCGAGGTGCCCTTGTGGAGCTTCACCGCGGCCATCGCGCTTGCGCGGGGGATTCGGTATTTCGGAATGGGGTATCTGGCGATCCGCTATGGCAATGACGCGCTGCCGTTCCTGAAAAGCCACAAATTTGAGGCCAGCATTGTCATTGTGCTGTTTCTTCTGCTGAGCTATGTGATTTCGCGTGTCATCCTAGGCCGGAAACTCTCGGCGGAAAATACTTCCAATTAACGGAGCATTATGTGGCGGGCCCAGACGATGCTTTGCCTGGCTACCCGGCCGCTGCGGTCAAGCAGGATGCGCGCCGCGAGCGCATGCAGGGTTTCGTTCTGTACGACGTCGCGCAGAACTACTTCGAAGCCGTCCGCGGTGGCGTCGACGCTGGCCTTGGGGAAGCGCGCGGCCTGTAGGAACTCTTGCGCGGACTGAGTTTTCTGAGCGGCGTTAAGCGCGACAGATTCCTCCGGCTTGTGAACGCAGGTGGCGCTTTCCGAATCGAAATGCCCGGTTCCTGCCACGGGAAGATCGGCGGTACAAATCTGAGACGCCGTTTCCACCACGCCGTGCCAGATTATCGGTGAGAGCGAATCGGGGAGCGCAGCTACCCGACGCGTTGATTCACCGCGATAGGAGTGAGCATCGAACTGTGTGACCGCGCTGGCGTGCAGCGCCGCGCGGCCGCCCGCGTAAATTAGAAGCAGCGCGAGCGAAACCATTGCGCCGTTTCGGCCACAAGGTGATTCTTGTTTTGTCCCAATTTCCGAACTGATCAGCCGGAACAGTTCCGGAAGGAAAATTCCGACAAACAATAGCGCCAGAATCCACGGGTCGATTTCCGGAAAAAGATCCCAGGCGAAACGGGTTGGGCGGAACGGCCAGAGCAAGGCGACGCCACCCGAAGCGGCCGAATCCATCAGCAGGTGCACAGCGGCCGCGAACGAAGTTGCTAGCAGAATCGAAGAAAAGCTCTCGACTGGTGGAGGGCCCGCCTTCTGAGGCGAGCCGTTTTTCGGCTTTGTGGAGAGAAAAAATGCAGCGGCGACTGCGATTACTAGGACGGTACCGACGACCGAATGGGCGATGGTTAAGCGGCCGGAAAGATATGCACTTGGACCGAAGAGGAGCGTGAGCAAATCTATATCGGCGAGAGTGCCCGCCAGCACGACGCTTGCGGCAAAGCGCCACGAATGGTGCGGAAAGAATCCACGCGCCAAGGCGAAAGATGTGAGTGCGTGTGTGGCCGGATCCACAGCTAGGATTTCAGTTCGGTGAGAACAGTGCTGCCGACTCTTTCGCGCGGTACCAGCAGCTTCAAGGCTCGCGGCACGATGGAAAACTCGACGGGGAGGCGCGCCAGCGACTCGCCGTCGACTTGTGCATAGACGGGTTCGGCATAGAGCGGTTCGCAGACCAACGTCTCAGCCTTCCAAAAGTGCACGTCCTCTTCCTTGCGCAGGTTTCCCATCCACAACGTCGGCAGGTAACTCAGGTAGCGCAAGCCACTTTTCGTGGTGAGCGCCATGACTTCGAATTGATCTTCGAAGAGGTCGGCCTGGTCGGTAATCTTGAACGGCCCCCCATAGTTTTTCGTCCGGCCAACCACGACAAGTGTCGCCTCCATCTGGCGGTCCCCGGTGCGCACACGAAAGCGCGGAAAGGTGTAGCGGACGACTTCGCGCACACCTTGCCACCAGTAGGCGAGGATGCCCACGCGCGCCTTCAGGCCGAGGTCCACGGAATAGACAATCATGCCGTCCGGGCCGCAGCCGGAAACACTCAAGAAGTAGCGGGCCTTCTCTGGCTGCTCAAGAGGCTTCGCCAGCCCTAGGGCGATCTCGCGGACATCAGCGTTGATCAAATGCTTTGCGGCGCGCGGAATGTCCCAGGGCAGGTCGAGTTCCTTTGCAAGAACGTTGGCGGTGCCGCCGGGAAGCAGCGCCAAAGGCACGCGGTGGCCATTTTGCGCGGTTGCCAGGCCGTTTACGATTTCGTTGAGGGTGCCATCACCTCCACACGCGATCACCAGTCCCCGGCCGTCTCGCGTGGCTTGCTGTGCGATTTCCGTGGCGTGGCCGGGGCCGGTGGTTTCGGCAAGTTCGGCATGGATGCCATTTTCGGAGAGAAACTTGCGCGCTTCATCAATCCTGCGCCGCCGCGCGTTGCCGCCATTGCCCGCGTTGGGGTTGTGGATCAGTAGCGCGTTCTGAAATTGCGTCTCCATGGTTCAAGGCACCCCTAGGTCGGCCGTTCAGCCGGCGCTAGTCCAAAAACCCATTCTAACTGGAAACAGGACTGCACGGGAGCAACCAAATTTAAGCTCCTGCTAGAGGTATGCCTGTGCCTGGCCTACTTTTCCCGCTGTTTTTTGTGAGGAGCCAACTTCCGCTGTAAGTCAGGTCCGAACTCGTCCACCAAGTGGTCAATCACGCTAAAAGGAATACCCGTGGCAAAGCGGGAAAACGTTTTGCCGGCGCCTCGTTCCTCCTCTGGATAGTACGCGTTGGCGAGCCCATTGGCTGCAAGACTGCCCAGAGTTCCGCACCAGTTGAATGTCCGGCCACCCGAGTCCTTGTAGGTCACCACGGGACGAATGAGCGCATGGGCGAAACGCCGCTGCCACGGCCCGGAACCTTGCCGGTAGTAGCGAGGATCCTCGTGCAAGAGGGAAGCAAAAAGGAAACTACTAAAAAAGCCTGTCGAGGCCTGATCTGCGTAGCTCGCGCCGAAGCGCTTGCCGTACCCCGCGGCACCCTGACCGTATCCCGACGGCTCATTGTTTGCCTGTGCGATTGCGGCGGTGAATGCTGTAAAGCCAATGGTATAAGGATCAATGGTGTCCTTGACGACAATTTCCAGCTTTTGACTAGGGGTGAGTTTCGTCGGTGTCTTGCTCTCCGTAACTTTAAAGGTTGGAATAATCCAAAAGATGCGAGGCGGCCGCTGGTCTTGCGGCAGGTCTATCGGCGTTGGGGAATCCGGAAGCGAGGAGCGCGCTTCTGCGGCTGTCGTCGGCATTTGAAAGTGCTTGGACTCTTGTGCCCAGCCCAGACCTACAGGGAGCCATGCGAAAATGAAACAAGCGAATAGCCGCGACAACATACAATTTCGAGCTCCCCACGCAGCAGCCCGTGCCGTGGCGCAGGATTTTAATTCAACCGAAGCCCTGCTCTTCCAGTGCCGGCCGCCCCACTGGTCAAACAAGAGCGGCGTGAGCCAGGGCAGCCATTTCGTAGCCGCGCACGAGGTGGTACAGGGCACGGTCGAAGAACTCATCAACCAGGTAGTTCAGCTCCTGAATGGCGTAGAGCTCGACCGGTACCAGTTCATCGGGCATAACGCGGTCCCCGGAGAAATTCACCAGGCCGTGTTCGCGGATGAACTTGCGCAAGTGCCTTTTGGTGAGCATCAAAACGTAGACGATTTCGCTGAAAGGGATTCCCTGGCGGAAACGGGTGCGCCCCCAGTCTTCATATTCCTGACGGATATCGTCGTCGTTGGGATTGCCAATCCACTTGCCCAGGTTTTGGTACATCGCAGCGATGCGCGGCTTGAGTTCCGAGCGGGGAACCCGGCGGAATGAAACGGTATTTTCGTTCGTCAGCAAGTCGTGTAAGGCTTCTTGAGTCAATGCTTCCGAATGGTTTTCAATCAGTTGGATAAGGCGGTTGGCTAGCATGGGAGTAGGCCTCTTGGCTAAAGGATCGGCGGCCGCGTAGCGAAATGCAACACCCCGGGTCACAAGCGTTTGTGACGGGTGATATCCGGGCTATTACCTTCCCGAAAGGAACGCTGGCAGGCTAGTATCGGCGGTTTGTTACGAGAAGCGCCGGATGTTTAGAGCGATGGGCAGACCCACGCAAAAGATGTGAATGACCACGCCGATCACCATCATTTTCATGGAGAAGGGATATTTCGTGGCGTGGGACAGCGGAACGATGATGCGGTTCATGAAGAAATAGACGGCGATGCCGTAGAGCGCACCGCAAAGCGCGGCCTGCTGGATCAGGATCGGCAGTGCCTGGCTGGCAGCGAAATAGACGGTTGCGGCCCCGAAGGCGATCACAAAGTGCAGAAACAGACCGAGCACTGCCGTGGACGCGCCGCCCTCAAAGGCTTTTGGTCCAAGCACGCCGCCCGCGATACCTTGCAATAATCGCAGGGGACGCAGACCCATCGAGCCGTAAACCAGCAGCGCCGCGGTAATGTCCATCGCGCCGCACGTGAGTCCCGCCATGGTGATTGCTGTAGCCGCATTTGCAGTAGCCATTCTTGTGTCCTTTCAGCTGAATTTACAAACGTAGCCCGCGGCTTACGGATGCGCGGGCCCATCGGCTGTTGCTGCTGCAAGTGCGACCGGACAATTCGAGAGTTGAAGGTTTTGATGCAGTCCTCGGTGTTTTAGTCACGCGCCAGGGGCCTATATAATGTGGAGGTTTTAGTCGCGGGCGAGGGTCCCATGGCGAAGGCGGAAATGGCGAAGAACAACAAGGCGGGATTGCGGAAGGAAGCGGAAGAATTGCGCGAGAAGATCCGGCGGCACGAGTATCTGTACTACGTGGAAGACGCGCCGGAGATCTCCGATGCCGCGTTTGACCGGTTGATGGAGCGGCTGAAACAGATTGAGGCCGCCAATCCGGACCTGGTGACGCCCGATTCGCCTACGATCCGCGTGGGCGGAACGCCACGCGAAGGCTTTACCACCGTGCGGCACGCCCGGTCGATGTTGAGCCTGGACAACGCTTTTTCCTACGACGCGCTGCGGGATTGGGACCGCCGGGTCCGCGAAGGCAGCGGCCGGGAAGCGATCAAGTACATCGCCGAGCATAAGTTTGACGGGCTGAGCATTTCGCTGCAGTACGAAGATGGCATGCTGGTGCGCGGCGTGACCCGTGGAGACGGCACGACGGGCGAAGATGTGACCCCGAATGTGAAGACGGTGCGGTCAATTCCGCTCCGCATGGATGATGCGGCGGTGAAGAAGCTGAAGCTGGCAAAAAGCTTCGAAGTGCGCGGCGAAATCCTGATGACCCGCAAGGCTTTCGAGGCGTTGAATCGCCAGCAGGAGGAGGCCGGGAGAAAGATTTTCGTGAATGCGCGAAATTCTGCGGCGGGTTCGATTCGCGTGCTGGATCCTTCAATTACGGCCCAACGCAAGCTGGATTTTTTCGCTTATTTTCTCTACGTGGACGGTAAGGCTGCGTTTGCGAAGCATTCCGAATCGCTGGAGGCGCTGAAGAAGCTGCATTTCCGCGCGAGCGACGATTGGAAACTGTGTGATGGCATCGACGAGGTCATCAAGTATTGCGAGTCGTGGGACAGCAAGCGCGAAAAGCTGGCCTATGAGATTGATGGCGTGGTGATCAAGGTCAACTCCACCGGACTGCAAAATGAGCTAGGCTTTACCGCCAAAGCGCCGCGCTGGGCGATTGCGTTCAAATATCCGGCGCGGCAGGAAACCACGGTAGTGAACGACATCATCGTGCAGGTTGGCCGCACGGGAACGCTGACGCCGGTGGCGGTGCTCGAGCCGGTGCAGGTGGGCGGCGTTACCGTGAGCCGCTCGACGCTACACAACATGGACGAGATCGAGCGGCTGGGCCTACACATCGAGGACACGGTGCTGCTCGAACGCGCGGGCGAAGTGATTCCGCACGTGCTGAAAGTGGTGAAAGAGGGGAAGAACCGCCGCGTGTTTCACATGCCGAAGAAATGCCCGGTGTGCGGCAGCGCCATTCACAGAGTTGAGGGAGAAGTTGCGTATCGTTGCGTGAACAAGTCATGCCCGGCGCAGCGCAAGGAATCACTGCTGCATTTTTCGGGGCGGCACGCCATGGACATTGACGGGCTGGGCGAGAAGGTTGTGGACCAGTTGGTGGATAAAGGGCTGGTGAAGGATGTGGCGGATCTGTATTCACTGAAGCGGGAACCCGTGGCGGAACTGGAGCGCATGGCGGAAAAATCGGCGCAGAACCTGCTGGACGAAATTGAGGCCAGCAAGAAGCAACCGCTATCCCGCGTGATTTACGCGCTGGGGATCCAGTTTGTGGGCGAGCGGACGGGCCAGTTGCTGGCGGAGCATTTCGGGTCGTTGGAGGAGTTAGCTGACGCGAAAGCGGAAGACCTCGAAAAAGTGCCAGAGGTGGGACCGAAGGTTTCCGCGAGCATTGCGGATTTTTTCAGCGAGCCAGCGAACCGCAAGCTGATCAAGAAACTGCGCGACGCTGGCGTGCGGCCCACGGCGGAAAAGCGCGAAGTGAAGAGCGACAAATTCGCGGGTAAGACCTTCGTGTTCACAGGCGCCCTGGAACACCGCAGCCGCGAAGAAGCGGGAGAACTGGTGCAGCAGCACGGCGGCAAGGTGAGCGGTTCGGTCAGCAAAAAAACGGACTATGTCGTAGTCGGCGCGGACCCCGGATCGAAATACGACAAGGCCAAAGAGCTTGGCGTCAGCATCCTCACGGAACGCGAATTTGACAAGCTCATCGGACTGAAGTAGGAGGGTCGCTTGGTAGTTCGCCCTGCCGCAGATTCAGACCGCGAGGCTATTTGGGCGGTCCTCGAGCCCATGATCCGTGCTGGCGAGACCTATCCGCTGCCGCGCGACATGAGCAAAGACAAGGCGCTGGCCTGGTGGTTTTCCCCTGAAAAAGAGCCATTTGTGTGGGAAGAGAATGGGGCGGTGCTGGGAACGTACTTCCTCAAGGCCAACCAGCAGGGCGGCGGCGCTCATGTGGCCAACTGCGGCTATGTTACTTCCGTGGCGGCGCAGGGGCGGGGCATTGCCCGCGCGATGTGTCTGCACTCGCTCGAACGCGCCAAGGCGCGCGGCTTTCGCGCCATGCAATTTAATTTCGTGGTCAGCAGCAACACGCGCGCCGTGAAGTTGTGGAGCAGCCTTGGATTCGAAACTGTCGGCCGCTTGCCGCTGGTCTTCAAGCACCCCACTTTGGGATATGTGGATGCGCTGGTGATGGTTCGGCAACTATCCTAAGTCTCCAGCTTCAGCTCGCGTGTACTTGCGACGACATCATTAGTCCTGAATGTCCGATGTTTCTAAAGAGATAGGCTAAAACACTCGGCTGAGGCGGTATAATAAAACTGGCGGGTGAGCTGGACGATCGCTGGCTGGCCCCGAGTCTACCGCAAGGTGGATGAGGGCTAGCGGGAGGAAAGTCCGGACACCGAAACCGTGGAAGCGGCGTGGGCAAGGCGCCTGGTAACGCCAGGGGACGAGGTCGCGCAAGCGGCAGCGTCACGGAAAGTGCCACAGAGAAAATACCGCCGGCGGAGCGTAACCCGGTGGCAGACCGGAGGAAAACCTTCGGGATGTCTGCATGGTTCGCGCGCAGGTAAGGGTGAAAAGGTGGGGTAAGAGCCCACCGCGGCGGCAGCAATGTCGCCGGCATGGCAAACCCCGCGTGGTGCAAGACCAAATAGGAGGGGAGGGCTGGCCCGGCCCGCTGAGCTAATGCTCTCTTCAGAATGGCGCAAGCCGCTCTGAAGGAGAACCCTCGGGTAGGTTGCTGGAACCGCATCGCGAGGTGCGGCCTAGAGGAATGATCGTCGCGGCGCGCTGCTGCAAAGTGGCGCACCAGACAAAATCCGGCTTACAGGCTCACCCGCTTCTTTTCAGTAACTTACAGATAGTTTTGGCGAAATTGTGCCATAACTGCGACACGGGCTTTCGCCCGCTATTCGCCTTCGCGAGTTCAGTCGGATCCAACACGGTTTGGGCGTTCCTGCGCTGCGAACTCCGAGACTCCATGTTGCGTACCAGTGTGTTAGGACAGCTTCGGAAGCCAAACCGGTCGCGAGCGGCCCGGGCAATGTATTTATTTGTAAGAGGTTAACTGCCTGTACGGAAAGCTTCCGTAATTCCCCTTGACCCAACCGGCAAATTGCCGTACACTCAGTAAGAGCTTGGAAGGAGGCAGATATGGCTACGGCGCTTAGAGGGGAGCGTGTTGAAATCCGAATGACACGCACGCAGAAACGAGATATCGAGCGGGCTGCCAATCTGCGCGGGACTTCGGTGACGGATTTTATTCTCGAGGCGGTGCAACCTGCGGCAACAGAAGCGATCCGAGAGTTCGAGGTGCTGGAGCTCCGGAATGAAGATCGACGGGTGTTTGTCGAGGCGCTTCTGAATCCGCCAGAACCTAACGAAGCATTGAAGGCGGCTGTCGCTCGACACAAACGAATGGGTCTTTAAATCTTTGCCCGACAATTTCAGAATCGAGCCGCTCGGCAAGAAACACGGCCGGGCGGCTTTTTTTTGCGGGAAGGATTCCCTCGACCAGTATTTGAAGAACCAGGCGGGACAAGCAGCTGGAAAGAATCTGGCCGCTGTCTTCGTGTTGACTCCTGACGGAAGGAAGGTTGCCGGGTACTACACGCTTTCGTCGTATGCAGTCAAACTTGACGAAATTCCAGAAGAGATCGCCACGAAGCTGACACGGATGCAGGAGGTTCCCGCAACCCTATTGGGGCGATTGGCAAGGAGCGTCGAGTTTCGAGGACATGGAATAGGAGAAATCCTGCTTGTTGATGCTCTAAGAAAGGCGTTTCAAAACAATGCGCATGTTGCGTCCTGGGCCGTTATCGTTGATGCAAAAGACGAAGAAGCCACAGACTTCTACAAACGTTACGGCTTCATTTCGTTTCCGAGTAGACCGAATCGTCTCTTCTTGCCGATGACCTCGATACAAAAGATGTTCCGGTAGGAAGAGAAAAGGCAATCCGCCTGCTTAAATAGCGGACAATCAAGCGGACATTTGTTGGCCGTACAACGCTTGTGACGGTTTATTAAATCTATGATATATTTGGAATTGCTATGGTTAAGCGTACGGTCAAAAAAGCGGACATGAGAGCGGTCGCAGATCGTGGCGAGCCGATTTCGGAGATGGAGCCACTGCTGATCGGCGAGACCTCACGGCATCGCTCGAAGCTGACCGACATGGCGGTCGAACTCGCCCAAAAAGCGGCTGGCTTCGGGCGAAGTCTACCAGAGAGCTTACTCTCCTCACTGGCAAACCTAGTGCGCGCAATGAATTGCTACTACAGCAATCTGATTGAAGGCCACTACACGCACCCGGTGGACATCGAACGCGCCCTGAAAAATGACTATAGCAAAGACCCGCGCAAACGCGATCTGCAACTTGAAGCCAAAGCCCATATCGCAGTTCAAGAGTGGATTGACGGAGGCGGGCTGCAAGGGCGCGCGACGACCGAGGAGGGAATCCGCGAGACGCACAAGCGGTTTTGCGAGCTACTACCGGAAGATCTTCTCTGGGTGGAAGATCCGGAAACGAAGGAACGCGTGCGCGTCGTGCCGGGAGAACTGCGTGCGCGCGATGTGGTGGTGGGCACCCACGTCGCCGTGAGCTCTGGCGCGGTTCCGCGCTTTCTGACGCGTTTCGCCGAGGTCTATGGGGCTCTGAACAAAACGGATTCGATCCTCGCAGCGGCAACAGGGCACCACCGGTTGCTGTGGATTCACCCTTTTCTCGACGGCAACGGGCGCGTGGCGCGCCTCATGTCGCACGCAATGCTTCTCGAAAGCCTCAAGACCGGCGGTGCGTGGTCGGTTGCCAGGGGATTGGCCCGCAACGTTGAAGCTTACAAGCGGCATTTGATTGCCTGCGATCAGCCTCGGCGCAACGATCTCGATGGGCGCGGGCTGCTCAGCGAAGAGGCGCTAGGGGCTTTTACAGAATTCTTCCTCGGCATTTGCATCGACCAGGTGGATTTCATGGAGGGTTTGGTGCAACCCGATCGCCTGCGCACGCGGATTCGTCTGTGGGCAGAGGAGGAGACAGCACTGGGACGCTTGCCCGCGAAGTCGGGCAACATTCTCGAAGCGGTGCTGTATCGTGGGGAACTTCCGCGTGGAGATGCGGCTGTTGTTGTAAACACCGGCGAGCGTCAAGCGCGTCGGATCGTATCCGCGTTGCTCGAACGCGCGGTGCTGGTTTCAGAAAGCCCACGCTTTCCGCTGCGGCTCGCATTTCCGGCTGTGCTCGCTTCGCGCTGGATGCCAGGTCTCTTTCCAGAAAAGGAGGTCTAGGCTCAGAACTGTTAGCGGGCGACGCAACGGTTTCAAGCTTTTCCGTGGAGCGATGAGGTCGTTTCCGGCTTACAAGCTCATCCGCCAATTTTTCATAACATGCCGGGTTTGAATTGCCAGCTTCCCGTTCTGTCACAAGCGATATCTACCGTAAACAAATATGCTGTGTAACGTCAGTTTTGATTTAGTTCGCCGGCACTAATCGGGAGCGCCTTTATCCTTAACGAAGAAGACCACGAATTTCGGCGGTTTGGTCTGGCTGGCGTTCCTCCTGACGACGTGAACATCATCCGGGCCTTCGTAGTAGGTCTGACCCGGAGTCAGAATCGTTTCCTTTCCCCCTTACCTGCATCACGATCGAGCCTTCCGGCACATAAATAAACCCATGTGCATTTGTGGTGATGAATTGGATCCGTACTGCCCGGCGGGCACTCAACGGTGATCATCACACCTTCCTTGTTGGGAAGGTCCGCCAGGTCTTTTGAGAAGAGGGGCGTCACCTTCGCTTCCTTGGGCGCTTCTTTGGGCACCTCTTTCGATACCATAGGGACGCACATCAGACACACCATCATCAACATCAGTTTTGGAATCGTCATAAAACAATCCTTTCGTTTGAA